>CATMOE010000005.1:0-105878 GCA_950072105.1 uncultured Dehalococcoidia bacterium
GAATCAGCCGTTCAGCCAGTTAACCTGGACGATGATGCACTTCTGCAGAAGGCTTTTTACGCCCGCAATGGCGATGCCTTCCGGCGACTGTGGAGCGGTGACTGGGGAGATTATCCGAGCCACAGTGAGGCGGATTTGGCTTTGTGCTCACATCTGGCTTTCTGGACAGGGCGTGACGCCGAAAGGGTAGACAGGCTATTCAGGGCAAGTGGGTTGTTTCGTCCTAAGTGGGAGGAACACCACGGGAAGGAGACATACGGACAGATGACGATTCAGAGGGCTATCGAAGTGACTACGGAAACGTACCAAGAGCCCAGACCTGCCTCTGTGTCTAACGGTACTAACCCAGCACAAGCACCACCGGAGGACATGGCCCCTGAGGCATTCTACGGAATTACAGGGGAGGTCGTGAACGCCATAGACCCCCACACCGAAGCGTGTAAGCCTGCAATTCTCCTCTCTTTCTTGACGGGGGAGAGCTAGAGTGGGGGGTCGTCCCTCCCCATTGCTAATAATCCAGATCGGGGTCCGGGGCCAGCACCAGCCGGAGCGCCCGGTTGGTGGCAGGGTCGTAAAAGGCGGCGCGCACCCGGTCTCCGGTCTTCAGGTCGCTGAACTTTAGGCCGCGTTTGTTTTTGCGTGAGATGGCGGGGGGGTCTGCCTTTGGGAACAGCAGTATCACCGGATCGCCCCGGCGGGGCTGAATGGTTACGGTCGACAAGTACTCTTCGACCAGAGTGATTTCCCCGCTTATCCGGGCAGCGCGAGGCGGTTGGACAATCAATCGGTCCGTCTTTCCGGTTATAGGATAGTAGGCGCCGTTCACCACGCGCTGGCCCAGGGACAGGCCGTCGACTCCTATCGATCTCCCCGTTTGAACCACCTGAGTTTCGGCGTTCACCAGAATCACCACCATATCCAACTTGTTGGTAGTGATCGTCACTCTAGTGGATCCTTGGTCCGCGCTTGTAATCCCCGCGATAACCCCTTTGATCGACGCCGGTGGCGGTGAACTGAGGCTGAGAACCCCCAACACCGGTACGGCATTCCCAGCCGCTCCGGCTGTCTCCAGGATGCGGGTATTAGCTCGGACCAAGTCGCCCAACCTGACTTCGCTGATGGATACGCGGCGGCCGTCCCGCCGAACCACCGTCTCGCCTGTACGAGTGAATGACCGGATCTCTCCATCCTTGGTCATGATCGACAGGTTGCCGGGCAGGGCTTTGGCGACGAACCGGTGTATCACTCCTCGAACCGGCGGGCTGTCCCCAACCCCGGCTTGGGAATCCAACTCGATCAACGCCAGGGAGTCAGGTTGGAAAATCGCCGTCACGTTGGTGTCCAATAGCTCTTTCCCCAGCCTGGTTGGGGAACCGTCCACTAGAAGAACACTTTCCGGCAATACATTAAGGGTCACGGTGGCCTGGGTTGCTGAGTCCCGAATGGTGATCCTCGGGAGTGCGTCGTAGCTGGTATCAAGGTCGAGCTGGATGATGGGCCCGTTGACGGCCCCTGGGTCCACTGTTGTTAACAATTCTTTGGCGGTGGTTCTGTCCAGGGTTGCTCCGGCGGATACCAAAACCCGGCTGGCGGTCCGGGATTCCAGGTCGTAGCGGACTTGAACCCGGTTGGCCAAGTCCAAACGGCTGAAGGAGATGTCCCTTCCTTGGAACCTGATGGCGGTCGCGCCATCGATGATTACCTGCACCGCAGGAAGTCCGGAAGGCTGCACCGTCAACAATTTTCGATTTAGGTCGATGGAGGTGACGATGCCCGAAACAGTGGCTGAGGGTTTTCCAGCCCCGAAACGTGACATTCCTCGGGCATAAGCGTTTTGGGCTTTAGTCAATCGTTCTTGAAACTGGCTGTGCCGTGAGGAATCGGTTCCCGCCAGCACGTCTTGGGCCAGCGTTAAGTGGCGATCGGCGTTTTCGTTCAACCGTTGCCGCAAGGCCGACAATTTGCCCGCTGCCTGGGTCTTCTCGGCCTGCTCGAGTGCCGCCTCGATGCGCTTCAGGTTGTCCAAGGCCCCGTCTAGCCCGGTGATCAAAAGAGAACCGGTGCTTAGGTCTTGCTCCAGAACGGCGGTGACCAAGTCACCTGGCTTTAATATGGACGGGTCACCGGCCGAGGGGGAAGAAATCTTCCGGCCATCAGCGTCTTGGATGTCTACGACTCCGTCTTCTCCTACGCCGGTCACGATTCCGGTGAAGTGACGGGACCGCACCGGATGGACCGGTATAACGAGGATCGAAATAGCCTGGCCGTTGACCGCCAAAACCGCCACGGCGCTGCCCAACGGGATGTCGTCCACCGTGGGCTGCTCCAGTCCCGGAACCCGAATCTCCGTGTCAGGGTTGGCGGTTATCTCCACCGGGCCGTTGGGAGTTTCTAGAATGATGTCGATCTCACCGGCCACCGCCCTAGGATGGTCCCCGGTGATAACCACGACTTCTCCAAAGATGCCGGTTTGGGGCGATTGACGCGGTCCAGCGGCTCCGGCGGTTCCGCTGGATGCGGCTAAGGCCAGAGCCAGCGTCAGGAGCACGATTCCAAGAATCGAGATCGAACTCCTCCGACTGGGTCCTTCGACAGGCTCAGGACGAACCGAAAAAGGTATCCCCACGGATCGCGGTGAGCTTGACGAGCCTATTTTTGCTCCGGCGTTCGGTCTTAACATTTTTAGGGCCTCCGTCGTTTGGCGGCTGCTGGCGGGCAGTCTGGTGTGGGATTAAGGGACGAAAATCACCGTGCGCACCAGGGACAGTTCCTCCCCGGCAATCGATGTAGCAATCACCTCGATCGCCAGAGGGTTGTCGTCGGGGAAAATGATTAATTCCAAGGAAAAATGGCCCTCGGCGTCGGGAATGGCCAGCCTGCCGTTGATGCTCACCGTGGCATCGGGTGAGGAGATACCGGTAACTGTGATGACATCTTTGTCCACCACCATGTCTTCCGGAGGGAAAGTTACTTCCAATTGCAACGCAGCGGTCTGAGGCACGGGCGATGGTCCGGGAGTAGACGCCGGTTCCGTCGCTGATGGCGGCGTGATAGGAGGAGTCGTTGCCGTGGGAGAAGGGATCGGCGTTGCCACAACCGCCGGAATCACGGTTGGCATCACCGATGGAACCGGTGTGGCGGCCGGCGTGGGGTCCTTTTTTGGCGATTGGGTGGGGGGTTGGACCGTGGTGGACGGGAGGGCGACAGCCGGGGAGGAAGAGACAGGCTGCCCCGCCTCAGTGCCCTCCGGAGTAACTTCGTCGCCTCCGCATGCCGCGGTCAACAAGAGAATGAACAGTGCCGCCGCCGGCAGCAACTTAGCCGGGAAGGTTCGAACCCGCATCCCTACACTCCTATAGCCGAGGCTATCACCCAGTTCGCGCCCAGCCGATCCCTGATTATCCAGCGGAATCCGCGATATATTTAAGTATAAAGGATTGAAGCGTTTGTCAGTAACTGGCTGACAACCCAGTTACATTAGAAAGGCGGCTCTATGCTAAAATGGGGCCAATTTCCGGACCACGTACGCTGGCTGACATGCTCCAGTTGAATCCTGCAGTCCGGTCGTAGAGATCGATGAACGTTTTACTGCGGCGTCTCCAAACTGGAGACATTGACCAGGTGATTGAGATTGAGAGGGAGGCGTTTTCCCCCCTCTGGATCACCACCCCTTTTAAGCGAGAGTTGAACAACCGCTACGCTTGCTACCTAGTGGCTTGTGAGGCGGCGGAGGAAGAACAACCTCCTACGGACGCCGATCCGGAGGGGTCCCGGTCTTTGTGGTCCCGGGTATTGACGAGTGCCCAACGCTTGGTGCCGGGTAGCCAGGGAGACATCGCTTCTCCTACTCCCATCTCCGGTTACGTTAGCGTCTGGTATCAGGGGGACGAGGCCCACATCACCGAGATTGCGGTGCGGGAAAGTCTGCGAGGAAACGGAATAGGTGAATTGCTTCTCATAGGTTCGTTGCGAGAAGCCGTCGAATACGGCTCTGAGGTAATGACTTTGGAGGTCCGGGTTTCCAACTTTATCGCCCAGCGGCTTTACGAAAAATATGGGTTCAAGAACGTGGGCGCCCGCAAGGCATACTATTCAGACAACCGGGAAGACGCGGTTATCATGACCACGAATCCCATAAAGAGTGAAGAATATCAGAGTATGTTTCGAGATTTGCAGGAGACCTACCTCACAAAATGGGGTGAGATCCGGTTTCAGTCTAAAACCACTGGCTCATCCCAGTCTTAACCAGGCCGGAGAACGGCAAATCTTTTCGTCATACCTTCCACGGTTTACCTACCGCCAGCGTCCACTGCCCATACCGGTTTAACGTGTGCACCGCCTTAGATTCCGAGTTCTGTCGCTGGCGTTACTGATGTTGACCATCTGAGGCTGCGTTGGTAGAATGACTCAGTCGTTAGAATCCTCAAAGGCCGGTCGAGGTCAAGCTAGACTATTTATGACCGGCAAAGTTATTGGGCCGGAGGCCGGAAACTCATGTTGGTCATCGGACTCACCGGGGGTATAGGGACGGGTAAGAGCGAGGTTGCACGCTTGTTGCAGTCACTGGGGGCGGCCGTCATCAGCGCCGACGAGGTCGGTCACGAGGCTTATGCTCCCAATTCCGAAAGCTGGCGCGAGGTAGTCGATACCTTCGGTAAGGAAATATTGCAGCCCAGTGGCGAGATTGACCGGCAAAAACTGGGTGCCATAGTGTTTTCAGACCCCCAGCAACTGGAAAAATTGAACGCTATAATGCATCCTCGCATGGCTAGGATGGTGGCGGACAGGATACAGGTTTTGCGGGATCAAGGTGCTTCGACGGTGGTCGTCGAGGCCGCCCTTTTATTCGAAGCCGGATGGGACTCCCTAGTTGATGAGGTTTGGACCACCGACTCGTCTGTTGAATCGGTGGTTGAAAGACTTCAAGCCCGTAATGGCATGGATGAAAAGGAAGCCCGTCGGCGCATCGATTCGCAGATGGACCCTGCCGAGCGGATAGAGCGGTCTGACTTGGTGGTGGATAACTCCAGCGATGTATCCGCTTTGGAACAAACGGTTATGGCTCTGTGGGAAAATAGAGTAAGCGTGAGGACAGAGAGAGGCTAATGGTACAGACAGATCAGCCGAGTTATAAAGAATACGCCATCGAGGAATTCTTGGTACGCGACGAGCCTTACTACCGGGTCGTTGGCGACGAATTAGATCTTTTCACTGCGGCCTACCATCAGCATATTCCGGTGTTGCTAAAAGGTCCCACCGGTTGCGGCAAGACCAGATTCGTGGAATATATGGCCTGGAAGCTCGGCCGCCCTCTAAGCGTTGCGAAAGGAGAGGGCACCGAGGAACTCAAAGAAGGAGAAGTCAGGGTACCTCTGGTCACCATCGCTTGCCATGAAGACCTTACGGCCAGCGACTTGGTGGGCAGGTATCTTTTAGACGCTAACGGGACCCGTTGGATCGACGGCCCCATGACTCGGGCGGTAAAGAACGGCGCTATCCTCTACCTGGATGAGGTTGTCGAGGCCCGTAAGGACACCACGGTTCTGATCCACCCGTTGACCGACCACCGGCGCATATTGCCCATAGAGAAAACCGGTTCTATCGTCGAGGCGGACGACCGGTTTCTGCTGTGCATCTCCTACAACCCCGGTTACCAGAGCGCCTTGAAGGACTTGAAGCACAGCACCAGGCAGCGGTTCATGTCAATAGAATTTGACTATCCCCCAAGGGACATTGAATCTGAGATTATTGCCCGCGAGAGCGGGTGTTCCACGGAGATAGCGGACTCCCTAGCCAAGCTGGGGGAAAAGATACGCAACTTGAAAGAGCATGGCCTCCAGGAAGGCGCCAGCACCCGCTTGTTGATCTACGCCGGGAAGTTGATTTCCGAGGGTATTAGTATCCGCCGGGCTTGCCAGGTGGCCATCGTGTGGACCCTGACCGACGAACCGGAACTCCAGCGAAGCATCGAAGAAGTGGTGTCTTCTATATTCGAGTAGGGGTTTGATGGCCTTATCTCCTCCGGACATCGTCAGCCAAGTTCTAGCCCACCGTACTAAACAGACGGTGGGCGAACCATCTCTAACGCCTGCCTCTGTTCTGCTGCTGCTATACCCCAAAGACGGCGAATATTGTATTCTGTTGAACAAGCGGTCCCAGCAGGTGGAGCACCACAAAGGGGAGATTTCCCTACCTGGAGGAGCCAGGGACCCTGAAGACCGGGACTCGCTGGATACGGCGTTGCGGGAGACCGAAGAGGAAATGGGTATCGACCGGTCCGACGTAACCATCCTGGGAGAATTGGACGATGTCGTTACCAGGAGCCATTTCAAAGTAAACGTGTACGTGGGCACCATACCCTATCCCTACCCCTTCAATCCCAGCGCGGATGAGATCGCCGAGGTCCTGGAAATCCCCGTGGCCGATCTCAATGATCCGTTGAACCACCGGGTTGAGACCCGTTTTGAAGATGGCGTGCCGGTCACAAGCCGGTCCTACGCTTATAATGAGCATCTAGTTTTCGGCGCGACGGCAAAAATCCTCCAGCAGTTCTTGGAACTTTTGGAGGATGGGACGGTAAAGGAGGAACACTAAGTTGAGTACGTCTCCTCTAGCGGGAATAGAAGTTGAGCTTGCCAAGTTACCCCCGGCGGTTCTGGAAGCCTACCAAGAAGCCGTGGAAACGATAGAGGCGGCTTTCGGCGAAGAGGAACTTGTCCTCTGGGCGAAAGAAGGCCTGGCCATCGGGACCCAGACGGTTCGATCCTGGGAATCGGCGGTAGAGTACTACAAGGTCGGACCTCAAGTCTCCCGGTTCCTGTCCTTCCCTTCGTTCATGCAATGGGCGCGGTGCGGCACCTATCTGGCGCAAGATTCGCCCACGCTTGCGGTGGCATTCTTCAAAGCCAGTTCGTCCATAGTTCCCAATCTCAGGCCGCAATACATACCCCGTTGGGCCGGCCTGGGCCGCAGTTTGTATAAGGGCACTTGGAAATCCAGCACGCTGGCGGCCAAGTTCTTCGAAGTCAGCCCTGACCTAGTTCGTAATCTACCTTTCTGGGATGTGGAGGTATTCGCTTCCTTGATCGAGGCAATGTCCTACAAGTCCTACGACGTCGCCGGCGAATGTCTGGTGTTGGGCCGGGACGTTTTGCCGGCGATGGGCCGGGAGCGCGAGGCCTTTCTCTCCATGGCGCGAGCTTTGATCGATGGTAGTTGGCGTGAGATTAAAACCTGTTTAGAGTTGGTGCCCAGGGCACTGCAGCAGGTGGACGAAAACCAGACTGGCCGTTTCCTCAAGCTAGGAGAGCGGTTGGCGAAAGTGGGCCTTCGGGAAACATCCCGTTTCTTGGCCGACGGCACCCAATCCTTGAGTAAGGTCCCCGCCGGCTCCCAGGGATATATCCTGGATCTTTGCGAGACCTTGCTGGCGGTTTCCCCCGAGGCCGTGCCGCCTTTCCTCAAGAGCCTTAGCAGCGTGCTGGAACGCATCACCATCAGCCAATTGGACTCTTGGTTCCACCGCGGCATGGACCTGCTCAAGGACAACCCGGAAAGCGGCATCGCTTTCTTCAAGATAGAGTCCAACACTTCCGTCGCGATGCTGGAAACCTTATCATCAAGCCTGGAACTGGACCGGGTGAAGGGTATCATCCGGCTGTATTGCAGCGCCTTGTCTGGCTCGTCAATTGACGTTCTAGACACCCAAGAATTGGTTAGGAAGAACATCGGTTGGGTTGATGAGGATTCTGCTTCCACCGATGGCACCAAGGTTTTCCTACCCACGATCGTGGACCATTATCCCGACAAGCAAGACAACTTCTCCTGGTTCAAGGTGGTTTCCACCCATCAGGTGGGCCACTTGGAGTTCGGCAGTTTCCTATTTGATTTCACCAAGCCCAGCGGACTGTTCGATGACCGCCGATCTCCCCTTGAGGACGAGGTTAACGCCGGGAAAAAGGCCGCGGCGGAGGAGGAGGGCGTTGAGCCCAGCCAATCTCTAACCGACATCGGCCGGTTCTTGTCTCTGTTCCAAGATCGCCAACTGGCGTTCGATCTCTTCACCGTGCTGGAGGACTGCCGTCTGGACTACCGGATCAAGGTGGAATACCCGGGTATACGCGTCGCCGCGAACCGGGTCCAGGACGAGGCGTTGGCCAACCGTCCGAATATTGAAGAGATGGGCGTGCAACAGGCTCTAGTAGAGCTGCTTATCCACATGAGCTTGGAGCAGTTCACCGAACTGCCGGTGCCCGTCGAGTACAAAGACGCCGCGGTCGTCTTGGCCCAGATTCTGCATGAACTGCGCAATGCCCAAGCGGAAGTGGAAGACACCGCGGAAGCCACTTTGAGGGCTTACGAGATCATTTCCCGGATCGCCAACGAAAACCCGCCGGAAGAAGATTGGGAACAGGAAGACTTGGAGGAGCCCGGCGACTTTTCGGAAGAAGAATACGAATCCCTCATTGACCAGTTGCAAGCCGGCCAGGACGCTTCTGGAGAGTCCGGCGAGGGGGAGTCCCGGGAGTCGCCCGAGCCGGTGGACTACCGTGGAGACTTCAAGCCGGAGATGGTTCAGCTATTAACCAGGTTGCAGTCCGACCAGGATCAGCAAGGCGAGGGTGAGCCTATCTCCCAAGAGATGCTGGAACAGCTCCTCCAGGAAAGCTCAGAGCTGGAGTTGGACGCCGAACAAGGCGACATCAACGACAGCATGAACGCCTTTGCCCAGAATCTGATGAAAGAAGCCGGAACGCCGCCGCCTAACTCTCAGCCGGGGCAGGGTTACGGTCCTCTGCTGCACGACGACGATCAAGGCGGAGAACTAGAGGCCCGGGAACCCAAGACATTTGCCTACGACGAGTGGGATTTTAGGGCCAATGACTACAAGCCGCGGTGGTGCATCGTCAAAGAGAAAATCGTGGACGAGGGTGACACAACCTTCTACAACGACGCTCTGAAAAATTATCTCTCTCTGTCCAACCACATCAAGCGACAGTTCGAGCTGATCATGCCTGAGAGCATGAAGAAGATCTACCGGCTGACCGACGGGGAGGACATTGACCTCAACGCCGCTTTGGAAGCTTGGGCCGACCTACGTATGAATGTCCCGCCGGATGAGAAGATCTACTGGCATCGCAACCGGAACCGGCGGGATGTGGCAGTGGTGTTTCTGCTGGACATGAGCGCATCCACCGCCGAAGCCATCGACGAAGGCCGTCAAGTGGTGGACGACCGGGACGCCCCCGATGACCCGGTGGAGTACATGGTGTGGCTGCGCCGGCGCCGGGAAGGCTTGGTGCGCCGGAACTACAAGCGCATCATCGACCTGGAAAAGGAAAGTACCACGTTGCTCATCCAGGCCCTGGAAGCTATCGGAGACACCTATGGCATCTACGGCTTCTCGGGCTACGGCAGAGAGAACGTGGAGTTCTACGTAATAAAAGACATCGACGAAGGATTCGGAGATAAGGTAAAGCGGCGTATCGACAAGGTGACTCCGCTCCATGCCACTCGCATGGGCGCCGCCATACGGCATTCCATCACCAAGCTGGAAAAGATCGACGCTACCACGAAGATTCTCTTCCTGATCAGCGATGGCCGGCCCCAGGACCGGGGCTACAGCCGGGAAGGAGTGGAGAAGGAGTACGCCGTCCACGATACCCACATGGCCCTGCTAGAGGCCAAACGAAAGGACATTACCCCGTTCTGCCTCACGGTGGATAAATCGGGGCACGATTACCTAAAGGGCATGTGTGGCGACATGGGATACGAGGTGTTAGGGGACATTTGGGCCCTGCCGGAGCGGCTGCCCATGCTGTACCGCCAGCTGACTTTGTAAACCACCGGCGACTGGTCCGATTATGATTAATACGATAGGGGTACGGCTAGCCGTACCCCTATCGTATTAATCTGATTTGGCCCGCAGCTTTATCCCCCCGCGAAGGAGGACTACCGGGAGGTCATTTTCTCCCCAGAGAAACCTCCCATATATCCCTTCTTTTGTAAGAAGCGGACTTGCTGAAAATGCTGAAATCCTACCGGACGCCTTCCGACGAGATTAATTTGCTTAATTCAATCAGCGCATTGTTGGACATACGCCGTTTCACGGTGACCCGCCTGGGGGGCACCCGCAGTTCCATCTCTTTTGAACCGTTGGGACCAACGATGGATAGGTAGGCCAGTCCGGCCGTCGGACCGTCCCCGGGCGGCGACCCGTCGTCGCCCGCTATGCCGATACCGTAATCGGACCCCAATACCTTCCGGACCGCTTGGGCCATGGCGTTGGCCGTCTCTTGGCTAACAGGGCCGTGCCGCTCTATGACTTCCGCCGGCACGCCGTGAGCGATCTTTACGCCGTCGCCAATCGCCACCACTCCTCCCTTGAAGTAGCTGGCGCTATCCGGGGAGTCGGTTAAGCTGTTGACCAAGTATCCTCCGGTGCATGATTCCATGGTTGCCAGAGTCAGGCCCCGCTGCCGCAGGAGTACGCCGACGGCATGTTCCGGGGTTTCCTCATCGTATCCCCAGATGTGGGGGCCCAATCGTTCCTCAATGGCTTTTTCGACCGGGGCGATCAGAAGCCGGGCGGCTGCATCGTCTGGCGCTCTGGCGATTATCCTCAAGTGATTCCCGTCGGCCTTGGAGTAGATGCCTAAGTAGGGATTCTCCTTACCAAAGAACTCGGATATTATTTCGTCGATCGCCGCTTCCGACAAACCCATGGTTTTGATGTTCCGGGTGATTGTCACCTCGCCGTCCACTAACTTAAGTAGCCGGGGCGCCACCTCTTCGTCCCAGATCGCGTGCATCTCCGCAGGAGGGCCGGGCATCGACACGATGATGCCGCCGTCGCGTTCCGCCCACCAACCGGGGGCGGTGCCGTTTCGGTTGGTGATGAATTGGGCTGAGGGAATCAACTGGGCTTGTTTTATGTTGCGGGAAGGCATGTCGGTACCCCGGTCCCGGAATTGCTGTTCCAGGTGCCGAACCGCTTCTTCCTGGACCGTAGGCGTCTCCCCTAGGGCTGCCGCCACGCCTTCCCTGGTCAAGTCGTCCTGAGTCGGCCCTAGGCCGCCGGTGGTGAAGATAATGTCCGAGCGTTCCAGCCCCCGGGAAAAGGCTTCGGATAGCATATCCAGGTTGTCTCCGACGATGGACACCCACCGGAGTTGGATACCCAGGGCGGGCAACCTAGTGGCGATCCATGCGGCATTGGTATCCGTCAGTTCGCCCATCAAAAGCTCGGTCCCAATGGAAAAAATTTCAGCTTTCAAATAAATCTCCTCGACAAATAAGGGCGCCTCGATCATGTCGAGGCGCCCCTGCTTCATGTCTCTTTAGCCCTTAGGTTGTGACATAGATGAGCTAAGTCTGTCAACCCGAACCAGGATTGGGTTTGTCCTCCGGCCGAACCGGTGGGTCGGTGACCAATGCGCTTATCCGTTGTGCCCGTTCGATCGGCATCGAGAATACTCGATAGCCCCCCAACAGGCTGGCGTAGCGGTGTTCTCCGTCGGGCGTTGTGTCACCCAAGTAAAACTCTACGTCCGCCCCCGCGGCAAGTCCCAATCGTATTTTTGTCTTGGGTGGGTCCAGACCGTATTCAGCGAAGTTATCGATATCTTCCGCCAGAATATCGTCGGCTCTTGGGCCGCTGAGCATCTCAGGAGTGTTGCCCCACTTGTCCGCCAGAACCGGCTCCTCGCTGGGCTGCAGTTCTACAGGGTCCAAAATAGCCCACGCCGAATCGCCGTCGCCGACCTTGCCGTAGGCCACGGTTTGGTCTTGCTCGGTTATCTGGATGAACACCAGTGGGTTGTCTTTCAACTGGAACAGGCGCAAGTAGGGCGGATCTAGTGCCAGGCGGTTTATCACTTGGGCCCATATAGACGGCACAGTGAAAAGCGTGGGATGCCCAACCAACCTAGCGTACTGGTTTTTATCGTCTGGCGTATTGCTACCCAGATGAAACTCGAAACTCTGACCGCTTGAGTCGGCGACTTTAATGATCGATAAAGGGGGGTCCAACCCGTAGGACGCTGGATTTTCGATTGTTTCGGCTAGGTCCCGGTTGACCCGAGGCCCGCTAAGCAACAAGGGTGTGCCGCTCCACTTGTCCTGGAATACTGGAATCTCAGGGTCACCTTGAATGTACCATCGACGGCCTCCCGGCAATCGGTTATAGATCACTGTCTGACCCTCGTTAGTAACCTCGATGCGTTTAATGCTGTCTTCGTCGATGCGGTACAGCCAGGGCTCTTCCGGCTCCCGGTCGGTGGGTCCAAAGTACCGCACCACCAAGAATGTGCCGCCAAACAGCACCAAGATAGCAACCAATAAGATTGAAAGACGTAGGTTCATGTTATTTCGACGCGCCCTTGCCGGAGATTAGGTTCTTCCCCTTGGTTAAGAAACCTGCTTATCAACAAACCTTTTTAACCAGGCTACCGCCGTACCCACCAGACGAGGGCGGCCATCAATCCCATCAATCCGGGCAAGAACACCCAAGATGTCCAGCGTACGAAATTAAACTCGTTCTTGTTTAGGTTGAACTCCCGGAAAGTAAAAGCTTTGTCGCGGATGGATACCAGAGAGAAGTCTCCAAGAAGGTAGTTGGCGGAGTTCAGGAAAAGGTCCGCGCCGCCGCCTCTGCTGAAGAAACTATTTGACACGAAGTCGGAGTCACCAAAAACAACCAGCCAGGACAACTCTGAATCCGGCGGCTGAGACGTGGGAGCCGGGCTGCCAACCGGGCCTATCCCTTGAACAAATACAGCAGGGAAGAATGGACCTCGCGGGTCGGACTTATCCCCAGCATCCGTTATAGGGTCAGCCCGATCTAGATCGTCGATCAGGTAGCTATTAGGTGAAGTCATGGCCAGAGGCACGGGTCTCCTGAGGCCATCGTTGATCACGATCATTGGGGATGTGGAGGGCATGAAGCTGGGTTGCAAAGGCACGCCTCTGGGAAAGACTATCTCCAGAGGCGCCTCAGGGTTGTATCCGCTAACCCTAAGGATCTGGGGGTTCCCCGGCACGGATTGGCTCAAGTCCCTGATGTATCCTTTCCCAACGACGACTCCCCAAATGGCCAAGAACTGGCGGAAAGTGTCAACGATCTCCGTGTCAGCCAAGAATATCATCCGGCCGCCTTCTCTCCGGTCGGACACGATTCCGTCGCTGTTCAAGAACTTGCCTTGCATATAAAGGTTCAAAGCAGCGGCATGAGTGTCGGGAAGTTCACCGGTTGGACGGGCTATCACCAACAATGCGGTGTCTTCCGGCACCGACACTTCTGTGTCATCGGGGGGCCAAGTAAGGGGCGCCACACGATAGTTGTCTTGTTCCAGGCCGGCACGTAGCTCACTATAACCGTCGGCACCAGAACTGTTGATGCTACGTTCCCCGTGGCCGGTCAGGAAGTAGATCGCTTTTTGCTCTTCACCGGTAGCTACCAGCATGCCGGTCACCAGATCCTGCTCCAATTGGCTGTAGGATGGATCAGTGGGCTGCACCACGTCTATCTTGTCTGAATCCAGGGACTCCACCACCACCGACTCCGCAACAAAAGCCAGAGGCCTGGCGCCGAAGTAGGCGTTGGCGATGTCTGGCTTATAGTCCGGGTCGACCATGCGGAAAGTGAATTTCCCGGAGCGGGCCGCAAACTCTTTCAGGGTGTCCTCGACCTTAGCCCGCCTGTTGGCTTGGGCGGGGTCCGAGGTTAATGCCAAGTCTTTGTAAAATGCCGTGGCCCGTAACGGTTCGTCCAGATCGCTGAGAATCTGTTTGGTCCGTTCAGCCAAGCTGAATTGGTTGGTGGCTGTTACATCGATCCTTTTGTTGTTCTCGAAAGTGACTACGCCTATCAGCAATGTGATCCCGATGAACGCCGCCATCATTATTATAGAATTGACGCCGTAACGGCCGGTCCGGCTGAGAAATGCTGCCGTCACCGAGCTCAAGAAAATCAAGCCCACCGTGCCGATGAGAACCAAGCCGAGGATGATGTCGGCGATGCCGTATATGCGCATGGAGCTGACGAACGCCACCACAATTATTCCGGAGACCAAGGCGATCACGCCGGCGACGACCATAGGAAAACGGTAGGAGCCTATGACATCTAAAATCGGCTCCAAAAAGCTGAAGAGGGTGCGGGACAGTTCCACATCTCCGGCGCCGCCTTCAGTAGGTCCCTCCGGATCGACAAGTTGTTCCGGTGAAGCTTCCTCCGCTACTTCATCCTGCCTGCCGGAGCCGCCCCGCCGCCGGCGCCAATCTCTAGGCTGTTCGCTCATGCTACCTCCACCGCCGCGACTCTAGTGCCCGTATCGAGAGGAAAACGAAGAAGGAGGTAAGCAGCAGATAGTAGGCTATGTGTTTCGTGTCAATCACACCCCGTTCGAAATCGTCGAAGTGGCTTTTCAAGCCGATCTCGTTGACGATTGTGGCGGGTAATCCGGTCAGGGTCGCGGCCGCGAAATCGGTGAAGTAAAGCACCAAGAGAATGCCCATCGCAACGACGGCGGCTACGATCTGGTTGCTGGTCAGTGTGGAAGTTAGCAAACCTATGGAAAGAGCTGCCGCGCCGTACAGAATCAATCCTAAATAGCCAGCCCAGATGGGACCGGGGTCCGGGTCGGCAAAGATGATCAGTAAAAGCACAAAATATAGGGTTAGCACTATCGTGCCTAGGAGAAAGACCAGGCTGGCTATATATTTGCCCAATACAACCTCCCAGTCCCGGACCGGTGAGGTTAGCAAAAGCTCGATGGTCCCTAATTTCTGCTCTTCCGCCAATAACCGCATTGTGAGCGTGGGGGCCAACAAGATCAGTATGATGGTAGCCCCTTGAAAAAAGCTGCTCATCGACGCTTGCGGGAATGGGTTGCTCAGGTCCCTCACAAAAAAGAAACTGGCCAGAGCCAGAAAAATCATAGCTACGATATAGGCGGTGGGGCTGGAGAAGTAGATCTGAATCTCTTTCCAAGCCACTGCTTGGACAGTGCGCATCGCTAGAGCTCCTCGTGTGTTGTTAGTTTCAGGAATATCTCTTCCAGGCTCATCCCCATGGTTTGCATACTAAGCAGGCTCCATCCACCGCCGATCACCGTTCTGGAGATCTCGTCCCTAAGGTCCTGACCCTCATTTGCTTGAATGGTGTAGATCTCCTTGCCATGGTTTGACCGGTGAGACGCACTGGCCACCCCTTTCAAGGCCCGCAACGCCGGTAACACCTGAGACACCGGACCACCGATCTCTACTTCCATCTGCTCGGACCCCTTCAACCTCTCGGCCAGGTTGTCTGGGGTGTCCTCAGCCACGATTTTACCTTCGCTTATGATAAGAACACGATCGCAGATCATGCTAACTTCGGGCAAGATATGGGTGCTTAGCACCACGGTTTGTTCCCGGCCTAACTCTTGGATAAGCCGCCTGGTTTCCACAACTTGTATCGGATCTATGCCAATGGTGGGCTCGTCCAAGACCAGAACTTCCGGTTCGTGGAGGATCGCTTGGGCGATGCCGACCCGCTGCCGGAACCCCTTGGATAACTTTCCTATCAAGGTTGACCGATAGTCGCCCAACCGGCAAACGTCGATCACCTCTGATATGCGGCGTTTGATGTCCTTGGGCGGCATCTGGCGCAAAGTTCCCATGTATTTGAGGTAGCTGTTCACCGGCATGTCAGTATAAAGGGGGACGGTTTCCGGCAAGTAGCCCACCTTCCGTCGGACTTCCAGCGACTGCTCCACGATGTCGAAGTCGTCAAGGGTAACTTTACCCCTGGTTGGGGGCATGTATCCGGTTAAGATACGCATGGTCGTGGTCTTGCCCGCGCCGTTGGGTCCCAAGAATCCCAGGACCTCCCCTCTTTCCACGCCAAAATTGACATCCTCTATCGCCGCGTACGGACCATAGTAGTGGGTGAGGCCGGTGGCCTGAATCATGAGCGATTTAGAGTCTTGTATTACCATAGGGTTGCATCCCGCCGTCTATTGAGTGAAAATTACAATTGGCTAGATGGCATTAATTCGTAATCGAGAGTGATGATATTCCATACGAATGGATTTGCCAAGGCGTAGGGTATCCCTATAATTCGCGATATGGCGTAAATTGGCCGAGGGAGGTAGGATGCACCTGGTGATCGACGGATACCGTGGAGATCTTGATAGGATGTGGGACGTTGAATTGGTACGGTCCTTTTTGACCGATTGCCCTGCAACCCTGGGTATGACCCGAATTACTGAGCCCGAAGTATTGAAGTACGATGCTCCTAAGGAGCAGGATTCGGGTGTTTCCGGATTCGTGATTATAGCGGAGAGCCACATTAGCATACACACATTCCCTAATCGCGATTACGTAAACATCGATATATTTTCGTGCCAGCCATTCGATCACGACCAGGCTTTGTCTGAAGTGAAAAGTCTGTTTCAACTTCAGGACGCGAAAACATGGCTCCTAGACCGGGGGTTGGAGTGGCTGGACACCGAGCAGGGGCGAAACGAGGTGCGGGAGCAACGCACCGCATTGGATGCCAGTTCGCCGGATCGCCCCCGTGTCTGAAACGGAACACCTGTCCTGGATACCTCCGAACTTCCTGGCGCTCCCCGCCGAAAATAGCGGCCTAGATGAGGCCAGGGCCGTGCTTATTCCGGTACCGTACGACAGCACGACTTCTCTACGAGGCGGGGCCAGGAACGGACCGGGCGCCCTCATTGAAGCCTCATATGGCCTTGAAGATTACGACCACGAACTTGATTTGGATGTTTCATTGGTCGGGATCCATACCACCCAGGCCCTTGAGGCCCATATGGGGGGGCCGGCCGAAATGGTCAAACGGGTGCGGGCGGCTGTCGGTAGTTACGCACACTCCGGGAGGCTGGTCGGCGTGTTAGGGGGCGAACACTCGGTATGTATCGGCTCGGTCCAAGCTAATCTAGAGGTTTATCCCGATATTTCGGTGCTCTACATCGACGCCCATGCCGATCTGCGGAACGAGTACATGGGCACGCCTTGGGGCCACGCATCGGGAGCCAGGAGAATCCACGAGATGTGCCCGCTCGTATTAGTAGGGGTGCGCAGTCTTTGCCCGGAAGAGCGGGACTATATCAAATCAGCCTCTATACCCACTTTCTACTGGCCGCCATCTTGCGACGACCGGGAGTTGATCAGCGGTATAGTCGAGCATCTTGGACCGACGGTATACGTTAGCATTGATCTCGACGCTTTAGACCCGGCCTTGATGCCCGCCGTGGGGACACCGGAGCCGGGAGGGCTGAGTTGGTACCAGATGGTTTCGTTGTTGCGATGCGTCGCTGAGACAAGGCGTATCGTTGGGTTCGATATCACCGAATTATGCCCGGCTGAGGGTCCGGCGGCCTGCTCCTATACGGCGGCCAAGCTGGTCTACAAATTGGTGGCATACGCCACCTCTCTCGGAAAATGACGAAAGATCGCCCAAGGGCGAATCGTTGCCACTGGGCATATCCATAGGAGCCGGCGCTTCGGCCGGTGCGGCTCCCGCATTAATCTTAATACTGGCCGCTCCGCTGAGATATGGGATTCTGGAGACCGGGTTTAGATAATCGATGGGACCTTCCATCCGCGTGGGCAAAATCTTCGGTATTCCCATTGAGATCCACTTCAGTTGGGTCTTCATCTTCCTGCTGATGATCGTAATCCTGGGCGACCTGTTCGACCAATCTCAATCTACTGCCCTCGGACGTTGGGCGTGGGCGTTGTTGATTGCGGTCCTGTTCTTCGTGTCTGTTCTTGCCCATGAGCTTTCCCACAGCCTAGTGGCGGTTCGTAAGGGCATCCCCGTAGACGGGATTACGCTGTTCTTCTTCGGCGGCGTTTCGCACCTGGCCCACGAAGCGCGCCGCCCCTACGTCGAGTTCGTAATCACGGTTGTCGGGCCGCTGTGTAGCATCTTGCTGGCCGGAATATTCTGGGTCCTCTGGCTGCAATTTCAGGGCACCAACTCGTCTCTGGAATTAGCTTTCCGGTTGCTGATGAGCATAAACCTGATGCTGGGCGTCTTTAACATGCTACCGGGCTTTCCTCTGGACGGAGGGCGTGTGTTGAGGTCCGTCATCTGGGGGCTATCTGGGAGCTACTGGCGAGCCACACAAATAGCGGTGAGGGCAGGGCAAGTGATAGGCGGGTTGATCGCTTTGGGAGGCGGCTACCTGGCCGTTGATAATTTCCATGCTGTTGGGATATCTGGGATATGGATTATATTGATCGGCGCCTTCCTCTTCTCCGCGGCCACCGCGACCTACCGGCAGGAACGGGCCAAAGAGCGTCTAAAAACCTACCGGGTAGCGGACGTAATGAACGAGGAGTGGTGGACACTACCTGGGGAAATGTTGATGAACTCTCCCTTGGTTACCCAGGGCTTGGCCGAACATGACAATCTGTTAGCGGTTTCATTGAACGGACATGTCGAAGGCATGATCACTCGGCGGTTGATGGACCGTATCCCCAGAAAAGCGTGGGGTTCTACTCTATTGTCTCAAGCAATGTTGTCCTTGCGGTCACTGCCCGTATTGACCCCCGCGGATACCGCGTCAGAAGCGATGGACCAGATGGAGACCGGCAGGTTAAGTAGCCTGGCGGTGATGAGAGACGGTGAATTGTTGGGCTTCGTAAGCCGGGACGGTATCAAAATGCTCGCCAGGCGCCGGAACAGGAACCGTGTTTAACAGTCTCCGTTCAGCCGCCTGTGCTACAATAGGTCCGCCGCCCGGTAGTCAGGATTGGCGCCGGGAAATGGCCGCTGAAAGAGTAACAGAGGGCACAGATGCCGCCTCCGGAAATCGTGTATTTGGACCATGCTGGAACCACCCCGACCGACCCCCGGGTGCTGGAAGCCATGCTTCCCTATTTCACCGGATTGTACGGGAATCCATCCAGCATGCACACGGTTGGTCAAGAAGCCCGTTACGCGCTGGACGGTGCCCGGGAGAGGGTGGCGAAGGTGCTGCATTGCCGGGCCGGAGAAATAGTGTTCACCGGCAGCGGTACTGAATCCGACAACGCCGCCATCAACGGGGTGGCCACGGCGTTGGAGGAGACCGGCAATCACATCATTACCTCCACGGTGGAGCACCACGCCGTATTACACTCTTGCCAGTACCTGGAGAACATCGGATTTGACGTGACATATCTGCCGGTGGATCCATTCGGAATGGTCCATCCGGAGCAGGTCTACGACGCCATCACCGACCGGACCACAATGGTGACGGTGATGTACGCCAACAACGAGATTGGGACCATCAATCCCATCGCCGAGATCTCCAAGGCTGTCGCGCGCCGGGCCTCGGAATTGGAGCGGACGATCGTCATGCATACCGATGGAGTGCAGGCGGCCGGGTTTTTAGATTTGAACCTGCGAAACTTGGGCGTCGATATGATGAGCCTGTCAGGCCATAAATTCTACGGCCCCAAGGGCACCGGTGCTTTGTACATCCGGCGGGGCACCCCCCTGCTGCCATTGATCCAGGGTGGAGGGCAAGAGCGGGAACGGCGGTCCGGAACCGAGAACATCCCCGGCATAATCGGGTTTGCAGCGGCGCTGGAAGCGGCCGACGCTCAACGGGAAGAGGTCAGCGTCCACTGCACCGCGCTTCGGGACCGGATCATCCAACACATCGCCGAAAATATACCGGATTGTCACTTAAACGGCCATGAAACCCAAAGATTGCCAAATAACGTGAACTTCTCCTTTCAAGGAATAGAAGGCGAGGCGATCCTCCTGGGGTTGGACGTGGCGGGCATTGCCGCTTCCAGTGGCAGCGCCTGCAGTTCCGGTTCCCTGGAGCCGTCCCACGTGCTCCTGGCTCTGGCCCAATCCGCTGAACTGGCCCGGGGTAGTTTGCGGGTGACGTTGGGCCGGGAGAACACGGTCGAGGAAGTGGACTATTTCCTCGGCGTGCTAGACCGTTTAGTTCCCCAACTTAGGAAGTTGCCGACTCTTGCGACAAGTGGTTCTTAAATCTGATATGAAACGTATCTTGAGTATGCCTTTTATGGGAAAGCGAAAAACTTTATTGTTGGCTCTGGTGTCTATGGCGATCCTGGCGCTGTCAGGTTGCTCGGATGCTTCCCCGGCTTTCGGCCAATTTTTCTCTGGCAGAACCTTGGTTATCAGCGTGGTTGGCATCGACCGGATGTCTGAATTGCGCTATACGGCCGTGATCGAAGACGATGTTCCGACCTACGTCCGAGTGGCGCCATCGCAAGAAGGATTGGAGTTGGTGGTGGTTCACTTGAAGGTCCAGAATCATACCGCTACCAGCGCCATCTTGAATGTTGACCGGCAGGCGGCCGAATTGAGGGACATCCTTTCCAACAAATATTTCCCCATTGATGTGGGTGTGCTAGGAAAACAAGTCGATTCGCCACCCGTCAGGGGGAGCCAGTCGGAAAAGGTGCTGGAATTGGAACCCGACGGCACATTCGCCGCGACCAAGGGCTTCATCAGGGGACCGGTGGAGTTGCAAAGAGGCATGGGATTGGATGGTTGGATGGTCTTTGAGGCCCCACCGGATACGAAATTCCGTGAGTTCAAGTGGCGGGCCGGCGACAACTTGACTATAACGTTCTAGCCGGATCATTCCTCGAGTATCCTGTAACCAGTTCGCCTTCAGATCCGCCGCCAGAGATTCTAGTTTAGTTCTCTAAACTGGTTACCGGTGGCCCCAGCCGTTTAGCCTCCTCTACCCCAGAGCAATACGTGTAACTACCCTTCGACCGGGTTTGCCGTGACTAGGAATCAGTGAATTTCCCCCGATTCTCTTGAGCCTTCCGTGGCGGGATGATGCTATGACCTTACCTATTCGAGGTGGTGGGCGGGGGGCCGGAGTTCAACCGCCGGTCCCGAGAAGGATTTTCCACATCGCTGCCGGGTCAACCATCCCGATCGCGGGAATCTTCTTGCCCGAAAGCGTTATGGTGGCCGGATTGGGGATCCTGTCCGCCGGCGGCTTGGGGATGGAGTTGACGCGGTTTAAGGTTGAGTGGTTTAACCAATGCCTGGTCCGGTGGTTCGCGCCTCTATTAAAGGCCGAAGAGGACCGACGGATCACCGGGGCGACCTACATGGTAATCGGCGGGTTGATCGCCTTTTTGCTGTTCGACACGGTCGTAGCTGTTTCGGCGATGCTTTTTCTGGCGCTGGGAGATCCGGCCGCGGCGTTGGTAGGAAGGCGAATGCCAGGCCCCAGGCTGTTTGGCAAATCGCCCGTTGGAACAGCAGCTTTCTTAGCGGTCTCGCTATTAGTTGTGGCGGTTCTAGTGGGCAGCGGACGCTTCCCTTACCACTGGGCATTGTTGGTGGGAGGGGCGGTGGCCGCCTCAGTAGAGCTGGCGCCGGTGCCTCCGGACGACAACCTGACTATACCTCTCGCCGCCGGGGGAGCGATGCATCTTCTTGGAGCCTAGCCCGCGCCGGAGAACTCCACTATCTCGGCTTGTTCCCTCTGGAATTTGACGTAGGCGTCTTTCTTCATCGCCGGACGATGGCGGGCGAGGACTTCTTTGCCCGCGGCGCCCCCGTCCGCCAGCAAGTCTATGACTGTCATCGCCATGATTTTCGCCGGATTGACCACCGCGTTTTGATAGTCGGTGATGACATAATCCTTGCTGTGACCGGCCCCAACCGCTCCGCTGGTGTAGGGATGGCAGGCCGGGATGATGTGGCTGAGGTCGCCCATGTCGGTGGAACCGCCCCGGTTGCGGCGGGGAGACATAACCAATATGGAAGAC
Organism: uncultured Dehalococcoidia bacterium; assembly: GCA_950072105.1. GTDB lineage: Bacteria > Chloroflexota > Dehalococcoidia > Lucifugimonadales > UBA3495 > UBA11650. The sequence goes on from CATMOE010000005.1 coordinate 21,775, forward strand.
TCCCCCAAGAGGGCGGTGGCGTTCTTCCGGAACAATTCCTGAAGGGTGTTGTCGTGGCGCATGGGAAGATAACCGGGTATGTTGGTGATCTTAACCGAGGCGCCCACGGCCATGGCGCCTGCTTTAAAGCAGCGGTCAACTATCGCTGAGTTGCGCACCACCGCGTCGGGTGTACCAGAGCGGACACGCCACTCCAGCTTCACCTCAGCGGGTACGGCGCTGACCGCCTCTCCCCCTTTGGTCATTATTCCGTGGATGCGTACCGTGTCTTCTTCCTGGTAGAGTTCCCGGTTAGCGTTGATGGCTTGCAGGGCGAAGGTCGCGGCGTTCAAAGCGTTGATGCCACGGTGGGGCGCGCTGCCCGCGTGGGCGCCCCGGCCTAGGAACTGAACGTACTTCACTACGTGGCCGTTGCTGGTTCCGCCCATGGCGAATTTACGCTCGCCCATGTCGCTGGCGGTGTGGCACATCACCGCCATGTCCACGTCGTCGAATTCGCCCAGCCGGATCAACTCCTGCTTGCCTCCTAGGAACTCCAGCTTGCCTTCGGTCCGCATCTGCAGCCTTCGCTCAACTTCGATGAACTCTTCGGCGGGCACGGCGAAGGGGACAACTTCCCCGTTCAACTGCTCACGGACTTGGGGAGTTAACAAACCCATGGTTGCGCCCAGCATCATCCCGATCTGGCAATGGTGGCCGCAGGCATGGGCGGCGCTGGTTTCCGAGTCGGCGTGGGGATGCTCGCCAACCAGCAGAGAATCCAACTCTCCGATGATCGCTACTTTGGGGCCGGGTCCGGCTCCTCCGGCAAACCGACCTTTGACCCCGGTAATGGCCAGTCCCTGTTTGTGCTCTATACCAAGTTCGGTGAACTTTTTTGCAACTACTTGCGCCGTACGGACCTCGGAGAATCCCGGCTCAGGGTGGGCCAGGATATCCTGGGCGATGCCGATGATCTCGCTGGATTTCTCGTCGATGGCGGCGCAGGCCAATTCTTTCAGTCGATCAGTGCTTAACATAATGCTAATTGCTCTCGAAAGTTTCTTCCGACGCCATTTGGCGCATGAATTTCAAGTATTCTTCCTTGGTCATTTCGGGCCGGTGACCGGCGATGATATTTCCCGCGATTGCGGCCCCGTCGCCCAGTAGGTCTACCGCGGTGGCCGTTAACGCTTTGGCCGCGGTGATCACCGCCAGCTTGTAATCCTCAATCACATAGTCCGCGCCGTGGCCAAGACCGGATGCCCCTCCGACGTATGGATGGATCACGGGCATCAACTGGCTAACGTCTCCCATGTCGGTGGAGCCGGTTCGGTGAGCCACGTGGCCAACGTTTTCCTTACCGACCAGATCATTGGAGTTTGCTTCGAAGATGTCGGCCATGTCCTGGTTCTGGGTCAAAGGCATGTAGCCCGGTATGGTTTGGATCTTCACGTTGGCGCCCACTGCCATCGCGCCGGCCTTCAGCGCCCGGTCTACCTTCATGTTGGCGTCCATTATCGCTTCGATGGTGCGGCCGCGAACAAAAGTCTCCATGCGAACGTCGGCGGGTACTGCGCTAACCGCTTCCCCGCCCTTGGTTATGATTGGGTGTACCCGCACCGTATCGGCGTCTTGGAAGGTCTCCCGGTTGAAGTGAATGGCGGTCAATGCCAGCGTCGCCGCGTTCAGCGCGTTGATTCCCAGGTGAGGGGTGCCCCCGGCGTGGGCGCCACGGCCGATGAACTGGATCTTCTTCGCTACTGTGCCGTTATTCGTCCCGCTTAGACACAACTGCTTCTCCGCCGGGGTACTGGTGGTGTGCAGCATCATCGCCAGGTTCACATCGTCGAATTCGCCCAGCTTGATAAACTCCGGCTTGCCGCCGAGAAACTCGATCTTGCCCTCCCGGCGCAGCGAGTCCCGGTACTCGATCTCAATGTACTCTTCGGCGGGCACGGCCATAAATACCAGCCGGCCGCTGAGTTCTGACAAAACGCCCGACTGCATCAGGCCCAGCGCCGCGCCGTAAAGCATGCCGATCTGGCAATGGTGGCCGCAGGCGTGGGCGGCCCCGGTGGCTGCGTCCGCGTGGGGATGCTCACTGACGATCAATGAGTCCAACTCCCCTAGGATCGCCAGGGTCGGGCCGGCGGTGCCGCCGGTCAATTCACCCCGGACCCCGGTTATGGCCATGCCGCCCCGGAAGGGTATGCTCAACTCGGCAAACTTGCTGGTTATCAGATGGGAGGTCTTGGTTTCCCGGAACCCCGGTTCCGGGTTTTTCAGGATGGTCTGGGCCAGGCCCACAATTTCATCGGCCCGGTCGTCGATCGCCTGAAAGGCCAGCCTCTTCAGATCTTCTTTAGATGGCATCCGAACTCCTTCCCTAATTGCTGCCAGGATTTTAGCAGAGGGCGGTAAGAATGGGTATACCTGTATAATGGGCGCGCCATGACCCTGAAGATAGTGATCGCACCACAAAGTTTTAAAGGGAATATCTCTGCTTTAGAGGCGGCTCGGGCGATCGAACGGGGCGTGCTGACCGCGGAGCCTGATGCGCAAACCGTGTTGGCCCCGGTGGCCGATGGCGGCGACGGCACCCTGGACGCCTTGGTAGAGGGGACCGGCGGGCAGTATATCCGCAGCATTGTAACCGGGCCGTTAGGCCAGCCCGTGGAAGCTACTTGGGGTGTGATGGGGGATGGCCGGACCGCAGTGATTGAGATGGCCCAAGCATCTGGCTTGGCCATTGTGCCGCCCCGCCGCCGCAACCCTCGCATTACCACCACCAGGGGGACCGGGGAGATCATCAAAGAGGCGCTGGACAAGGGTTTCGATCACATAATCGTTGGATTAGGGGGGAGCGCCACCAACGACGGTGGCGCCGCCATGGCGTCAGCCCTGGGAGCCCGGTTTCTGGACAGCAAAGGCCGGCCCCTTCCGGACGGCGGGGCCGCTCTGGCCCGCTTGGACTGCATCGACGTTTCCAGGCTGGATCCCAGGTTAGCCGAGACCACTTTCGTCGCGGCTACGGATGTGACCAATCCCTTGTGCGGTCCAACGGGTGCGTCGGCGATCTACGGTCCGCAAAAGGGCGCATCGGCGGAAGTGGTTGCCGAACTGGATGCCGCATTGCTGAATTTCGGAAATCTGATCCTCCGGGATCTCGCGAAAGATGTATCCAGCCAGCCTGGGGCAGGAGCGGCCGGTGGGATGGGCGCCGGGTTGATGGCGTTTGCCGGCGCCCAGATCCAGCCGGGAATCGACATGGTCTGCGATGTGCTGGGATTTGATTCCCACTTGGACGGCGCCAGTTTGGTGATCACCGGAGAGGGCGGGGCTGACCGGTCGACCATTTTCAACAAAGCCCCGGTGGGGGTGGCCAGGCGGGCGTTGGCCAAGGGCGTTCCTACAATATTATTGGCCGGGACCCTGGGGCAAGGCCATGAGGAACTGTACGATCATGGCATCGCCGGCATAATCTGCATCGCCGACCGGCCCATGAATTTTGACCAGAGCCTGCGCCGCACCGGAGAGCTATTGGAAGCGGCGGCCCACCGGGCCATGCGGCTGATTGGGGTGGGTAGAGGGATGGGGGGATGAGGTTACTGCCGGTATGCTCGGCCTCTAGGCAGGATCCGCAGAACCACTATAATGCGGTCCGCCCGGTCCAGTTCGAAGCGCACCCGCCAGCCCCCGACCCGCAACCGCCACTCGTTATCTCTGCCTTGTAATTTGCTCAAGTCTCCCCGTGTTGGAAATTCAGTCAATGAATCGATGCTTGCCCGGATGCGACCTTGGTCCCGCGCCGACAGGTCTTTCAAGTCACGCTCTGCCCGGGACGTGACGACGATTCTCCACCGCATAAATGTCTACTCGTTGTCCAGTTCTTTCCGGACCTCCTCCCAAGGACGGGTCTCCCCGCGGAGGTATTCTTGCCGGGCTTCGTGCACCAATGCCCGCTCCTCTTCGGTCTCCTCCTCGTCGTCCTCCGGCGCTTCCATGAAAGCGCGCAAGACGGGGTCACCCATGTTTCGCAGATACTCTAGGTACCGCTTGGCCACGGGTAGTTCTTTTTTCGGTAGTTCGTCAACTAGCCGGTGGAGGTCTTCTTTGATAGTCATGTTCCATGCCCCTTAGCCGTAGACCTTCATAAGCCCATTAACCATGTTAGCATCCCTACCCCAACCGTTGTCCGACGAAGTCAACTACGCCCTGGGCCAGTTCTATGGACCGGTCCGCGTCTATCCTGTCGAAGGCTTCGGACGAGGTGCCGCTGGGCAGATAGCTGGGGTACCGGGTGATCTCGTAGTACTTGTCCAGTTGCCGCGCCTCGCCTTTTATCGTGTCGAAGAACATCTCGAATAGCTTGGCGTCCTCGCAAAGATCGATCAGGGAGTGGCCCCAAACGTCCTCGACGCCCCGGTGGTATAGGTACGCTTTGACGGCCTTCTCCGCCGCCTGCTGGCCCATGAAACAGGCCATGTTGAACCGGCTGCCTTCCCGGAGAAAAGCGGCGTCGTCCATGTCTTGTCTTGCTTGTCGTAGCCAGCGAGCGCCTTCAGCCAAGTGATCAGGCATTGAATATCACCCTTCCATTGTCGCAAGCCAGTTTCAGTGCTGGCAACGACTCGCGGTAAATCTCGAATTCCTCAGGGGTATAAACCTGGGTATCAACCGCCACACCGCTGTCGAGATGCCAGGAGAAAAAATCGGCCCGGCGTCCGAAGCACAGATCAGTTTTGTGGACGATGATGAGGTCGATCCGGCTATCGGGGGAGTAGTCTCCGGAAACCATATCGCCGGTCAGGATGACTTGCTCAACTCCCAGATTAGGCAGCATCGCTTCGATCCCTTCCAGTTCTTGTTCTAGCATCTGCTGCCTAAACTTGGTGAATCCCACTCGAACTGACATTGATTCTCCCTTTATCCCAACAATACCAGATGGACTTCTTTGGGGCCGTGGACGCCTACCACCAAGGTCTGCTCGATGTCGGCGGTTCGGCTGGGTCCGGTGATGAAGTTCAAATAGCTTCCCATCTCGCCGCCCTTCTCGTGGTATTCCAACCGGCGCAGTAAGAACAGATCGTCCAAACTTTCTACCAGATCTTCCGGCCGAACCAAGGCCAGGTGTACCGGAGGCACCACGGAAACCAGGCGGCTCATACCTTTGCGGGGCATAACGATCACCGAGCCGGTCTCGGCCACGGCGTAATCCGCGCCGGTGAGTCCAATATCGGCGGCGATTATAGAGGAACGCAAGAACTCCCTGGATCTGTCCGGGCCATGAGAAACGGTCGTCACGTTGATTCCGGTGGATTCTAGAGGCGCGTCCACCAGGATCTGGCCAAAAACTTCTTGGTCAGATCGAACCGCGTTCTTCACCCCTAGGGAATCAGCCAAGGACTGGATGTGGGCCATGGCGTTTTCCGGGTCCGAAGTACGGTGCACGTTCCATCCCCGGACCTCAGCCACCTCGGCGAAACGGTCCAAAAGAGCCGGCCGGTTTTCGTTAATACGTGCCCGTATCCGCTGTGCTTCTTCTTGCAAAGATGACACGCCATCCAACAACCGCGGGTAGGCCGGGTCGGGGGCGGCCGGTTTCCTATCAAGAGACCGTCGCACCGAATCCAGAAACTCGGCCTTAGGAACGCCCAGCGACCGATCCATGTCAGTGGCCTTCCTTGTCTTTGGACAGTTCTTTTTTCCAGATGTCCCGGAATGTGTCTTTGGGCAGCTCCGGCAGGTCCCGCATCCGGGTCCAACGGGACAACAGGGGCAACGAAGCTTTGCGAATCATCCCGCCCTTTTTGGAAAATGGGAAGAAAGGCATGGCGGCCCAAACGTTCTGCTTCCATCGGCCCAACTTGTGGGACGCCGATAGCAGAGCCGGACTCCGCATCACCCGGGTGTAACTCCCGGCCAGGAGATTGGGAACCAACCCCGCGGATCTCTCGCTGGGGTCGGGACTTTCGGCGCTTTTCTGTCTCAGGTGCAATAGCATGCGGGGAATATTGATGTTTACCGGGCAGACCTCCCGGCACGCCCCGCACAGACTGGACGCCTGGGGCAGATCTTGCGCTTCCTTCAGCCCCACCAGAGACGGCGTGACGATCGCCCCGATCGGTCCTGGGTAAACCCACCCGTAGGCGTGGCCACCAACCTTCTGGTACACCGGGCAGATGTTCAGGCAAGCGCCACAGCGGATGCAGTAGAGTGCTTCCCGCAGGTCGGGGTCGGCCAGCATCTTGGACCGGCCGTTGTCCACGATGATCAAGTGGAACTCCTCCGGTCCGTCTTCGTCGTCGGCGCGCCGGGGGCCGGTGACCATACTCACGTAGCTGGTGATTCCCTGGCCGGTGGCCGACCGGGGCAGCAACCGGAGAAAGACGGCCAGGTCCTGCAATGAGGGAATCACCTTTTCCATGCCGGTGATACCGACGTGTATGCGCGGAGCCGAGGTGGATAACCGGCCGTTGCCTTCGTTGGTAATGATGACCAGAGTGCCGGTTTCGGCCACCAGGAAGTTAGCCCCGCTGATGCCCAGGTCTGCGAGAATGAACTTTTCTCGCAGGGCTAGTCTCGCCGCCGCCGCCAGCGCGTTGATGTCATCGTTATAGGGGATACCCAGTTTGTCGGTAAAGAGCTGAGCAACCTGCTCTTTGGTTTTGTGCAGTGCAGGGGCGACCAGGTGGAATGGAGTTTCTTCCGCCAACTGGATGATGTATTCGCCCAGGTCGGTTTCGTAGACGTCGACCCCTTGGGCCTCTAGCGCCGGGTTGAGGCTCAGTTCCTCGGACACCATGGACTTGCTTTTGGTTGCTACTTTGATGTTGCGGGTCCGCACCAGTTCGCCCATGATATCGTTTGCCTGAGCGGCGTCTTTGGCGAAGTGGACGTGCCCGCCGGCTTTGGTGACGTTCTGTTCTAGAAGGTCTAGGTAATAATCAAGATGGTCCAGGGAATGAACCTTGATCCGGCGGGCCTCTTCCCGCCATTCGTCCCATATTTCCGGAGAGACTTCGTCGATGGCCGCTCGCCGGGCGGCATCAAATCCGGTACCTACTTGTCGCAACGCCCGGCGCAGTTGAGGATCGAGGATGGAAACTGCCGAAGCTTTAGAGAAATCCTTGGTTTTGATGTCGGCCACTGGTTAATTCCTCTTCGGGATGTTGGCTAATCACTTCCCGGACTGCCTGTATCCCATAGATCTAGCTGTTAGAAGACTGGTCCTGGTCAAGCACCTGGGCTAGATGCCGGACCTTTATATCCGAATCTTGCCGGCTTAGGCCCCCGCCGATCTGCATCAAACAGCCCATGTCGCAGGACACCAGGGTATCGGCGCCGGTGCTAACTACGTTCTCGACTTTATCGGCCAGCATCCCCTCGGAGATATGGGGAAACTTTATCGAGAACGCCCCACCGAAGCCGCAGCAAGTTTCCGCGCCGGGCAGATCCGTTAGTTCAAGGCCGGACACCGAACGAAGCAGGGTTTCGGGTTCGTCGCGTACCTCCATCTCCCGCAGCAGATGGCAACTGGGATGGTAGGTAGCGGTGCCCGAATAGGTGGAGCCCGTGTCTTCAACACCTAAGACGGATGTTAAAAACTGGGAGAACTCGTACACCTTCGAGGAAAGTAATTCGGCTTGCTTGAGCATCTTCGGGTCGTCACGGAACAGGTCTAGATAAAATACGCGCATCATGGCGGCGCAAGATCCGGAGGGCACCACCACATATTCGCTGTCTTTGAAGGTGTCCAGCACGCGGCGGGCCAAGGTCCGGGCTTTTTTGGAGTATCCAGCATTGTATAGGGGCTGGCCGCAGCAGGTTTGGTCCTCCTGGAAAGATACGTCCACACCCAACCGCCTCAAAACCCGTACAACACTGACCCCCACCTGGGGATAGAGTTGGTCGATGATGCAAGTGACGAACAGGTCCGCTTTTGGAGGCGAATTGGAGGACAATCGTTCACCCGGCTGCGCTGGATCGGCAGGGATAAGGTTAGCAGAGAGGCAGGATCGGGGCAACCTCGACTGGCGAAGCGGCGATTGGGTTGTGTTGGATGCCGCCACCGGAGATAATATCTGGGACCATGAAATCGCTCGGATACGACCTGGCATTCTAGTTGCCGGCGCTCTGGCCGATAGATTTTGGCCAGGAAACTTTTTTTGAGGTAAGGATATGGATTGGGGAATGGCGAACCGGATGTCGCAACTGATTCAACCCGACGGCCATTGTGTGTTTATGCCCATCGATCACGGGTATTTCCTTGGGCCGACCAGTAAATTGGAGCAACCAGGTAAGACGGTTGAGCCGCTTTTGCCTTATGCCGACGCTTTGTTCGTTACCAGGGGAGTGCTGCGCTCGGCCATCGACCCGGCCAACACGAAGCCTATCGTCCTGCGAGTGTCGGGGGGCACCAGCACGGTGGGCGCCGACCTGGCCAACGAAGGGATCACCACCTCCATCGAAGAAGCTATCCGGCTGAACGCCTCCGCTTTGGGCATCTCCCTCTTCATCGGCACCGAGTTCGAAAAGCAAAGTCTGCTGAACCTGGGCAAGCTGGTGGATGAGGGAGAAAAATACGGTATACCGATCATGGCGGTTACCGCGGTGGGAAAGGAGCTGGAGAAGCGGGATGCCCGTTACCTGGCCCTGTGCTGCCGCATCGCCGCCGAACTGGGGGCTAGGGTAGTGAAGACCTACTGGTGCGAGGATTTCGACCGGGTGGTCAACGGTTGCCCGGTGCCGGTCATCATGGCGGGCGGACCGCAAGCGGACACTGAGCGCGAGGTAATGGATTTCGTCCACGACGGGATGCAGAATGGGGCCATAGGCATAAACCTGGGCCGCAACGTTTGGCAGAGCGAGCATCCAGTACCCATGATCAGGGCCTTACGCCACATCGTCCACGAAAACGCGTCGGTGAAAGAGGCTCAAGAGATATTCGATAGCGCCAAGGCGGGGAACGGCCGGGTGGCCTCCGTTCCAGCGTAACGGCCAAAGCTGCTGGTCGATGCATCGGCAGTTCAACACATTCATATGTCCTGTGGGCGGTCGAAATCCCCCCAACCCCCCTTTATTAAAGGGGGGCGACGGGGATTTGCTTCGTTATGGGGGAAGTTGATCCACGGAAGCTGGCGCCACTTTGTTTTGGCAAGATTGTCTAAAGAGGTAATGTTCGATGCGCGTGGCCATGTACTACAACAACCATGACGTTCGCTTGGAAGAGATGCCGGTTCCGGAGATTGGACCCGGAGAGTTGCTGCTCAAGGTTGAGGCCAGCGGCCTGTGCGGCAGCGACGTGATGGAGTGGTACCGGATCCAGCGAGCTCCGATGGTATTGGGCCATGAAGTTTCAGGTGAGGTCGTCCAGGTTGGGGCGGGCGTGGATCGATACAAAGAGGGCGACCGGATGGTGGTGACCCACCACGTGCCCTGCAATGCCTGTCACTGGTGTTTGAATAACCGCCACACTGCCTGCGACACTTTACACCAAACGAATTTTGACCCCGGCGGTTTTTCCGAGTATCTTCGTATCCCTCAGATCAACGTGGACCGGGGTGTCTTTCCTATTCCAGGCCATGTTTCGTATGAGGAAGCTTCCATCACCGAGCCGCTGGCCTGCGTGTACCGAGGCCAAAAAAGGGCTAACCTTCAACCGGGACAAAACGTATTGGTACTTGGTAGCGGATTGGCGGGACTGCTTCACATCAACCTGGCCCGGGCTTTGGGAGCAGGGCGAATAATCGCTACGGATATGGTCGATTACCGGCTACAGGCCGCCCGGAGGCTTGGGGCCGATACTGCGTTCTCGGCTACAGAAGACGTGCCCTCCCGGTTGCGGGAGGCCAACGATGGCCGTCTGGCGGAGCTGGTGATAGTTTGCACCGGAGCGCTCCCGGCGTTGAATCAGGCGTTGAGATCGGTGGAACGGGGCGGCACCGTCCTATTCTTCGCGCCCACCGAGCCGGGCGTTTCCCTTCCGGTCGAGATAAACGACGTCTTTTTCCGGAACGACGTGACCCTCACCACCACCTACGCCGGCGCTCCCGCCGACCTGGCCACGGCACTGGAGATGATTGGGTCGGGCAGAGTGCAGGTCGGCGATATGATCAGCCACCGCTTGGGGCTGGCCGAAGCCGGACTGGGCTTCAGGCTCACGGCGGAGGCCGGGGATTCCTTGAAGGTGATCATTCAACCCCAGAGGTAAGGGGTCCTCTTCCCATACCGGTCTGACCCTGAGTACGATGTTCTTGAAACGCACCCCTTTTTATTCGAAAGAGATGTATCGTTATCATTCGGGTTAGACGACCCATGGTGGTAAGATTTCCCCTCGGGGCACTTAGAAGCTGAGAATCCTAAGCCGAGGATTCGCCGTATTTGCCGTTGGGAGACCTCGATGTTCCGCCCCGTGGCCTGCCCATTGAGAGCATTAATATTCACGATCTTTGCTCTTTTGACTCTTGGCGTAGCTGCTAGCGTCGCTGAGCCGACCCAGGTCCCTACCGCCGTTCCTCAGGTCGAACCTACGCCTGTTGATACTCCTGACGTAAGCGCGACCGTCATCGCCGCGATAGCAGCGACGGCCGAAGCCCAGAACCAGTAAGATGCCTGACTTGGCGTTGTAACCCAACGTTGCAGCCCCCCAAGAAAGCCTCTGTAGTCATTCATTGTGACGCAGCTAAGGAGCAATCTCCACTACCCGATGGCGGATCGGCTTTAAGCTCTTTGGTGGGATATTGTTGAGGAAAGGCTGCATAGGGGGTGGCGGTTTCGCGGCAAGAAAGGGGCCGAATCGCCTATTTTCGTGGTGATGACCAGCCATTTGGCGGGCGTCAAAGGGCTACTTGCGGAACTTGTCCAGGGGCAGTTTGTCCACGGGAATCTTATCCAAAGGCAACTTGTCCAATGGAAGCTTACCCACAGGCAGCTTGTCGACGGAGAAATCACTCAAAAGGCCGTCTAAAGGGGTATCTTCCAACTCGAGCTTGTCCACAAGACTGTCCAAAGGAATTGCATCTATGGGAACGTTATCGACGAAAATCTTGCGCACTGGGGCCATCTTGGTCCAAGGAGGCATCTTCAATTCCGGAAATTCCGTGGGGAGTTTATCCACGGGTATCTTCTCTATGGTGACCTGGTCCAGGGGAATGTTTTCCCATGGGATGCTGTCCTTTGGAACCACCTGCCACGCTTTTCTGGACGACTCTCTCTCGGCGTCGGCAGCGGTAACCAACCACCCAACGTTCAAGCAGGGATCGCTGTCGAAGGAATTGGACGGATCGCAACTGGATTGTAGCTCTCTCAAGGAGGCGTAATAGGATTTGAGGACGTGTTTAGGAAAGTCCAATAGCTGGAATAGGGCACTGGACTGGATGTCGTCCGGGGCCAACTGCGCGCCTTCCCCGTCGAACTGCAGTAGTTTGCCCACGTGCTCGTAGTCGATGAGCATCCCCGGGATGCGCGGAATAGGGTCGCCGTCCACGACCACCCGGTAGTTGTCCGGCACCAACTCTTCATAGGCCTGGCGGAACTTTTTCCCGCCGACCCTGGGCTGGCCGAAGGTGTAAACCGTGACCGGCCTCTGGGTGTGGGCCGCGATATCGAAGCTGCTCAAAACGGCCAGGGCGCCGCCCAGGCTGTGCCCTGTCACGTATATGTCCTTATCCGGGTGTTGGCCCACGTACTCAAGGATACGGTTCCGGTAGCGCAGATATTCGTTGTGGAAACCGGCATGAACGTTGATTTTCCGGTATTCCTTGGCGTTGGGCACAGAATCGTCGATGAAGTCGATTTTGGTGGGGTAGGCTCTGATGTCGGTCAAGACGTTCAAGGTCAGCTCCCAGCCGTCGTCGGAATCCGTGGAGCGAAAGGCAACCACCAGGTTATCGCCGGTGGTGGCGACGTAGGCTTGGCCACCGCTCATGGGAGGCGACTCGACTCCCCAGATGTCTATCCCACTTCCCTCTTGATTGGTATCTCGGATTACTTCTCCCACCAACTCATACCGATTGTCGGCCAGCTTGTCCTTGATCGTGTCTTCGTCGGCCAAAACCCAGATGGTGTGTCGAAACATCCGCACTGCGTTTGTGGCGACATCCAGGCCGAATTCCTTTACGGCTTCATCGATGCTTTCTTCCAGTGCGGCCAACTTTTCCTGGACGGACAGCTGGGTAACCGAGGGAGGGTTCTCCGCGACCGCCACGGTCGGCGCTGACCCTCCGCAGGCCATCAAAAGCATTGTCATCAAGCCGGACATGCCGGCGAAGGTCATCCGCAACATAGCCCTTCCCGAAAAACCAAAGAGTTCAGGGCTTTATCATCCGCTATTTGCCACCTCCGACGCAAGCCGTTTGGAGGTAACCTGCTCTTACTATTGTTATCCAGCTGCCTTCCCCAGATGAGTTGACAGCGTCATCCGATGCTTTACCAACCTCATCCCGATGTCCCCAGCAATGTCATCCCGAGCGCAGCGAAAGATCTGGCGCGGGCCCCTCTCCCCGGCTTGCTTATCCTTTCCGCGAGGGTGTTATCATGGGGCCGAAAAGGGGGATGTTATGAATTCATTTATGGACCGGGCCAAACGTAGTGGACTGCCGATTTGGGCCGCCCTGTTCGCCACTCTGATTATACTGGTGGCGATCCTAGGCTTCATCATGGGAATGACCACCGTGGTCATGGGCATCGCCATCGTAGGAGCAGTGATTATTGGGGTCAGTGGGCTGGTGGTGCTGCGGAAGTTTTTTGCGTGATTGGAGGTGTCAGAAGTAACTCCAAGACAAGCACCATCACAATGTCCGTCTAGAGCTACTCCGGCCCGATGGCGCTAGTTTAGGGTAAGACTGCACCGGTGCCGGGAGGGAGGTCCCAATTCTGGTTCTGGAGGTCGTGGATGTAGGCCACCTGACCGTGGCGATTGTTCTTGTGTCTGATTAAATGCCGCAAGTTTCCGGCCACACTCTGCTCGGGCCGGGACGGGCAGATGGGCTGATCAAGGTTGTCGGCCGTCAAATCGCCCAGCAGTCTTCGAATTCGCTCGCCGACAGCTTGAGAGTAACCCAATAAAACGGTCAGGTCCGGTATAGCCAACACCCGGAGGCTCATCCGATCAGCTGGATCCGGCGCATCCACGGGCTGGCCAAACTTCTCATGCCAACCGCCCACAACGTAGACCCGTTTTCCAGTCGGGGTATCAGATTGTCCTCGGCCCGTGTCACATGCCAGAGGATGACTCCGACATTGTTGGAGTAGGGCGAGCCGGCAAAGCACTTCTTCTTGGGTTAGATCCTCGCAGGTCTCTCTAAGCCTGATCGGTGCCTGCTCCAAACAGTCCGAGATAAAACTTACCGAGGCCACAGCGCCCCCATACACCTGCCTACCAAGGCGTTTACGGTTCCTCAGGTTAGGAATTATACCCAGGCAAAGCAATCCCAGGAAACTTGGCAAGCTGGCCCGCTTTGTCAAATTCACCGAGGGGCCATGCTCCAAGGCCTACCCTTCCCACTTTAGATCTGAGGGCTGCTAAGCAACACGCGGTTTAAAATGCCGAATGAACCCAAAGTTAGCTAGATTCTATTCTTTCGACTTGATATTCTTTGTTTACCAGTAAGAATATCGACGGGTTCTACCGGATCACGAGATGAAGTAGGATCGGTGAGGGTTGACAGCCTATATTAGGCATTGTCCGACCGGGGGGCACGACCAGAACCCTTGGTGCTACGCCGGTGGTCTCAGTTGACACTCTGCCATTGCCACCAAATCCCCCCTATCCCGGCGCAGTCAGGTTTTAAACTTCACCTGCTTCATTCTGGCGTGTTCCCGGATTTTTTGGGTCACGTTATGGATTGGAGTGTTAGATAGACTGTAAAAGGCCACCTTAATCGGTGTCCTCTTTAGTTCATTGTGAACCAAAATTAAAATAAATGGCGGGAGTGCGAGGGGGTCGAACCCACCTGCCCAGCTCGTCACGAGGTATGACGGATTTGGAGTTCGCTCATAGAGGTACCGATAGGTTTTTCTAGCGCTGTACGGTTTGTATTTCGTGCCTAACATGGGCTGACTCGTCCATATGGTCATGTTCGTTGGTGGGAAGTTCTTGCACATTTCCGTGCACATTTTTTCGAGGCCGGAAGTGGGGCGATCAGCTAATCCGATTAGATGTCGTTCCGAGGATGATTCTCATAAAGAGTCAATGGCTCGAGCGGATATTCTTAACCCGTCAAATTATTGATCTTCCTGAAATTTTTATCGGGATCGAGCATCTCTGATTCCTTAATCTAAAAAACCCCTTCCAGCGGCTACCGTCTACACGATTTCCTCCGATTCGCTAGCATGAAGTTCCAACAATGATATGAGTTCACTGTCAGGCTTAGACGTAGGACTAGGCAATGTCAATTTGGCTAGCATATAATCGGTATTGATTCTTATGGCCTGGACGATAGTTAAATATCTCTTGCCAACTTGTATCACCACGTGAAACTTAGTTATCAAGGAGAGGAACATGCCAGAAGCGTCCCAGATCATTTACACCAAGATCGATGAGGCCCCGGCCCTAGCATCGCACTCGTTGTTGCCTATCCTCCGGGCCTTTACCAAGGGGTCCGGGATTGAACTGGAGGCCTGGGATATCTCGTTGACCGGCCGCATCATCGCCAATTTCCCAGATAATCTGACCGAAGAGCAAAAGCTCCCCGATTATCTGTCTATGTCGAGTGTACTGTGCGACGACCCGTCGGCGAACATAATCAAACTGCCCAATATCAGTGCCTCTATTCCCCAGTTAAAAGGCGCGCTCAAGGAGTTGCAGGAAAAGGGATACGATATCCCCGACTACCCCGATGAGCCTGTGACCGACGAACAACACAAATTGTTCGAGCGGTTTTCCAGAGTGTTGGGAAGCGCGGTAAACCCGGTGCTGCGGGAAGGGAACTCCGATCGCCGGTCGGCCACCGCAGTCAAGGAGCACGGTAAGCGCAATCCGCATCGGATGATGCGGGACTGGCCGGAGGTTTCTAAATCCCGCGTTGCCCACATGACCAGTGGGGATTTCTACGGCAGTGAACAGGCCGTGACGATTTCGGCGGCGGGTTCGGCGGTGATTGAGTTCGTGGACCTAAATGGGCGTGGGACCGTGCTCAAATCCGATATTCCCTTGACCGCTGGTGAAATCATCGATTGTGCCGTGATGGATATCAGGGAGCTGCGCGCATTCTACGCTGAAGAGATGGACAAGGCCAAAGCTGATGGCGTGTTGCTTTCTCTACATCTGAAGTCGACCATGATGCGCGTGTCCGATCCGATAATTTTCGGACATTGTGTGTCGATTTTCTATGAGGACGTGTTTAAGAAACACGCGGCTGAGATGGATGAGATTGCCGTGAACCCTGACAATGGAGTGGCTGAACTCTACACCAAGATTCGGGATCTGACCGACGAAAAACGAGAGGAGATCGAGGCAGATATCCAGGAGGTTTATCGCGTCCGTCCCGAATTGATGATGGTGGACTCCAACCGGGGTATCACCAATCTGCACGTGCCGAGCGATGTGATTATCGATGCCACCATGCCGGTGATGGTCCGCGATGGCGGAAAAACCTGGGGCCCGGATAACGAGCTGCACGACACGGTCGCAATGATTCCTGATCGCTCTTATGCGACCCTATATCAGGCGATTATCGAAGATTGCCAGGAGCATGGGGCGTTCGATCCGGCCACCATCGGCAGTGTCGCGAATGTCGGCCTGATGGCCCAAAGGGCCGAAGAATATGGGTCTCACGACAAGACCTTTCAATCTCCCGGTAACGGGACGATTCGGGTGGTGGACGCCTCAGGCACGACTCTGATGGAACAGCGCGCCCAAGAAGGCGATATCTTCCGAATGTGCCAGACCAAGGACGAGCCGATCCAGGACTGGGTCAAGCTTGGAGTCAATCGGGCTAGGTTGACCGGCACGCCGGCCATCTTTTGGTTGGACCCGAACCGGGCTCACGACGCCGAGCTGATCAAGAAGGTGGACCAATATCTGCCCACGCACGACACGGCAGGGTTGGAAATTCGCACTATGTCTACTATCGATGCGATGGCATTTACGATGGGGCGCAGCCGAGCCGGCCAGGACACGATCTCCGTGACCGGCAACGTGCTGCGTGACTACCTGACCGACCTCTTCCCCATCCTGGAATTGGGTACCAGCGCCAAGATGCTTTCCGTGGTCCCTCTGCTCAAAGGTGGTGGGATGTTTGAGACGGGCGCCGGCGGTTCGGCCCCACGGCACGTACAGCAGTTCCTGCAGGAGGGGCATCTGCGCTGGGATTCTCTGGGTGAATTCTGTGCCCTAGTCGCTTCCTTCGAGCATCTAGGTCAGGTATTTGACAACGACAAGGCTAAGCTCCTGGCCGCGACCCTGGATCAAGCGATCGGGCAGCATTTGGAACACAATCGGGCACCATCGCGCCGGGTGAACGAACTTGACACCCGAGGCAGTCATTTCTACCTTGCTCTATACTGGGCGGAAGCGCTGGCCAAGCAGACCCAAGATCCAGAGCTGCAAGCCCGCTTTGCCGGAGTAGCTAAGCAGTTGGGCGACAACGAAGACAAGATCGTTCAGGAGCTTAACGACGCTCAGGGACATCCGGTGGACATCGGTGGGTATTACCTTCCCAATGATGATATGACCGCCAAATGCATGCGCCCCAGCGCCACTCTGAACGCAATCGTGGACGCGCTCTAATAGCACGCCGGCTGGCTGAGGCGCGGTCTTCGGCCAGCCGGTCACAATTCGGCAAAAAGAAGCTCCCGGCCGTTACAGTCAGGGGCTTTTTCTTATTCGAAAGCAGGCGATTTCGTGCCTAATCAAGTGTTGGCGGGAGTGCGAGGGAGTCGAACCCACTTACCCCGCTCGTCTCGAGGCACAACGGATTTGAAGTCTCTTAGCAACGGTGTTTAGCTATGCCGTTGGATGTTGTGTCGTAGGCCGGTTGTAGCTAACAACACGGGGCAACACGGTTCGATCGGCAACGAACGTGCACCTTCTGTGCACATCAAGGCTTCTGCTCTCTAGCCCGCGATCTCCGCCTTGAGAGAGCCATGCTTTACATGTTGTTCTATATTGCCAGATATGTTTTTAGAACAACCTGTCCGACTCCTTTTCGCTCGTTTGTATCTGTAGTGTTGCCGGGTGTTGCTACGTGTTAACATGTTTGACAGTAAAATGGCAGCAAGGATAACCGATTTTACTTCGTACTGAAATTGTTTTCCCCGCAGCCCTCTTTCCGTTGCTCTTTGTGAGCAGCAATCGCATGTTTGGCTTGAGGTTCCGCTCTAGCTGTACCCCAGGCGCGATATCTCTAAGGGCCTTCGCCCCGACATCCCAGGAACAGGAATCTGAAGGAGCCATCCCGCAATGCCATCATTCGATGTAGTCTCCCGGACCGACCTTATGGAAGTCGATAACGCCATCCACGGCGTCGAACGTGAGATCAAGCAGCGGTTCGACCTGGCCAACACCAAGTGCGCCGTTTCCCGCTCGGAAAATACGATGACGTTGATAGCCGACAACAACATGAAGATGGAACAGGTGGTAGAACTTTTGCGCCTATACCTGGCCAAGCGAAAGGTAGAGTTGGGGGCCCTGGATTTCGGCACACCCCAGAACGCTGCGGGCGGCGTTTTGAGGGAGACGGCGTCCATCAAGCAGGGGATCGACGGTGACCTGGGTAGAATTATCAGCAAGGAAGTGAAGCGCGCCAAGATGAAAGTCCAGGTGACGATCCAAGGCCAGGAACTCCGGGTCTCGGCCAAGAAGAGGGACGACCTGCAGGCGACGATCTCACTGATCAAAGGGATGGAGAACCAGCAACCTCTGCAGTTCGTGAATTACCGGGACTGACCATGTAGGTATTGGACCAATCACAGGGCCAGTGCCTGTGGACCTGCGGCCCGGACCAGGTGGTACTACCTGTCCACCCGCGCCTGCCATCCGGACTACTCACCCTTCACGTGGCGTAGGCGGACAAGCTCTGACCAACAGCCCACCGCTTCGTGCTTTTTAATAATAAGAAGCTTTCCCAGAACCCGAGGATGCCAAGAGCCGCGGGCTGCTTTCGCTGACCACGATCCGCCGAACCAACGCGGGTTAGCTTGCATTCCCCGCAGCCCTCTTTACGCTGCTCTTTGTGAGCCACAATTGCCTGTTCAGCTTGAAGTTCTGTTCTCGCTGTACCCCAGGCGCCACATCGACACCGTGGTCGTTAGCGTAATTTGGCCATCAATATTGCTGCCGACGGCTCTCGTCTGCTTACTCGCCTGGAAGGGTAAATTAAAAGATGGCCAGGGATCCTGTAGGTTTCCTGCCAAGGTGGCGGGAATGACGATAGTGAGCGCTTTTATTTACACTGGAATTGGAAAGATTCCTTGGGTGGTCTGCTTTTGATGGCCAAGCCCGACTCAGGGGAGTTTAGCGCTGTTGGAGCCTAGTTATCAAATGATGAAGCCGGGCAGAAACGGGGCGGCCTGGCAGCCTCCTTGCTGGCCCTTGATGCCAAGCTGTCCCGGAAATAGTCTGTGCACATTGGCCCGAGAAAGCGGTAACTGGCCACCCCAAAAAGACAGCCCCCGGGCGGTCCCAGGGGCTGTTTGTTGAGCCTAATTTAAATGGCGGGAGTGCGAGGGAGTCGAACCCACCTACCCCGCTCGTCACGAGGCACAACGGATTTGAAGTCCGCAAGAGCCACCGGGCCCCTTCCACTCCCCCGATAAACTGCTGGTCTGTTTAGCTGGCCAGCACCGCGTCAATCTTGCTCTTCAAGACTCCCTTGGGGACCGCGCCGACTATCTGGTCAACCGGCTGGCCGTTTTTGAAGAAGATCAGGGCGGGTATGCTCCGGATGCCGTACTTCGTGGCGATGGCAGGAGCGGTGTCCACGTCGAGCTTGCCGACATTGATCTGACCGTCATATTCTACCGCCATCTCATGTACGGTCGGGGCAATCATCTTACAAGGACCACACCACTCAGCCCAGAAATCCACCATTACGGGCAGATCCGACTCTAGCACTTCCGCATCCCAATTGTCCTCGTTGACTTCAAAGGGTTCCGACATTGTTTATGCCTCCATAGCATTTTGGTTTACGTATACTTAGATGCGTTGGGGACCGTTGCGGTTCATTAATTGCCCCAATGGCCCCCCAGATTTGCCCAGTTTATACCCGAGCCAGACCAAGGTCAACATCGGGGAGTCGCTGCTTGGCGCGCGGGAATCGGCAGCGTCCCCTCCTTAATGAATGAGGGAATTAAGCGGAGGTTTTTCCGCGGAGAGGGGACGACCCCCCTGTAGTCCCCCCCTCTAAAAAGGGACATATACTTGGTCTCTCGGGAACTGCTAACGTTGTGATTGGCACGGAACTGAACACGAATCATTGGCTTCCGGCCCTCCTTACTTGTATATTGTTGTTTAGGTACTTAATTGCAAGAATTGAAATTAGTTAAAGGACAACAGATAACCCTGTCCCTGGTCTCCTGGGGGCGCTTGGGCGAAGCCATGGGCCAATGGGAGGAGACGGACGTCTTCGTGACCGGGGGCATACCAGGGGAGAAGGTGGTCGCCGAGGTGGTCAGGGTGCACCGGCGCTACGCCGCGGCGTCGGTGATAGAAGTGTTGGAGGCGTCGGAATGGCGGGTCGAGCCGCCTTGCCCCTACTACGGCGTGTGCTCCGGATGCCAGTGGCAGCACGTTGACTACCAGCACCAGCTGACCGTCAAGCAGGAAAAAGTGGCCGACGCTTTGCATCGGGTGGGAGACTTCATCGAATCTCCGGTGTTGCCGGTAAGGCCGTCGCCCATCCAGTACGGTTATCGCAACCACGCCAGGTTCACCATAAACCGGGATGGCGACCTGGGTTTCGTGAATCGGCAGACCCGGCAGTTCGTACGGATCGATCGCTGCATGCTGATGCATGAGGGTATCAACGGCCCTCTGGCGGAGCTGCAAGGCAAATGCGCCGAGACATCCCAGCTTTCCATAAGGTCGGGGCAGGAAACCAGGGATACTCTGGTGCAGCCGACCCTGATCAATCCGGAGATCTCCCTGGCCAGCGGCCAGAAATTCTACGGTGACTCGATCGACGGGCACGCGTTTCGGGTGTCGTCTCCCTCGTTCTTCCAGGTAAACGTGGAGCAGACGGTTCAAGTGGTGCAGGTCATCCGGGAAGCGCTGGATGTGAAGAAAACCGACGTACTGCTGGACGCCTACACCGGAGTCGGCACCTTTGCCGTCCTTATGGCGCCCTACGTCCGGAAAGTAATCGCGGTGGAGGAGTCCTCGGCGGCGGTGGCCGACGCCCGGCTGAATACGGGCGGGATCCCCAACATCGAATTGGTCCTGGGTAGGACCGAAGACGTGCTGCCCAACCTTACGGAGAAACCAGACGCGGCGATATTGGACCCGCCCCGCGCCGGTTGCCATCCCCGGACGATAGAGAGCTTGATCGAGCTGTCGCCGCCCAAGATAGCCTATGTGTCCTGCGACGCGGAAACCTTGGGCCGAGACCTGAAACTACTGTGCGAAAGCGCCTACACGTTGGAACAGGTAGTCCCTTTGGATATGTTCCCCCAAACCCATCACGTGGAGTGCGTGGCCTTGCTCACCCGTAAAGCTCCGGCTGCTCCAATCATTTTGGCGTCGGCATCGCCTCGGCGCCGGGAGTTGCTGACTGGCTTGGGACTGGACTTCCAGGTGGTTCCCGCCGATATCCTGGAGGAGCCTCAGCCCGGCGAGATTCCTTTGAAGATGGCGGAACGTTTGTCCTTGGAAAAGGCCCAGGCCGTGGCCGCCCGGTTCCAGCATGGGTTCGTCATCGCCGCCGATAGCGTCGTGGTACACCAGGGCCGGCCCTACGGAAAGCCGATCGACGCCGATGATGCCCGCCGGATGTTGCGGGAGCTACGGGGCACCAGCCATCAGGTGGTCACCGGGATCACCGTGATGAACGTTGAAGACGGCCGGGTTCTAACGGACAGCATGGCCAGCGACGTGTCGATTCGGGACTTCACGGACGGCGAGATGGAGATTTCCATCGCGACGGGCACACCGATGGACAAAGCAGGGGCCTACGCGGTGCAGGACGAAGAATTTCGCCCGGCCCGATCCTGGGAAGGGTGCTACACCAACATCATCGGCCTGCCTCTTTGCCGCCTGAGCCAGATGCTGGCCGAGTTGGGGTTTGATGGGACACTGAGCCATCCCGATGCGGACTCGCCCGTCTGCGGTCCGACCTGCCCGCTCCGGCCGGAAGTAACACCATGAACTTCATGGGCATGGGTATCATGGAGCTTGCGGTGATCTTCCTGGTTTCCTTTTTAGTGCTGGGTCCTTCCAAGTCCATCGACATGGCGCGAACCGCAGGCAAGGTGATCCGGGACCTGCGGAGCGCCATGTCGGATCTGACTTCTGCGGTGGACTTGGACCAGACTTCCCCTCCCTCGGCCCCTTCGCAGGCATCAACGACGGCCCCTACGAATGAACTCCAGCCCGGAGTCGCAGTTCCCTTAGAAGAAAACACCACCGGCAAGTCTGAGGATGAGTGACCAACAGCTAACTTTGCTTCAACACCTGGGGGAGCTGAGAAAGCGGCTTTTTATCTCCGTTTTGGCTCTATTGGCGGGCAGCGCCGTATCCTTTGCTTTTTTCAAGCAGATCATCGAGTTTTTGGTCCGGCCCGCCCGGGATCTGGGCGGGGATGCCGGAGCCCAGTTGATCTACATCGAGGTGACCGAACTATTGACGACCAGCGTCAAGGTGTCTTTCGTCGGCGGATTCATCTTGGCCTCCCCGGTGATCCTGTACCACCTCATCATGTTCGTCGCGCCGGGTCTGACCGGAAGGGAGAAGCGCTATTTGCTCGCCTTTCTGCCGGCGGTGCTGGGGGCGTTCGCCGCGGGCGTAGCTTTCGCCTACTTCGTTATGACCCCGCCGGCGCTCCACTTCTTGCTTACCTTCGGTGGCGACGTGGCGACGCCGATGATTCGGATAAGCAACATCGTCAATCTGATGATCCGGCTTCTCGTCTGGATGGGTATCGTTTTTGAGACACCCCTGGTTATATACCTATTGGCGCTTCTGGGCATTGTCAACACCCGAATACTGGGAAAGTTTCGACGATATTGGGTGATCGTTTCTTTCGTACTGGCCGCGATCATCACGCCGACATTCGACCCCTTCAACCAAGTCCTGGTGGCGGCGCCCCTGCTGGTACTGTACGAACTCGGCGTCCTGCTGGCCCGCTTGGCCGGACGCAAGCGAACCCGGTCTGAGGCGATCGTTCCTTTTTCCGAGCCTGACTGACCAGTGGTGCGCGGTAACGTCCCGCCCCAATAAAAAGGGACCGGCAATCGCCGGTCCCTTTGACTTACCCGAATGATGTTCTATCGACGCTAGTTCGTCTAAAGCGGATCTTTGTCTGAACTGGTCGTGGCCTCACTCCCGGCAGCTTCATTGTCGTCTTCACCGGTTACAGCGCTCTTAAACGTCCTGATACCTTTGCCCAGGGAGGAGCCTATCTCCGGCAGCCGCTTAGCGCCGAAAATCAGCATGATTACCAGCAAAATGATTAATAGCTCCGGTATGCCCAGCGGGCCGATTCTCATGTTGGTCACTTTCCTTGTAAGCCATTCTAAGCCATTTCTATCTGGCTTTAGACTGTAATGATAACAAAAATGCCCGTCCCGGCACAATTGGCTAAGGAACGAGTTCTACGCTAGATAGGCCTGATATTAAGCCAGAGATGATTGACAGCACCAAAGTCCGACACTAAGCTCCAAATACTTTGCTCGGACTCTGCTAGCGGCATCGGGCCGGGTGATGTGTGGAATCCGAATTGATAGTTTGAGACAACCCAGAAAGTGCTATCATCACGGGAATCAGGACGATCTGGGAAATCCTAACTTAGAAGACGAAGCGTTCAAGGAGGGTCTATGAAATATGACGTTATCATCGTTGGCGGAGGAGCGGCTGGATCAGTGCTGGCCAGCAGGCTGGCTGAAAACCCGAATACATCCGTTCTATTGCTGGAAGCCGGGACGGATTACCCGGACCCAGACAATCTTCCGGACGAGATAAAGTGGGGCCACACGAGATATGCGGAATCCCCAGACTCGAAACACAACTGGGCGTTGCGAGGAACGATCACCGAGGAGCAAGGGGAGATCCACGTGGCCCAGGGCAAGGTTATCGGGGGAGGGTCGTCCATCAACGGCCAGGCGATGCAAAGGGGATTGCCCGAGGATTTCGACTCGTGGTCTTCTTTAGGCAACGAAGAATGGTCTTATACCAAAGTCTTGCCCTTCTTTAGAAAATCGGAGCATGATCTAGACATTCGAGATGATTTCCATGGAACGGACGGGCCGATGCCGGTAAGGCGCCGCCAGTCAGGCGCCTGGCCTGACATCCAAAAAGCCTTCCATGCCGCCTGTTTGGAGGCTGGATTCGGGGCCTGCGAAGATACCAATGGTCCGAACCCCTCCGGCGTTGGGGTGGCTCCCACGAACAACCTTGACGGCATGAGAATGAGCGCCGCCATGACTCATCTCAACCCGATGCGCCACCGTCTTAACCTTACGGTGCGGGGAGGGGTTTTCGTCAGGAAGGTCTTGATCGAGGATCTAAAGGCCGTGGGCGTGGAAGTCGAAAGCGGGGGAGAGGTCTTCAACGTTGAAGCAGACCGGGTTGTGCTGAGCGCCGGGGCTATCAAATCGCCCCACCTGCTCATGTTATCGGGGATCGGCCCCAAGGACCAACTTGAGAAATTTGGTATAACGGCGGTTCATGATCTCCCCGGCGTAGGGCAGAACCTGATGAACCACCTGAGCGCCCAGGTTACCTTCAAGGTCAAAGAAGGTGTCACCATCGCTGCCGATCACGAAGCGGCTCACTTTAGTTTGCATTACACCTCCCAAGGGTCCAGCGAGACCAACGATATGTTGCTGAGGACTACCGCCGTTGTCGACCAAAGAGAGGAGCGAGTAGCTGGTGTACGGACCAAGTACCTGACCGGTGAAGTTCCACCGGACCAGGTGGCCCGGATATCGTGTACTCTCGGGTTGCCCGACGGCTCGGGAAACGTCAGCTTGGCGTCCGCCGACCCCAGCGTGCAGCCGTCCTTTAACTACCGTTATCTCCAGCATCCAAACGACATCCGGCGGGTAAGGGAAGGCGTGCGGATGGCCATCAGCTTTCTGGAATCCGACGCGTACAAAGACTTGGCCGATCACCGGATCCAACCAACAGACGACATTCTGGCCGACGACGACGCTTTGGACCTGTGGATACGCCAGATCGTGGGAAGCGCCAGGCACGTGTCGGGCACCTGTAAGATGGGACCTGATTCAGACCCAATGGCGGTAGTCGACCAATACTGCAGCGTCAAGGGAGTTCAAGGGTTGTCGGTGGTTGATGCGTCGGTGATGCCGCGAGTTCCCAGGTCCGGGGGCGCCCATGCGACGGTTGTCATGATAGGGGAACGCGCCGCCGATTGGATCGCGCCGCGTTAACCCCGTCCAACATATATGTTTGGTAGGTGATGGGGCTCTCTAATTTGGAGCCCCATCTGCTCAGTCAAAAGTTCTCCGGCCCTCGGCGCTCACCGGCACAGTTGGCTGGTGCTCAGTCTATCGTCAGTACGATCTTACCGAAATTGGCGTTGGTTTCCATGTAGCGGTGGGCCTCCGCAACCTCTTCCAAGGGAAAAGTTCGGTCCACCACCGGCTTCATGCTCCCGGAAACCAGGTGGGGAAGCACGTGGCGCTTGAACTGGGCGGTCACGATCAGCTTCTCTTCGATGGACCGGCCCCTTAAGGTAGTTCCGCACACTTGCAGACGCTTGGCCATCAAGTCCCGCAGATCCACTTGGACCTGGCCGCCGCCCATCAGGCCCACCTCGACAATGCGTCCCAAGTTGGCCATGGAAGCGATATTCTGGTCCCAGTAAGGGCCGCCGATGAAGTCTATAAGCACGTCTACCCCGGCGCCCGCGGTTTTTTCTTTTACCACGGCCGCGAAGTCCTGCTCGTGATAATTGATGCCCACGTCCATGCCCAATTCGGCCGCTCCAGCCAGTTTCGCCGCCGAACCGGCTGTACCGAACACAAATGCTCCGGCATGGTGGGCCAACTGTACTGCTGCCGTGCCAACACCGCTTCCCGCCGCATGGACCAGCACGGTCTCTCCCATCTGGAGGTTGGCCTGGTTGAATAGCGCGTCGTAGGCGGTGAAATATACTTCCGGGGTCGCGGCGGCTTGGACAAAGTCCCATCCATCGGGGATAGGAATAGCCATGCGGTGATGGGTGATGATACGGCTGGCATAACCGCCTCCGCCGAGGAGTCCAAAAACTCGGTCCCCCTTCGCCATGCCAATCACCCGATCGCCGGCCTCAAGAACCACTCCGGCGAACTCCAATCCCAGGATGTCCGATGGGCTACCGGGAGGGGAAGGATAGCCGCCTTGACGCTGAAGAGTGTCGGCGCGGTTCAAGGCGGTAGCTCTCACGTCAACCAGGATGTCTTCAGGGCCGGGGGCCGGGTCATCGACCTCCATTATCTTCAGAACTTCGGGACCGCCTGGCTCGGTTATAACGGCTGCGCGCATGAATCTTGTCCTTTCAGATCTAGGCTTGAATCAGGGGGTCGTAATCGCCTGGGGAGATTGCGGACCAGTTTATCACCCTTTAATCGTGCCCGTTGTAGAGTGGCATGCCTATCACGAGGTTGCATACTTGGGACACTCTATATAGGAACTATAGTGGTCAACGCGTCCGGGGCCAGTGGCCGTCGATCAAGGATTGGTAGCAGGCTCAATCTCTTGGTTGATCGCGTTTAAGTGCGCCCTTTTTGTAGCTCTGTTAGCGAGTATTACTGGGATGCGCCGGCGCAAGAAACGTGAAGGAAGGCATTCGTAGTTGAAGCGCGACGAGGTGTATAATCGCGGCGGCAACAGCGAAAGCTTCGCCATAAGAGTCGTCACGCCGCTGGAGGCACTTGATCGGTGACGGCGAAAATGCCTCTTTCCGGCTCAAATCCAACCCAAATTTCCACTGGATTCCCTATCGCGGAGATAAATATGCATGAGTTGAACATCGATCCCTGGTTCGTGGACAAGGCGAAGCAGTCCCGCGACGGTAGGCTCAATGCCTATGAAACTCTGGATGCAAGTAAGACGGCGCTCGTCGTTGTCGATATGCAGAATTATTTCGTCGCCGACGGCATGCCGTCCTGTGCGCCCCAGGCGCGAACGATCGTGCCCAACATTAACCGCCTGGCCCAGGCAACGCGGACGGCCGGTGGGAAGGTGATCTGGGTCCAGACCGAAGCGCTCTCCACGGACCCCCAGGACTGGGCCAACCGCAAGGAAGCAACGAGCGCCGCACGGTGGGCAAGTCGTCAATCGCTTTTAGCAACGGACGGCGATGGATTTCCGATCTACTCCACCTGCGAGGTGTTGCCGGAGGACAAGATCGCGATCAAGTACCGCTACTCGGCGTTCATTCCATACCCATCGGAACTTGACGGCCTGCTCCGTGAGCTAGGCATCGACACGCTGCTCATCACCGGCGTTGCGACCAGCACGTGTTGCGAGTCGACCGCGCGTGACGCTGCCATGTGGGACTACCGCACTATCATGGTCTCAGACGGCAACGCCGACCAGACGGATGCGCTGCACAATCACACGCTGGGCAAGTTTCTGGTGACCTTCGGCGATGTCCAGTCGACCGACGATTTGCTCACAAAGCTGAAGGCACCGGTGAAATCAGGAACCTGAACCTCAGCGGCCTGAAAACAAACACCGCCAGCCCGTGATTTTTGGGGAGTTCAACGCTTCCCCGTCTCCCCGTCCAATCTCGTCTGCGTGATGTTAAAATCGGAAAATTCTTGCGTCGATCCGCAAAGTAAGCCAGAAAGAGGATCGCTTTATAGCCCCACGGCAAAGAGAATTCGATGATCCGTCTGTGACCTAACGCCTTGGGCTGAGGACACGATCGGCTCTCTCCGAATAATTACGAGGTGCGCCGGGAGATCTCAACCGACTTACCACGGACGGTGACCCCATACCGGCGATAGTTGGAGTTGAACCGCTTTGGACGAGAAACAAGAAGCCCATCTTATCGAAGAGAACCTTTTCTTGCAGCAACGGTCGCAAGAGTTGGAGACATTGTTCAAGATCTCCGGGCTCCTTAACCAACAGGGAACCTACAAGGATAAATTGAATGGCGTTATAAAGGAACTGGCACTCGTCGCGGAGGTATCCGGAGTGAGGATTGTTGTTCCAGACCCGGAGCATGGCGGTTTGCGAACGATTATTCGAGAGGTGGGGAGCACATTACCGGAACTTCAGCAAGTCAGGGGCTTGTCGTTAATGGCGTTTGAAAGCGGCCAAGCCGTGGTTGCCAATGACTACCCTTCCCACCCCAATGCAGATCCAGTTGCCCTGGCAACTGGGGCGAAATCGGTGATTGCGTTGCCTATCAAGAACGCCGAAGAGACGATCGCGGTGGCCGGTATCACTTCCCCGGAGATTAATCATTTCAATCCAGATCGAGTCCGGCTGTTGACTGCGATCGTCGATGGTTTAGGCCCCTTGTTAGAAAACGCCCGGCTGGATAGCCAACTGCTCCAACGGTCTGAGGAATTGGAAGCCCTGTTCAAAATCTCCAATATCTTTGGCCAACCCGGAACTTACGAAGATAAGTTGAGTGGTGTCATTGAGGAGATAGCACGCGTCGCAGACGTGTACGGGGTGAGGATTATTGTTCGAGACCCGGATGACGGCGGATTGAGAACAATGGTCCGAGGGCAAATGGAATGGGAAGCATTGCCGGCTCTCCAGCAAGTACAAGGTTTGTCGTTAATGGCCTTTGAAAGCGGAGAAGCCGTGTTGGCCAACGACTACTCGTCCCACCCCAATGCGGAGCAAATGTTCATCGAAAGGGGGGTTAAGTCGTCGATATCGTTACCGATCAAGGCCGACGATAAAATAATAGCAGTGGCCGGTATCGCTTCGGACGAACTAAATCATTTCAATCCTGAGCGAGTGCGGCTATTGACCGCGATCGTTGATGGTTTAGGTCCTCTCCTAGAAAACGCCAGACTTGACCAAGACCTACTTGATTCAAATAGCCAGCTATCGGAGGCGTTAGAAACTTTAAAGGCCACGCAGGAACATCTCGTCCATCAGGAACGGTTAAGCGCGTTGGGCACCATGGCCAGCGGCATTGCCCATGATTTCAACAACGCGTTGTCGCCCATCTTCGGCTATTCCGAGTTTCTCTTGGAGGACGCCGATGGATTCGACGAATCCACCGTGAAATACCTCCAAGAGATCCGGACCAGCGCCCAAGACGCCGGTGCGGTGGTCAGCCGTCTGCGGGAGTTTTACCGGGAACGGGATGGCTCGGAGCTAATGGCGCCGGTGAACCTAAACGACGTCGTTGCTAGGGTCATCTCGCTGACTCAGCCCAAATGGCGGGACATGGCGTTGGCGAACGGTATCGACATTCAGTTAATTACCCAACTCGCCGATGACCTGCCCGAAATTAGCGGTGACGAAGCCGAACTACGCTCGGCATTGGGTAATCTAGTTTTCAATGCAGTCGACGCCATGCCCGAAGGTGGCACGATAACTCTGAAAACCTTCCAAGATGGTCAAGAAGTGATTCTGGAGGTAGCCGACACCGGGACTGGGATGAGAGATGAGGTGCTCAAGCGCGCTATGGAGCCGTTCTTCACCACCAAAGAAGAACGGGGAACCGGTATGGGCCTGGCTATGGTGTATGGCTCGCTCCAGCGTCACGAAGGCGAGCTGGAGGTTGAAAGCGAGGTCGGCAAAGGAACCACCTTCAGGTTCCGCATACCGGTCCAAACGGAAGTCCAAAATATCGCCGAGACGCTTGAAGTAGAGCCGTTCCCCTCTGGACTCCGGTTTCTCGTGGTGGATGACGAGCAAAGAGTTCGGGACATGGTTGGTGAGTTCCTGCGGCGCCAGGGTTCGGCGGTGGAAACTGCGGCCAACGGCCGGGAAGCGCTGGAGAAATTTCACCAGAGCGAATTCGATCTTGTGATAACGGACCGGGGGATGCCCGAGATGAATGGTGACGCGCTGGCAGAGGCGATCAAAGGGGAATCGCCCAATATGCCGATCATCATGTTGACCGGGTTTGGCGAGATGATGACCAGCAATAATGAAAAGCCTGCGGGAGTTGACGTCATTCTAGGCAAACCCGTCACTCCGGCGGCCCTCAGGCAGGCAGTCACCGTCTTAAGGGCGGAATACGCGGCCCGGGATTAGGTCGGCACGGATTTCGTGACCAGCTTATTGCCACTAGTACCGCCAGGCCGTGTTGCTGGTGGAGGTCAACTCTCCCGTTTCCACCAATCAGTTGGAATTTGCTAAACGAAGATCGAAGCAAATTCGGCATGTCTATTTTGGTCTTGGTTCCTCGGGCACACAATATTTGCCTAAGCTCTGACGACGCCACATGAATAATTTGTCGATTTAAATATGCAACACGCTCAACTTGAGCATCTTGCATAATTATGATATCTTCTAATTAGAACAAAAACAGAACGGTCATATGTTCTAGGTTTGGGAGGTGTGGTGGTGCCATTTGTACAACAAAATTCCCAAACGTTCACGCGGGCAAATATTGAAGTTATCACTCCAGGTCAAATGGGCGTTTATGGGATTTTTAAGACTAACCGTTGGATATATGTTGGCAGTGGGGACATTAGGAACAGATTGCTAGCGCACTTCAACGGGGACAATACCTGTATTACTGGCGAGTTGCCGACGCACTATGTTGATGAGGTCACAACTAGCTATATTCAGAGAGAAAAAGACCTGATTAGGGAGTTGACGCCTGCTTGCAATCAACGTGTTGGCTAGAAACTTCCCGTAATCGGTTCATTGCAACTATAAAGCCGTATACCACAAGGTACATTTGCCAGAGCTTCGGAGCGACCTATGGCGATGCGGAGTCATCCATTCCGGACGCCCCCACGAGTCGATTTTGAGACCTCTGAATAGCCATTAGATTAGAGTGTGGCGGCTGCGTAAGGTTAGTGCTCGTTGATCGCGATTCAAGCGTTAGCTGGTCTACCAAGGCCTTCTCAATGAACACAACGGCTCCTAGTTTCTGAGCGGGGAGTTCCCCAGACCTGATCCACCGCCAGATGGTATGGCGCCCCACGTGTAGCTGCCTGGCAGCGTGTGAGAGGGTATAGGAGGTTTCGGCGATTCTCACTGGTATCTAAACTTCTTAAGCTTAATGTTCAATCATGGTAGACTAAAGTCACAAATTGCGCGGGAGGAGACCATGGCAAACAAACCCAGAACCTTTACTAGGTATGAAGTCAGAGTAGGAAGAAAAAAGTACATGGCGGCATCACCGAGCGGCCATTGGATCAGCGGGCAGCCGAGCATAAAAGAAAATATCCAGGAGCTAAAGTAACCAAAGTCGGCCCAAAGGTGACGGAAAAGAGCGCTCGCCAATGGGAGAAGGACAAAGGCTATAGCTAGGCATCTGGCCCTCCCATTTGGCATGAGGTGCCATCAAACCGGCCTGTTTTCGTGACAAAGTAATATACCCTGCCTTCTATGTGAATCGTTGAGAAGTAGGGAGAAACCTCTACTGCCTCCTCTGCCCATTTGCCCAGTCTCGTAGACGAACGACTTTAACTTCGCCACAGCCACGCCACTCCTCGTTGTTTCTTCTGCTCTTATCATCAATTTATGCTCCCAATTTAAATATCCAACACGCTCAACTTGTATCCCCCCAGGGGCGCTTGTATACTACACAGCCGTAAGCTGGCCGGATTCTTTGCCTGTAGGGGCAGGGGTGGTCCACGGTCGTCCGAGGATAGAGAACTTAGTTAATGAGCACGGATTCGAATTACGACTTGGTGGTGATTGGGGCGGGGCCGGGCGGGTATGTCGCGGCCATCCGCGCCGGACAACTGGGGCTCAAGACCGCGATCATAGAGAAGGAAAGCCTGGGCGGGGTTTGCCTGAACTGGGGCTGCATTCCCAGTAAAGCTCTCCTGAAAAACGCGGAGGTACTTTCCTACATCAACCGGGCTGATGAATTTGGCCTAAGCTTCGATAATTTCCACGCCGACTACTCCGTGGCTTACACGCGAAGCCGGAGAGTGGTCAACCGCAACACCAGAGGCGTTGCCTTTCTGTTGCGGAAGAATAACGTGGAGCACATCCAGGGCGCCGGACGGTTGGCGGGCGAAGGAGTGGTTGAGGTTGCCCCCGATGGGCAGAGGCTCATCGCCAAGAACGTCATCCTCGCCACCGGCGCCCGCCCCCGCACCATCCCGCCCCTCCCCGTGGACGGCGACAAGATCATCACCAGCCGCGAGGCGATCGTTCTCGACCAACTCCCGTCCAGCGTCGTCATCGTTGGCGGGGGCGCAATCGGCGTTGAGTTCGCCTATATCTACCGCATGTACGGCGTGGAAGTAACAATCGTCGAGTTGCTGCCTAGGTTGGTGCCCAACGAGGACGAAGACATAAGCCCCATACTGGAGCGCAGCTTCGAGCGCCACGGTATAAATATCATGACCGGCGCCGGGGTGACCGCGGCACGATCGGGGCCCGATGGTGTAGCGGTTACCGTGGCCAAGGACGGGGCCGAAGAAACCCTGAACTGTGAAAAGGTCTTGGTGGCGATCGGGGTCCAGCCGAACATTGAGGACCTGGGTCTGGAGTCGATGGGCATCACCATTCAGGATGGGAGCATCCAAGTAGACGACGTGATGCTCACCAACGTGGCTAACGTTTACGCCATCGGCGATGTTACCGGGAAGCTGGCCTTGGCCCACGTGGCCTCGGCCCAGGCGGCCATTGCGGTGGAGCATATGGCGGGTTTGGAGACTCAGCCGTTGGACTACGGCTCGATACCCAGGGCTACTTACTGCAACCCGCAGATCGCCAGCTTCGGTCTGACGGAAGCCCAGGCCCAGGACCAAGGACACGACGTACAGATCGGGACCTTCAACGTCCAGGCCAACGGCAAAGCGCTGGCCATGGGCGAATCCGAGGGGATAGTCAAGCTCGTTGTGGACGGCAAGTACGGGGAGTTGTTGGGCGCGCACATGATAGGCCCGGAGGTCACCGAATTGCTGGGCGAGCTGTCTCTTGCCAAGGTATTGGAAGGCACTACTCTGGAACTGGGATGGGCGATTCATCCCCATCCTTCTATCTCGGAGATGCTGAAAGAGGCTGCGCTCAGCGCCCAGGGCCGGGCCATCCATATGTAGCCATCCAGTCCGGGATACGATCCCATCTCCGGTGATTTTCGAAGTAATCTGATAGATAGGGATGTCAGGTCAGAAAGTCGTCAACTTGCGACTAACGGAAGGCAAAGGTATACTGGGGGCAATAGTCCAAAGGGCTAATTTTTGATATATTGCCGATCTTTGCTAAGGCGGCTACGATTTCAATGATTCGACCGGGAAACACAATAATTGACCCAGTCCAATCAGCGGATTCAATGTGAGAGGGTGGTCAGACGGGCCTTTTCTAGCGATTCCTACAGAATTAGCCAACCAGTATTTTAATCTGAGTGATGTGATAGGCCGAGCGCCGTAAGTCCCAATCCAGGCGGTTTTGAGTAAGTCTCGCCTAGCAATGGTAAGGAGCGGATCGATGACCGTGGGAAGTTTTGATCTTACGATCGCTATAGGTGGTGAAGCCGGACAGGGCATCGCCACCCCAGGCGATATTCTTGCTCGTATCTTCGTTCGGCGCGGCCTCCACCTGAACACCTATAACGCTTACCAGTCGATCATCCGTGGCGGACATATCTTCCTGTACCTTCGTGTCTGTGACCAGGAAATATTCACCCACGGCGATAAAATCGACATACTCATGTGCCTGAATCAGGATACGATGGACCGGCACTTGCAACTTATGAGGCCGGGGTCGTGGGTACTGTACAACGAAGACAACATCAAGCCCGGCGAAGCGGGCGATGGGATACAACTCTGTCCACTGCCGGTGACGAAACTGAGCGTCAGCCGAAACCGGTTGTCGCAAAACACCATGGCCGTAGGCGCGGCCTCGCATCTGCTGGGGCTGGACTTCCAGGTACTTGAAGAAAGTTTGACGTTGCGGTTCCAGCGGCAGGGTCAGGCGGTTATCGATGAAAACGTGAGCGTTGCCCGGGCCGGGTACGACCACTCGGTGGC
This sequence comes from uncultured Dehalococcoidia bacterium, assembly GCA_950072105.1. Taxonomy (GTDB): domain Bacteria; phylum Chloroflexota; class Dehalococcoidia; order Lucifugimonadales; family UBA3495; genus UBA11650. The sequence continues at coordinate 55,000 of CATMOE010000005.1, forward strand.
CAACTTTGAAGCTTTCGATCAAACCGTCCCCACCGGGCCTACGCCGCTGGCTGTTTGGTCAGGCAACGAAGCGCTGGCCATGGGAGGCGCGGCGGCCGGGGTAAAGTTCTACGCGGCCTACCCGATGAGTCCGGCTACCGGAGTGCTGCATTGGATGGCTCAGAATGCCCGAAACCTGGGCATCATGGTGCGCCAGGTTGAAGACGAGATCGGTGTAGCCAACATGGTCATTGGCGCCGCCCATACCGGTTGCCGGGCCATGTGCGCCACTTCAGGCGGCGGGTTCGCACTGATGACCGAGGCCGTGGGCAGCGCCGCAATGATGGAGATACCTGCTGTTTTCATCGACGTTATGCGGGCCGGACCCTCGACCGGGGTGCCCACCAAGACGGAGCAGGGCGACCTGTGGCAGGTCCTAGGGGCGAGCCAAGGTGACTTCGAGCGGTTTATCGTTGCGCCTACGACTCCCGCTGACTGCTTCAACACCATGCCCGAGTTGTTTAACCTGACGGACAAATATCAATGCCCGGGCATCGTGGTTACAGACCTATTGCTGTCTGAAGGCCGGTTCAGCATAGCCCCGGACCTCATAGATATGCACCCGCACATCGACCGGGGGGAGTTGATCACCAAGGGGTCCTCCACCGATGGCTACATGCGCTACAAGGACACCGAAACCGGGATCTCGCCCCGAGCCGTGCCCGGTCTGGAAGGCTATGTCCACGTGGTGGCCACCGATGAGCACGATGAGAACTCTCAGCTGCTCAGCGACGAGTTCACCAACCCCCACAAGCGCCGCAAGATGGTGGAAAAGCGGGCCCGCAAGTTCAAGGTGGCGATCAACGACATAAAACCACCCGAGTTGGAAGGATCGGCCGACGCAGAGATTACTCTGATCGGTTGGGGCTCTACCTATGGAGTGATCAGAGAGGCAGTTGAAATTCTTGCCCAGGAAGGGGTTGCCGTTAATCACCTCCCCATTAAGTGGATCGTTCCTTTCCATGGCGAGGTCATTACCGACATTCTGTCCAAGTCCAAGCGGGTAGTCGTGGTGGAAAACAGCTTTTCCGGTCAGTTCTATCGTTACATGCGAAGCGAAACTGGTCTCAGCGTCGATGGGCATATCCGTAAATACGATGGCGAGCCGTTCATCCCCCATCACATCGTCGATGGTGTGAAAGCGCACCTGGCGGAAAAGATCGAGTGCTTCGTGCCCTATCAAGAGGCAATCACGTAAAGAGGTGAACACATGGCGACCACCATGCCGGCAACCGACGATAAGCCGGTCATACCGCTAACGGCAAGGGATTTCAAAGGACAGGTTGACCCTGACTGGTGCCCCGGCTGCGGCGACTTCGGCGTTCTCAACGCCCTGCAGCGGTCCTGCGCGGAACTGGGTCTCAGGCCCCATGAAATTCTGACGGTTAGTGGAATCGGATGTTCCTCCAACCTGCCGGGCTACTTTAATTCATATGGCATGCACACCCTGCACGGCCGGTCTCTGGCCGTGGCCACCGGCGCCAAGCTGGGAAACCACCGGCTGCACGTGATCGTTACCGGGGGGGATGGCGACGGCTATGGCATAGGCGGGAATCACTTCACCCATACCGCCCGGCGAAACGTGGACCTCACCTACGTGGTGATGAACAACCAGATCTACGGGCTGACAACCGGCCAAGTTTCCCCCACCAGCACCATGGGGATGAAGACCAAAAGCACTCCCTTCGGTAGCGTTGAGGCGCCGCTCAACCCCATCACGTCGGCTATTATGAACGGAGCGACCTTTGTGGCCCGCGGCTTCAGCGGCGACGTCAGGCACCTGACCGAACTCATGAAACAGGCGATACAGCATTCCGGGTTTTCGCTTATAGACATCTTCAGCCCCTGCGTCACCTTCAACCATGACAACAGCAATGCCTTCTTCAAAGAACGGGTCAAGAAGCTGGAGGACGAGGGACACGACACCAGCGATTGGAAGACCGCTTGCGAAAAAGCCATGCTCTTCGGCGACACCATTTACACCGGGCTGTTCTTCCAGAAGCAAGCCCCTACCCTGGGTGGCAGTGAACCGGTCCTAGAGCCCGATCAGCCTTTGGGTTTACAGACTCTGGGGTTGGACAAGGAGCAGACCAAGCGGATCATCGAGAGAATGATGTAGCCTGGTAGCGATAGCGAATAGAGCTTAGAAGGCGGCCGAAAGGCCGCCTTTAATTTGGATTCATTGGACTGCTTCTTTCGGAATCGCGAATATACACTGGGCAGTCTTGCCGCGCCCCGTGCGGTGCATTAATATCTATCCAACAAGGCCCAGTCTCCCGAGATTCAAATGCGAGGCGGGCGTTGGGAGGGTACGTTGGCAACTTCGATCGTCATGCCTCAAATGGGCTACGACATGCAACAGGGCACCGTAGTGCGTTGGCACAAACAGGAAGGAGACGCGGTAGCTCGGGGGGATGTTCTGGCCGACATTGAAACTGACAAAGCCACGGTCGAGTTTGAGGCCTTCGTCAGTGGGGTCCTGCGGAAGATCGTCGCCCAGGAAGGGATCGCCATACCGGTCGGCGACCTGATCGCCGTGATCACCGGACCCGATGAAGCGCTACCTGAAGGTCTTCTGTCCGGAAGAGGGTCAGGTAACAAGGATGACGCTCCGGTCGGGAATGGCGCCACATCGGTGGCGGCTCAACCGGTATCCACCGTGGCCTCTGCTCCTCCGGCGGCTTCTCCCGGCGGTGAGGTCCGGGCTTCCCCCATCGCGCGCCGGCTGGCTCGGGAACAGGGAATCGACCTGGCAGTGGTGACCGGCACCGGTCCCGGCGGCAGAATCGTCGAGAAGGACGTGTTGAACCACACCGATGCAGGGGCCCAGACCAGTCCTGTGGCAACTGCTGCTGCTGAGGTCCGCGCATCCCCCATCGCCCGGCGGCTGGCTCGGGAAGGTGGAATCGAGCTGGCCCTGGTCACTGGGACCGGGCCTGGCGGCAGAATCGTCGAACAGGACGTGTTGAATAACTTAGAAGCAGCGTCCCAGCCCAGTTCTGACGCCGCCAGCGCGTCCGCCCAGCCGGAGCAGGTGGATCTGTCGCGTATGAGGCAGACCATCGCCAAGGTGACAAGCGACAGTAAGCGCGACACTCCCCACTTCTACGTGTCCTCCGAAGTCGATATGACCAAGGCCACGGAGATGCGGGGCGACCTGAACGAGGTCCTGGCTAGCGAAAGCCGGGTCTCGGTCAATGACTTGGTGGTCAAAGCCTGCGCCATGGCGCTGCAAAAGTTCCCCAAATTCAACGCCTTCTATCAGGGCGGCCATCTCCAAATGAATCCCGATATCAATATCGGCATCGCCATTGCTTTGGAGAGCGGATTGATCGTACCCGGCATCAACGGATGCCAAGCGAAGAGCCTAGTAGAGATTGCCGCCGCGAGCAGGGACTTGATCGCCCGGGCCCACTCCGGCACACTCCGCAACGAAGAATACAGTGGAACCACCTTCAGTGTGAGTAACCTGGGAATGTTCGATGTCGATAGCTTCACCGCCATCATCTACCCGCCCCACGCCGCCATTCTGGCTGTGGGCCGGGTGAAGGAGCAGGCGGTAGCTAGGGATGGACAGGTAACGGTAGCCCAGATCATGACGGCAACCCTGTCCGTCGACCATCGTGTGGCCGACGGCGCGGAAGCCGCCCGATTTATCATGGAAATCAAAGGATTGCTGGAAAAACCAGCGGCGTTGATTATTTAGCGAGCTATCAGCCGTCAGCAGTCAGGGGGCCGAAAGCTGATAGCTGACGGCTGAATGCTGATAGCTAACCTTAGGAGGATGTATTTTGCCCAGAATGACCGGAGGCCAGGCGATCACCGAGTCCTTGAAAGCGCATGAAGTGGACACAATATTCGGGATTATATCTATCCACACCTTGGACCTTTTCGACTCCATATTCGACAATCAAGACAGTCTCCGGTTCATCGGAGGCCGTCAGGAACTGGGCTGCGGCTTCATGGCCGACGGTTACTCCCGGGCCACTGGCAAGCCGGGCATTCTGCTTACCAGCACCGGGCCCGGTGCGGCAGACTCGGTGGGCGCTCTGGGGGAGGCCTATTTTTCGAGCTCGTCAGTTTTGGAAATCTGCACCAACGTGGAGCAGGAATTCATCGGCTCCGGGAAGCTGTCTACCCACGAAACTAAGAACCAGTTGGGTATGTTTGAAGCGGTGACCGACTGGAACGCCCTCATCAACCAGATCGAGTCTATTCCAGACTACTTCGTTGAAGCGTTCCAGAGGTTTCAATCGCGGCGGCCCCGGCCCATCGAACTGGAGGTTCCCACCGACCTGTTGGGACAACAGGCCGAAGTGGAGGTGTTGGGACCTAGGGACCCTCAGATCGCCCAAGGAGACCCCGCAATGGTTGAGCGGGCCCGGAAGACTTTGATCGAGGCTAAACGACCGGTCATTTTTGTAGGTGAAGAAGTCCAATCCCTGGGCGGCGCCGAGGAGATCATTCGACTGGCCGAGATGCTGGGCGCGCCGATAGTCACCGGAGACGGGGCCAAGGGAACTATTCCGGAGGATCACCCTCTATCTTTAGGTCCGGCTATGGGTGGGCGGATCTGGGGCGAAAACCCGTTGCATGATTGGCTGAGCACGTGCGACGTGGTTCTTGTTCTTGGGTCGATCCTTCCCCTGCGCTCCACGTCCGGTGTGGGGCTTAAATTGCCCGATACGTTGATACACGTCTTATTGGACGGCGAGGCCATCGGCAAGAACTACGCCACTGGCATCCCCATCGTCGCCGACTCCCGGGCCGTTACCCGCCAACTGCTTGAGGGTATGGCGGGCACGGACGTTTACAAAGGAGACAAGTTTAAGGAAGAGATTGCGTCGGTCAAGGAACAGATCTACAAGACTCTTAAAGATACATGGGGCAACGAACTGCGCACTTTTGAGGCCATCCGCGCGTCCACGGCCAAACACACGATATTCGCCCTTGACGCCACGGTGCCTACCAGCCGGGCCATCCGCTGCCTGGAGATCAACCAGCCCAGGACCTTCATGTACCCTCACGGCTGGGTAGGGTTGGGTTTTGCTTTCCCTGCCGCTTTGGGCGCCAAGATTGGCAAACCAAAAAGCCCGGTGGTTTGCGTTACCGGAGACGGTGGCTTCCAGTACAATTTCCAGGAGTTGGCCACCGCCGCCCAGTATGGAATCAACCCCATCGTTTTGATGTTTAATGACAATGCATGGGGTGTGCTCAAAGGCATGCAGCAACAGAACCACAAGGGCCGGCTCATAGGGACCGATCTGGTCAACCCAGACTTCGTAAAGCTGTTCGAGAGCTACGGCTTTGAAGGCACAAAAGTTACCTCGGTGGATCAACTTTCCAAGGCGCTGGAAGACGCCGTGGCATCAGACAAGATTCAGCTCATCGAAGTACAAACGCCAGACGGGTTCGGCGCATTTCGGTAAGGGGCAATCCCGCCGGTCTGGATTCGGGCCGATGTTGCTTGACATAACCCGTCCGCGGACTTGATCCTTAGACCGCTTTTATGAAACGGTGTAAACCGGGTTAATACGGGGAGTTGCTGTGACTCCATGCCTAAAATGATATGACTGAACCCATAGAAAAAGAAGTTCGGCGCCGGGTGTACCCGCTGGACGCTCATGAATTGACCGAAGAGCAGATCGCGGTGGCCTTCGCCATGACATCCCGCCGCCCGGAGCCCTTCGACGAGATCGCAGAGCAGGTGAGCCAGGAGAAGGCAGCCGACTTTCATGAGAGATGGGTGGTGGGCTACGGCCACGCTTCGGTGGCGGAGCACGCCGTGCTACATCTGGCGGTGGAGGATATCTCCCGCTTGGCTTGCGACACGCTGGAAGATAACCGGCTGGCATCGTACACCGAAAAGTCGTCTAGATATCAGCTTCTACCCTCCGGCTATTTTTTCCATCCTCCTGAACTGGCAAACGAACCGGCCTTGGCCCAAGCGTTTGCCGATGCCTGCCGGGAGTTATTCCAGGTTTATCATCGATTGGTGGAAGGTTGCGTAGATCACTTGCGCGGAGCCCATCCCAAGAGGGAACGGGAGCGGTACTCTGCTTATAACCTTCGGTTGCAGAGGGATGCCACCGATAGCTGCCGAGCCGTCCTTCCGGCGGCCACTCTGACCAACGTTGGCGTGACCGCCAACGCCCGGGTGCTGGAGCATGCCATCTCCAAGCTGATGTCGTCGGAACTGGCGGAGGAGCGAGACCTGGGGAGTGAGCTTCGCGAACAGGGCCAAAAAATTGCTCCAACGTTGATCAAGTATGCTGAGCCAAACACCTACCTGGCGGAGATGCCCGAAGTCCAGAGGTCGCAAACAAGCCAGTTTGTGGGGGAGCCAAGCTCTCGCGACGTCCGGGAGGGTGGTGACGGTTCTGGAGCGCACCTGAAGGTCCGCTTGATCGCCTGCACCGGCCAAGCAGAGGAAAAACTAGCCGCGGCCTTGTTATACCGCCAGTCAGGCCTGCCCTACGATGAGATATGGCGGCGGGTGTTGGATATGGACGCTGAGGACCGGCAGCAAATCATCCAGAAGTGCGTTACCGGCATGGGTCCCCACGACGCTCCGGTGCGCGAGTTCGAGATGGTGGATTATACCTACGAATACTTGATGGATTACGGGGCGTACCGGGAGTTTAAGCGCCACCGCATGCAAACATATATTCCCCAGTCGCTAACCACGGCTAACGGATTCGGCGTACCGGAATTGCTGGTCCAAGCTGGTCTGAACGGCCAGTTTATTGGCGCCATCGAACAGGCGGAAGAGGCTTACCGGCAGGTTTTCGAGTTCTCCCCCGTGGTGGCCCAGTATCTAGTGACCCACGCTCACTACCGCCGGGTGCTATCCAAGCTGAATCTGAGGGAGTGTTACCACCTGTTCAAGCTAAGGACATCGGGATTGGCCCACTTTGCGATACGAGAGCCGATGATTGAAGCAATGAAACTGGCGGTGAAAGCTCATCCGGGACTTTTCCGGGGCTTGCAATTGAGGGATTATCCGGAGTGGTGGGAAACCGCCACGGGCAAAACTGCAGAGTGATTCGGGCAACCTGACGGCAGGACAATCAGGAGCTTGAGCAGTGTCGGCAGTCGCCGCTGGGCAAGTTTGTTAGGGGTCTGAACAATCCCGCGTGTAGCCGCAGTTGAGGCAGATAATCTTGCACTTCTGTTCCATCATGTGGCCGCCGCAGATGTCGCAGACCAATAGAAAGAGGGTCACTCCCAACACGTTCACCCACACCCTTCACCGAGGAGTTGGCGCAAGTATACCAGGAGAACGGGCGGAGGGCCAAAGCGCGAATATCCACCGCTCTGGACGATTGAAAGACCCTTGGACCGGGTCTGCTGTGGCTACCGCGCAACCTTATGGGACACGATCTGGCCTTCCAGAACCATGTCCCCGCGGCCGGGCACCGGGTCTGAAGACGGAGCAGGGGTCAGCCGAACCATGTCGAACTCGAATAACGGCTCGGGCGGGTGCAGGGTCACCGCTCCCCAACCCTTGGAATCGACCTTTAGCTGGCCGGCCCACATGCTTTGACCTTGTCTGACCAACCAGACGTCGTAGCTGGAGGGCGGTTCCAACTCCCGCATTCCAGTTACCATGAGCATGGCTCGGCGCCCGTCATCGGCTACCAGAAGGATGCCGCCGGAGTTACCGGAATCATTGGGAGATTCCAGGATAACGTCGGTGCTCTCTGTTTCAGCTAGAAAATCGCTGGCGGCACGGAGTTCGTTCAGGCGGTCCATGACTTGAGACTCTTGAGCCGCCAATTTCCCCCATCGAGTCAGCACGGCGCTTTCGCGCTGCAGATTTTCTACACGGGAGGAAAGGATAGTGCTTACGTACACGCTGTACGAAAGTAATCCCAAAACCAGGACTGCGGCCAGAGGCATCAAGACTTTGGACAGGGAGCCGGTCCAGCCTCGGGAGGCAGTGGTTTTTGCCGGGGTGGTGATCTCCACGCCCGTCCCCGGTAGGGATCTCATAATCCGAGCCTGCAATGAAGCGGGCGGTTGGAGACGGTCTACCGATTCCCCAATCAAGGCCGCCGAGGATTGCATGAGGGCCACGGTTGTCCGGCATTGGTAGCATCCCGACATGTGGAATTCAACCAGAACCGCTTCTTCCTGGTCCAGGATATCCAAGGCGTAGGCGCCCAATTGCTCTTCAGGGTGTTGTTCATTGTTTGAATCAGTCGTTAACATCGCCTTCTAGTACCAACCTTAGCTTTTGCATCGCCAACCGCACTCTGGTCTTGACCGTCCCCAGAGGCTGCTTTAGAATCTCCGCCATTTCTGACTGGGTGTATCCCTCGAAGTAAGCCATCATGATTACTTGCCGCTGCGGAGGCGGCAGGGTGGCCACGGCTTTCAAGATTCGTTCCCGCTCAATATTCCTTTCAACTTCCTCTTCGGTGGAGATTTGGGCCGATGGCAACAATTCCAGAGTTTCGTAGCCGTCGGGGTCCATAGCCGCCAGTGTCCGGCGTCTGGCCCGAATCACGTCCACAATCTTGTGGTGAGCCACGCTCATGATCCAAGCCCGTGGTTCGCCCCGGTCGGTTTTATAGCTGGATGCCTTCAGCCAAATGTTCAGAAATATGTCTTGAGTAGCTTCTTCGGCCAGGGCCTCCTGTTTGAGCATGTACATGGCCAGGGAATAGACCGACGACCCATATCTGGTGTAAATAGCTTCCAGCGCGCCCTTATCTTCGAGGGTCACCTGATGCATGAGCTGGTGATCGTCGTATTCTTGGTAGTCGACCACCTTGCTATGCCCCCGGACCATTGGAGAGCGCCCCCTTAAATAGGAATACGCCGCTGGGGGCAATATGGATTTCGCTAATATTGACCGAGGCCAAATTAATTACATCACGGACCTCGGTCCCTGATTCGATTCCTGAATTTGCCGGTCTGCGAGGCGTCCTTTCGAGCGCCCCGGTACCTGACCAGATATGTGTCGGCAAACCGGTTCTCCTCTTGATGGATATGTCCGTGTATTGCTTTCGGGGTAGGGAGGACCTTGTGGTTGCCATGATTAGATGCAAATTAAATATGCGGGATTATAACATAACCCACGAAAATCAAGCCGGAAACGTAAGTGTGCGGTTTGAAGCGGTTTAGGCTTGCTGAGCGGGCTAGATCACCATGCTGTCAAAGAGAGAGTCAAGGTTCGGGGCATCGTCCAATCCCCATACTTGCTCCAAGACCCGGTCACACTGCTTTGCGGAGACTACATCGGCGGCCAAACCGCGGAATTTGGCTTCTACTTGCCTATCGTCCAAAGGATTGTGGCGGTGACCCTTGGGGTAGCGGGTATGGGCCTCATAAATCTTTCCAGCGTCGTCGGTGACCTGTATGCGGCAGTTGAATTCTTCCGGATATCTGGTGGTGAAGTCAGGAATCTCTTCCATGGTGAACTTTGCCATGAGGGTGCGGAGCGCCGGGTCATGGATACGTTCGCTGGTGAAGGACCCGGCGTCCACGCTGCCGTATCGCAAGGCAACGGCCACCAGGTACGGGATGCTATGGTCGGCGGTCTCACGGGTCTTGGGGTCCCACTTCTGCGGTTCGGTGGCGGGTGAGCTAACGGCCCCGTCGTAGGATTGGATGAGAACCGACGTTATCTTCTCCGGGGAAACCTGGGGGTGTAATTCCAGGGCCACGCCGATGGGCGCCTGGGTGTGGATCTGAGAAGGATAGGACTTGAAGGTGGTTTCCAGGATGCGGAAATCGTCGCTGCCTCGGCTCTTTTGGAAGGATGGGATGTTGACAGTATTCCCCAGTGCTTGCTCCCACAATCCCCGGCGTCCCTCAAAGGGCTCGTTTGGTCCGGTCATGCCCTGTTGCGCCAGTTGGGCGGCGAAGATCCCCGCCCTGGTGGCGGTGGCGGTGGCGCACCCTTTCCACATGGACAGCTCGCCGGTGCGTGTAACTCCCAGGGGCAGGTTAGGGGCTATCGCCAGGGATATGGCATGCCCCATCTGTTCTTGGTTCAACCCCAAGAGTTTCCCGGCGGCGCAGGTGGCTCCGATGATGGAGAACATTCCCTGGTCCCAGCCAAATTCGCCGGTAACCACTTCATCGCTCAACCGGCAGAACACTTCGTAGGCCAGAGCGATGGCGGTAATCACGCTGCGGCCATCGCTTTCCGTGGGGCCGCCCAGGGCCAATGCCGCCGGAATCATGTCGCTGGGGTGGCCGCCTCCAGGCGAGAAATACGAGTCGTTGCAGTCTAGATAACGGACCATCACGCCGTTGGCGAATCCGGCCATGTCCGGAGAGCTGTATAACTGAGTCCCCAATATCCGCGAGGGAGTCGAGCTGGTGACGGACCCGGCCAAAGTCCTGGCTATCGTTGCTGGTTCGGAATGGAAGCCGCCCACGGCGCAACCCAGGGTATCCACCACGGTGCGCTTGATCTGGTGGACCACCCGGGGGCTCAGGTCTTCGTATTCAAGGCCGTAGGCGAAGGAACTTAATAGCTCGGTGGTTTGGTCCATTTGTGGCTCTCCTTGTGGACGGGGGGAATCCCCCCAACTCCCCTTTACGAAAGGGGGGCTAGATTTCCATTGACTTCGCTTTTTTAGGGGAGGCTAGAAATCCCCCAACCCCCTGTAGGAAAGGGGTGCTCGCTGGTAGTTAGCGCAGGACGGCTTCGGCGATGCGCTCCAATTGGTCGCCCATTTCATCTTCCGTGTCGCAGTGCTCCGGACGGATCACTACCCGGTTGGCTCCGGCGTTGATCAGGGATCGTAGGGCCGTTCGATCGGGGTCTTGGCCGTAAACCGTTATCGTAAGTGACGCAGGGTCCCGGCCCGCCTCTTCGGCCATGGCATCCAGCTTGGCCCGGCTTTCCTCGATCTGGGCGGGGGTGACCCGGTTGGGCAGCCAGCCGTCGGCGTGGGCCACCACCCGGCTCAGCACATTCTTGGCCATTCCGCCGAGGAGTATGGGCGGGTGGGGTTTTTGGATGGGTTTGGGGTAGGACCTGACGAGAGGGAAGTCGAAGTACCTTCCGTGATACTCGGCTTCCTCTTTGGTCCAGAGTTCCTTCATGACCTCGATAGCTTCACGGGTCTGGGTCCAGCGGTGGTCGAAGTCGCCGCCCATCAACTCGGTTTCTTCCCTGAGCCAACCGGTGCCGATGCCGAATACGAACCGGCCGCCGCTAACCCGGTCCAAAACGGCGATCTCTTTGGCCAAGAGGAGGGGGTTACGTTCGGGCACCAACGTGATACCGGTGCACAATTTGATGGTGCTGGTCACCCCCGACGCACGGGCCAGAGCGATATACGGGTCGGTGAAGTGGGAATAGTTTTCGGGGATCGCGCCGCCGGTGGACGGAAAGGGGCTGTCGCTGTGGACCGGCACGGCGGGATGTTCTGCGTACCAGATCGACTCAAAACCCAACTCCTCGGCTTTTTTGGCGATGAAAGCGGGGTCTAGGGTGTAGGCCGGTAGAGGTATCGAAGTTCCAATGTCCATGCGGAGTTCCTCCTTGATCGGCTTCTCTCTTACGTCAGGTTCAGGTAAAACTTAGATAATCATGTCCGATGGCTATTCTTCATCCAAATCATCGGGCGGATCGCCACCGGTGAAGCCCCGCCACCAGGTCTGAAAGTTGTCCTCACCGTATTTGTCCCGCAGGGAGGCCAGGTGGGCTTTGGCTGGAGCCAGGGCCGACAGCTGGTGTTCCGTCGCCAGACCGTGAGCCCGGGTTGCCCACTCCAGAGCTCCAGGCAAGTCGCCACGGTCTTCCGCCACTTTCCCCAATTGGCCGTAGGTGCGGGCGGTACGGTCAACATCTCGGACCTGTTCAAAGTTTTCCCTGGCACGTTGGTACCACTGCTCAGCGTCATCCAGAAGGTTTTGCTCATGAAATAGGACGCCCAGTTGGCGGCATTCGTCTCCAGCGCCCCGCCGGTCGCCCATCTCATCCCGTTTTTCCAGAGCCAATTCGAACCACTCTTGAGCCATCTCATAGAGCAATCCCCGGGCCTGGGATAGAAGGCCCAAGTAGTGGAACTCAACGGCCATCTGAGACTGCAAGCCCAACCGGTGGGACAGACCCAAGGACTGCTGGTACCAACTTTCCGCTTCTTCGAACATATAACGGGCGTGGAATACGGTGCCCAGTTCATGGTAAACCAGGACAACCATTTCCTCATCCCGGTTTTCTTCCAAGATGGCCTGAGCTCGGCGGTACCAGCTTTCCGCTTCGTCGTACTCAAACTTGAATTGGGAGGCCAGGCCCAAGGCTCGGAAGTCTTTGACCAGTTCTTCCGGGTCTTGCAGCCTCTGATGGACCTCCAATGCTTTGCTGAACCACTCTTTCGCTTCGGTGTAATAACGCTGATGTTGCTTCACCTGGCCGATGCAGTAGTAATCGTCGGCGGTGGACGCTTCGTCTTCGCCTATCTCGATAATGGCCAGGGACTTTTGGTACCACTCTGACGCGTCATCCAAGTGCCACCGATGCTGTTCCAGAACGCCCATCTGATGGTAAACGGCGGCTGCCCGTGGGTCAGTCTCTTTGTCGGGTAAAGACTCCAGGTAATCCATCATTTGTTGGTTCAGGTCTTGCGCGTATTCCAGGTTAAGCTGCTCGGTGGCTTCACTGGATTCGGTGCCCAATAGATACAGCCACAGGTCAATCGCGCCTTTGGAATCGGCTTCTGTGGCGCCGTTGCCCTCGGGGACGATGTCTTGAAGCAACTGGCGGCGCAGGCGGCGCAGTTCGGGGTACCGCTTTTGCATCCGGTACACCTGGGCCAACGGTTGGACCAAAACCTGGGCCGCATCCCACTGGTGGTCTTCCAGAGCCAGACCTAGCGCCTGGGTCAGGTTGCCCTCCTCGGCCAGGACCGCCATGGTCCCGGATTCCTGGTTCTCATACAGGGTTTCCATAAAGTAGTCGGCGGTATCCGCGTAAACCCGAACGAACTCCTGCTCCAACTGGCGGATGGCGGCAGGGGAGAGTTGTTGGTTGATCTGGCGTCCGTAGAACCAGGGCAAGGTGGGATGAATCTGGTAGACGCTTGGTGTGACCGATTGAATGAATCCCGCGTCCCGGGCGGACCGCAGCAAGGTCCGGCAAGCGCCCCAGCCCAGTTCCTCGCCCATGACGGTGTGGTAGGCTCGCTCCTGGGTGATGTGAGTCAGGATGTCCAACATGACCCGCTGCTGGAACATGGACAGGAAGGGTAGATGGGTCCGGCTGCGGCGGGGCATCCGCGAGAATGATTGGTCCATGATGGCAGTCAGGAATGGGTCGCGGCCGGGCTCCATGGACGACTGGTCCAGCTCTTCCACGCGAGTCCGTATCTCTTCCAGAATCACCGAGGCTGGCACTTCTTTAAGCAGAGGAAGGACTATCTGCATCGCCAGCGGATGTCCCTCGATGAGGTCCAGTAGCTCAAGGTAGGCGAGGCCCAGTTGGTTGTCGGCCTGGTTGCCGGGAGTGAGATCGGACGGTCCGGTACTTTCCTGAATCTTGCAGGCTAACTCCATCCGGTCACCCTGGCTCGGGGGAGGGAGTTGGTAGGAGTGGTGGGGAACTGACAGCCAGGGTTCCTCCGGACGGCGGGTGACCAAAAGTGCCCAGGATCGGCCCCCGTCGATAGCCTCGGCCAAAAATGCGTCCAGTTCCGCCAGTTCGGCCTGGTCCAACATTCCCGAGACGTCCTCACCCGGGTTTCCACCGGCGTGCTGCAGGGCGTCCCAGATGATCAGCGACGGTTGCTCTCTCAGATAATCCACCACCCATTGGCGTTGGTCGGGACCGGACATGTCGGCGAAAGACAACCCGGCGACCGAGGTGCCAATCTCGTGTACGACACGTTCCAGTCCCGCTCCTATGTGGAAAGTCGTGTAAAAGACCCCACCAGGGCGAGCGCCGGTTTTTTGCAGCCATCGGGCTAGACCCAGCGCCAACTCCGTCTTGCCGGCGCCAGTGTTTGCGCTCATTAAGACCACCGGTTGGCGTTGGAACGTTCGCTCCAGTTGGCGAAGCTCGGCGCGCCGCCCAACCAAACCGTAAGGGCCTCCTTGAGGTAGTTGCTGGTCGAGCTCGGCCCCCTCCTCCGGTTGAGACTGGGGCGTCAGGGGCTCAGGTTGCTCAACATGTATGGTTCCCGGCACGTAACCACGGGATTGATAGACTTGAGGGGCTATCCAGTCCCAGAAGGGCGCTTTGCCGGCGGCGCAGGGCCGTAGCGGCTCTTCCATCAAGCCCCGCCGGGCCGTCGAGGTTGCGGTGGGTACATCGACCCCCGCCACGATTTGCCGGAATAGCCTGTCTACGAATATCGACCGGGCTGTGGGGGTCAGCGGTACTGCCACTGAAACCACCAAGGGTACGCCGGCTTCAGACAATTCGGCCGCGGTGTTTGTGGATCGGTCGGGAGACGCGGCGCCGCCGCCGTTGATCAGGACCATAGGCACGCCGGCCTTCACCAGTAACTCCGCCACTTGAGCCGAGGCTAGTTGGGCCGCGTTCCCATCGTTAGACTCGAGTAGGATTCCGCCGCTGGTATTGGACTGGGCGTCGAAATGGACCAAGTGATAATGCCCCGGACTCTGGTCTAATCGGTCGGCAAGGGCATCTAATGTCGGCGGCTGCAGGCAGTCCAACTGCACCACTACGTCTAACGACTCCATGACCTGCAACGTTTCTGCCGCGATGCTCCCTGCGTCGTCCGGAGAGTCTCCATCTGGGAGACCATCGGCGGGAGCTGGAGAAACCAAGAGCACGTTAAACTGTTCTTGGCTCAATTCGGTTACGAATGGGTCCATTTGGCCGGACGATGTCCGCCGTAGCATCGATCCGAATTGTGCCGGAAGAAACCCTTCCTGCGGGGAGTTGAGCAACTCCCAAGGCAGGCCAAGAAATTCGGGGCGGCCAGATACTATTACCAGTTGGTAGTTCGAGAATCCTTCTTCCAGGGCGGAAGAGTAAAAGGTCTGGGCGTCCTCGCTGGACTGGAACACGGTCTCGAAAAGTGAACGACCCAAGGCGTGGAATCTTGTTTCAACCTCACTGGCCCGTGCTTTCGCGTCGCCGAATGGATTCCGCAGGTATTCGTTGAAATACCAGCCGATTTCTGTTGAATCTGAGTCCGTGAGGGGAGCTTTGAAGGTCACCGGCGAGGCGGTTCGCCTGCCTTGGCTGCTGGTAAGAGCCAACTGTACTTGGCCGGCTTCCGCCAGATCGATTATCTCCAGTATTCTCTCTTTTTCCTGGGTCACTGGATGCTCCTGAGTGGATTGTTCGCAAACCTTCCCATTTCTTGTCAACCAGGTGCGCCTGGGTTAAAATCAGCCCCGTGCCTGGTGGCAACAGGGTAGGCGGCAGAATATCCGAGGGAATCCTGGCTGTTCGTAGCTGTCGAGGGTCCGCAGCGACCGCCTTATACTACCATCCACCAATCTGCCCGTCCAACGTTTTCGGTTGGGCCAAACACTCAAGGGGCAGCTATGGGTATCGGTATCCTGATTGAGTGCCGACGAAGAGCTGCCACCAGGGGCAGTTGGTTAGGGTGAACGGCAAAGCGCAGCTTAAGCGCGAGAATTCTTAAGGAGCGATCCAGATGATTTCAATCACCGATGAGATGAAAGAAAATGTGGAAATAGCGCTGGCCGACGGCTACGCCTGTCTGCTGGGAAGCGTGTCCAAAAGCGGCGAACCCCAGATCAGCCCCAAGGGCAGCGTGCTGGTATATGACGGGGAAACTCTGGCTTACTGGGAGCGGGCAAAGCGCTCGGCGTTACAGAACGTGGGCGAAAATCCCAACGTGGTGATCTACTACAACCATCAAGCCAAGCGCTTGAGATGGCGGTTCCACGGGACAGCTACCGTTTATGAGGACGGTCCGATTCGCCAAGAGGTGATAGACCGTTGTGTCCAAGAGGAACTGGACCGGGACCCTGGGCTATTGGGAGTGGCGGTCCTGGTCAAGATTGACAAGATTACCGAGCTTTCCGGCAACGTGCTGCAGCAACGAGACTAGGGGGCGATAGGCTGATGCGGGTCGTTACTCAAAGAGTTGGACCACCGCAAGGTCCAACTCCGGTAATACCCGGGATCGCACCTGCTCCCCCAAGCCGGAAATGCCGAGGCGGACCCAAGACCCTTCGGTCAACCCCAATATCTCCACGCTTCGCGCTTCGGGTGATACCAACCAGCATTCACTAACTCCAAGCGTTGCGTAGTCGGATAATTTTGCCTCCAAGTCGGAACGGCTATTACTTGGCGACAGGATCTCCACAACCAGATCGGGGCCCCCATCTACTTGGTCTCCCAGAATGCTCGCGCGTTCGTTGCTGACGAACAGCAAGTCTGGCTGCCGGGTGCGCAATGGATCTCTCTGGACGATGACATCCACCGGGGCGAACAGGACTTCTCCCACCTGCTGTTCGGAGACGAATTGGTCCAGCTTCCAGAATAGATTTCCGAGTATCCTTTGATGCGCAACAGTAGGAGTGGGGGCGATAGTCATCACCCCATCGACGATGTCGAATCGGGCTTTGATCTCTGGAGTTTTTAGGTACTCTTCGTAGGTCAACCGACGTGTTTGTGTGCACATGGTTGCTCTCCTCATGGAAGGGCGGCGAGCATTAGGCTGTAGGCTGGATATTTAAGGACTGGCGGACGATTTTCTGAATTCATCCGCCAACCCTCGATGCTCTAGTTATAGCCAGTTTGATCTGGCATCGCTTTGCGGCCCAGATCCCCTAAGTCTCTCCGGCCCGGCGGGCGTCGGCTCGCCAGTCGTCGGGGCTGGGTCCCCGGTCGATCAGCACGTCGATAACGGCGGGTAGGCCGGAAGCCTGGGCTTGGCGGATGGCGTCGGGCAAGTCCCTAGAGTCGCCTATCTGGATGCCGAAGGCGCCAAATCCCCGGGCTACTGCCCCGTTGTCTGTGGTCACGAACTCCGATGCGATTCGGCGTCCTTCGGGTTGATGCTGCCGGACCATGCCCAGCGCGCCGTCGTTGAACACCACGCAGATGATAGGCAGGTCGTACTGAACGGCGGTGGACAGGGCGTTCACCGTCATCATGTAACCACCGTCTCCAGTGACGCAGACCACGGGACGGTCCTTGTATACCAACTTGAGCCCCACCGCCGCGGGCAAGCCCCAACCCATCCCGGCAGTCCCACCCGGGCTGAAGAATGTGTTGGCCTGGCGGGCTTGGTACAAGTGCGCCATCCAGGTGCGGTTGTTGCCTGCGTCTAAAGCGAATATCGTGTCGGCGCTCAGGTTTTCGTTCAATAGCGCAACCAAACGTTGCGGGGTGACGGGAGAGCTTTCCCGGTGCATCTCCGGGTCGTCGTAGAAGGAATTATCCTGTTTTCGCCGGGGCAGGGCGTCGGCCCACTCCTTTCTGCCCGCGGCTGAGTTGGCGGCTACCGGCCGGGACGCCTCAACCAATTGGGACAGGATACTTCCGGCATCGCCGATAAGCCCCAATTCCACCGGGAATGTCCAGCCGGCGTTGCGGTCGTCGATGTCGATCTGAATGATCTTCTGGCGGAGCGGGTCGAAGATACTGGGCCGCTCCCGGACCGTGTCCTGGGGAGTCAACTTGGCGCCCACCACCACCACCGTGTCGGCTTCGCCCACCGACCGGTTGGCGGCTTCCTGGCCGTACACTCCCACCATCCCCACGGACAAGGGATGGGTCTCGGCGATAGCGCTCTTTCCTTTATAGGAGGTAGCCACCGGCATGTTCCAAAGCTCCGCCAGTTCTTGTAATTGTTGGTGTGACTTGGACATGTGCACGCCGTTGCCGGCCACCAGGACGGGACGTTGCGACTGGGACAGGATATCGATGGCCCGCTGGATGTCTTGAGGAGCGCTTTGGGGTTTGGCGGTGTTCAGGTATCCGGCGGCATTGTGTATGAACGGGGGAGACTCCAAGTCTACTTCTCCGCTGATAGCCGCTGACCGCATGACCACGCAAGCCGGCCCGGGCCTGCCGCTGGTGGCATGCTTGATGGCCAACTGAGTCCCAATGACCGCTTCCTTGGGGTTGGTGGCCAGGGTGGTGTATTTGCTCATCGTCTTCAATATCGTGGTGATGTCCATGCTGCCGTACTCTCCGGCCCCGGACTGGTTGGCCGCATGAAAACCCACTCCGCCGTCGGAGGTGTCGGTTATCACCACCATCGGTGAACTGCTCAGCATGGCCTCCATGATGCCGAAGGTGGCGTTGGATGCCATGAACAAGCCCTGACCCATGATGGCCGCCGGGCGGCCGGTGGCCCGTCCGTAGGCGTCGGCCATGATGGCCGCTATTTGCTCATGGCGAACCAGGATAGTTTTGATGCGGTCTTCTTTGCCGTAAAGCAGGTTGTAGATCTGTCCGGTGCCGCCGCCGGGGATACCTATTACGTATTCCACTCCTGCTTCTTCCAGGGTCTGGACGATCAATTCGTCGGCTGTGGGCATAATGTCTCCTTGAAGCTATCAACGTTCGGCTATCAGCATTCAGCCTATAACCGTGCGTCGGTGAGGTTGTTGGGATGATACGACGGGCCCGATAACCGGTCAAGGCTGGGCAAACTTGCCGTGTGCTTGCCTACGGGGAAGATCGCGTTGATTTCTTGACCCGGTTCAGGCGTGAGCGTATTATCCCAGCAGTCAGCCTGGACTGTACTGATGGCTGACGGCTGATAGCTGAAATCTTGGAGGACTTACTATGAAGGGCGGAGACGCATTAGTCCGCTGTCTGGAACTGGAAGGAGTGCGATACATCACCGGATTTGCTGGGGGTGGGCTTAACGTCTTGTTCCCCGCTCTTCGGACTTCAGAGACGATAAAAGTATTTGCCACCCGCCACGAACGGTTGGGGGTAGAGGTGGCCGACGGCTATGCTCGAGCCACCGGACAAGTGGGCGTGGCCATGACCGGTAGCGGCCCCGGCGCGACCAACACCCTGACTGGAATAGCCGGCGCTTACGCCGACAATATACCGGTGCTGTTGCTTATGGGCCAGATCGCGCTACGCAACTTGGGCAAAGAGTACCAGCAGGAAGTTCCTTCCAGCATCTTCGACAACCTGGTCAAGTGGAAAGCGACCATCACCCGAGTGGACGAGATTCCCACAATTATGCGCCGTGCCTTCACCAATCTTCGCTCGGGCTCCCCTGGGCCAGTGGTGATAGAAATGCCTCAGGACATCATGGCCGGCGAGATTTCTGATGAAGACTTTAGCTATACGCCGGTCGGTCCAGGCGCAAAACCGTCGGCGGCCCCGGCCGACGTTGAAATGGCCGCTGATCTATTGGTAGGGGCAGAGTACCCTGTGTTAAACGTCGGTGGTGGCTGTCTGTCGGCGGACGCCGCCGACGAGGTGATGGAGCTGGCCGAGTTGCTGTCCATGCCGGTGGCCAGTTCTCTGGTGGCCAAAGGAATCTTCCCAGAGGACCACCCTTTGTCACTCGGTATGGGGATCTACCCCCGCAGCAAGTACGCCAGTGGACCGGCTATGCAGATCAACCGCAAGGTCGATGTGGTGTTGGCTGTAGGAAATTCCTATCGGCAACCCAACGGCACCGACGGGAGACCCTTCTCCCCTGGCGTGAAACTGATCCACGTCAACGCCGACCCAGCCGACCTGAACAAGACTTATATGGCCGATGTTCCCATTCTGGCGGACGCCAAGCTGGCCCTCCGCGACATCATTAACGCCGTCAAAGACCGGGTTGGACCGGGCCGAGGCGGCGCTAAAGAGGAAGTGGTGGCGGAGATTCAGCAGGCCAGGGACAAATGGCTGGGCGAGTGGTATTCCGTTTTCACCGATGAATCGACGCCAACCAATGGTTACCGGGTGGTCTATGATCTGATGCAGTTGGTTGACAAGGACAAGACCGTCGCCATCCATGACGCCGGCGGAAGCCGGGGATACGTCTCCCCCTTCTGGGTTACCACCCGGCCCCGCAACTACGTTGGAATGGGCGGAATGGCGGCCATGGGTTGGTCCATGGGCGCGGCGGTAGGCGCCAAATTGGGGAAGCCTGACCATCTGGTCGTCCACCTGCTGGGGGACGCTTCCTTTGGTATGACGGGCATGGAGGTTGAGACCGCCGTCCGGATGGGCCTCCCAACCCTGACGATAATCGTCAATAACGGTGGCACTGGAGGAGGCTTGATGGGCATGGAAAGACCGGGCGGCGCTCCTCCCGCCTTCGCTCAACTGGGTGGGAATTTTACGATGGTGGCCCAGGGGCTTGGCGCCCATGCCGAGCGGGTTGAAGATCCGGCCGAGATAACTCCGGCTCTCAAACGGGCCATCCAGGCCACGGAGAACGGCCAAGCGGCGGTGGTGGAGGTAATGATTAAGCCCATGCGCACACCTGAAGTCCCCGACGATTGGTCATTGTGAGGAGCGATTAACTTCCATGAAAAGTATCGAGATCGACCGTAACAAACGCCTTAAAGAAGAACCCGGTAAGGGTCACAACCGGTGGCATCCCGATATCACGCCGGTGCTGGAGGTGGACCCAGAGGAAGAAGTGCTGTTGGAGACCCGGGACGCATCCGACGAGCAAGTTAAGCCCCACATGACAGTAGCCGACATGGAGGGCTTCGACGCCAAGGTGGCGCACCCGCTGACCGGGCCGGTTTACATAACCGGAGCATCCCCCGGGGACCTGCTGGAAGTCGAGTATATTGACGTGATTCCCCAACCTCGAGGTTGGACGCGCAGCAGGCCCGGCGCCGGGTTCCTGCGGGACCTGTTCACCGAGCCCTACATCGCTCACTGGGAAATGAGCGACGGTTGGGCGACTTCGCCCCAGTTGCCCGGCGTGCGCATACCCAACGGGTCGTTCATGGGCACCGCCGGCATCGCGCCGTCTCACGCTCAGTTGGAGGAGTGGACCCGCCGGGAGGCGGACCTGGTGCGGCGAGGCGGAATCGCTCAGCCGCCGGATCCGGAAGATGCGGTGCCCTCGGGTGGTGACATCGCCGATACCGGCCTGCGCACCATACCGCCCCGAGAAAACTGCGGAAATGTAGATGCTAAGCAATTGACCAAGGGTTCACGGCTGCTGATACCGGTAAACGTGGACGGGGCCTTGTACTCCGCCGGGGATGGACACTTTGCCCAGGGCGACGGGGAGTGCTGTATCACCGCCATCGAGATGGGTGCTACAGCGGTGGTTAAGTTCAAGTTGCATAAGGGGGAAGCGGCCCGGCACAACATCAAGTTCCCTCGATTCGCCCATCCCGGCTATTTCATCGCTCCGGAGTGGGCAGCTCCCCGAAACTTCATCGCCACCATGGGGATGCCCTTCCGGGATGACGGGACCCAGGAAGGCGAAGACCTGACCTTGGCGGCGCGCCACGCGTTGATCCAGATGATAGATCTGCTCCAGGAGCGGGGTTGGTCCCGCCAGCAGGCGTATATCATCTGCAGTGTCGCCGTGGATCTAAGAGTTAGCAACATTGTGGACCTGCCGAACGTCACCGTGTCGGCCTTCCTCCCCGAAGACATCTTCCAGGGTTAAAGGCGGGCAAGGGACCAGAAAGTCCCTTGCCGATCCCAAGACGAATAAAAAGAGCCCCCGGCATTTGCCGGGGGCTCTTTGTTTACATAACACCTGCAGTAGCAATAATGTCGTCCTTGCCGAGCGTTGACAAGGATTTAAGACCTTGCAGGCTACCTAGGTTCGGTGACCGGCCTTAGTGGGCCTTAAAAGGGCCCACAAGGCCGGGCATCCAAAAACCGTGGTTAACTCGCGCGCTTTACCTCGAGGGTCTCACCCGGCGCCAACGCTACCCGTCGTACATTTATCCCCAACTTCAGCAACCAGTATCCCAGGGTTGCTTTACTCACACCCAACTCTTCGGCGGTGGCTGACAAGCCGACTTCATTGACCATCTCAGGTAGGAGGCGCTCCAGAGGCCGTTGGTGATCCCGCTCGACTCTTTGCATCAACTTAGTCTTCCTGGCCATAATGTACCTCCAATGTACTGAAGTGGACTCTCGGTGTACCGAGGTGTAAACACATTAGCATATATTTGTGTTAATTGTCAACATTTGTTTAAAAAAGTTTTAAGCTTTTCCTAAACAAAACTAGAACACGTAGCTAAATGCGCCTTGTTTCCGATTGACCCGCCTTTGCGGCGCTGCTAAACTCGGGCCTTATGGAAATCATTGAAACCATAGAAATTCTGTTTCTGGGAATCATTACTCAGGTCTACGGCGCTATCGGATGGCCCGGTGTGGTGTTTCTAATGGCCATTGAAAGCGCGGCCATACCTTTCCCCAGCGAGTTGATCATGCCCCTTGCCGGTTGGCTATTGATCCAGGCTAAAGGCGGAAGTGTGTGGTGGGTGCTATTAGCTGGGTTTTACGGCGGCATGGGGAACCTGCTGGGCTCGTGGGTGGCTTATTGGATTAGCATGAAGGGGGGACGGCCCCTTTTGCTGAAATATGGCAAATATGTACTGATGAGCAAGGACGAGGTTGATAAAGCCGAGATCTGGTTCAATAAGTACGGTGAGTGGGCCGTCTTCATCGGCCGGTTGCTGCCGGTAGTGCGTACATTCATCAGCATCCCCGCTGGGTTGGCCAGGATGAATCTTTGGCGCTTCTCCCTATATACCTTCGCCGGTTCCTTTATATGGAGTCTTGGATTGGCTTACGGCGGCTTTTTGTTAGGCGAAAACTGGGAGGACCTGCGGGCCGTGATGCGGCCCTTCGATATCCCTATCTTGCTCATTCTGGCTGCCGGGGCGATCTGGTTGTTGGTGCACCGCATCAAGTCGATTCGGGCTCAGAATAGGACTTATGACGCAACTGATGGGACACCCGGCTCGCTGGACGAGTGATCCTAAGTTCTTCCTTGAGCCAACCGAGGGCATGATACCCGCCTCGATTGACACCTCCAGACCGGTAACCTAAGCTGGTTGTACTCCAACCGCCAACCGAATTTAAACCGTGTCTAACGAGGAATGAGGATGCAAGCGCCCACCCTTCGGGACGTGTACGAAGCCAAGAAAACCATCGCGCCCTACTTACCTAGGACTCCGTTACACTTTTCTCTAGGAATCAGCGACTTCTTGGACGCACAGGTCTATTTGAAACACGACGAGTATCTACCTCTGGGAGCATTCAAAGCCAGGGGAGGAGTCAACCTGTTGGCCCATCTGAGCGATGAGGAACGCGGCCGCGGGGTTATTACCGCTTCCACCGGCAACCATGGCCAGTCCATCGCCTATGCCTGCGGATTGTTCGGCGCCCGGGCACTTATCGTGCTACCGGAGGAAGCTAATCCGGTAAAGGTAGCCGCCATGCGGGCCTTGGGCGCCGAGTTGATCTTCCATGGGCAAAACTTCGATGAGGCTAAGGACTATTGCGAGCGGTTGGCCGCCGAGGAGGGCTACCGATACGCGCACCCGGCTAATGAACCCCTGCTCATCGCCGGAGTCGCCACTCAGACATTGGAAGTTATTGAGGACCTGCCCGACGTGGAGGTTATCGTCGCTCCCATGGGCGGGGGCAGCGGCGTTTCCGGCGCATGTCTGGTGGCCAAATCGGTGGACCCTAACATCCAGGTCGTGGCGGTTCAATCGGAAGCCGCACCCGGTGGTTACCGGTATTGGAAGGAAGGGCGGCCGGTGGAATCTGCAGTGGAGACCTTTGCTGAAGGGTTGGCCACCAAAGTAGGCTACGACCTGCCCCAGTCGATCCTCCGGGAGCTTCTCGACGACTTTATCCTGGTGAGCGACGATGAGATCCGTTCGGCCATGGGCTTACTGGTGGAGAAGGCTCACACCTTGGCGGAAGGCGCGGGAGCGGCAGCCACTGCCGGCGCCGTGAAGATCAAGGACCGACTGAAGGGTAAAAAGGTAGCGATTACAGTCAGTGGGGCCAACGCCACAGTGTCCCGGTTGATAGACGCTTTCCAAGTGTACCAGAAGGAGTAGGGTAACCCTTTGGTGTAAGCGTGAGTTACTCGCTAGCGGACATGTATCGGGCCAACTCGTCACGGCTGAACTCGGGCAATGGCGTTTCCCCATGGAGTTCGACCATCTGAAGGCCTTCGGCGGCATCCATCATCGTCCCTATCTCAAACCCGTCGATTCCCTCTTGTTCCAAGGCCGTCAGCAATCCAGGTACATCGGGGGTGGGCAAAGTGATTAGCAGCGCACCCGAAGCCAGCAACCCCATTGGGTCCAAGCCCAGAACTCGGCAAACCTCCTGACACTCGGGCAAGATTGGCACACTGCCTTCCTCGATGGCCAGCCCCAGCCCAGAGGCCTTTGCAACCTCTCTCAGGCCGGTAACCAACCCCCCTTCGGTAACGTCGTGCATGGAATGAACCTGGCTTGAGGCACAGGCGATGCGGGCGTCGTTGAGTACACTTATACCCGGTACACTTAATAGGGAGGCGGCTTGATCTATCTCCCCTTGAGTCATCCCGCCCTGAAGCAGGGCGGCTGGGCGCTCCCGGGCCAGTAACGCCGTTCCCTCAATGGCGATGCCCTTGGTTAGCACGATGCTGTCGCCGTCTTGGGCGCCGCCGGTAAGAATCAACCGGTCTTGCTCAACTTCTCCCAGCATCGTCCCCATGATGATCGGCCGGTCGATGCCGTAGGTCACCTCGCTATGTCCTCCCACCAGGGAGACATTCAGGGAGCGGCAGGCATCCAAGATCTGGTCGAACACCGCCTCAGCTTCGTCTTCGGTGAACCGTTCCGGCACCAACAGGGTGGCCAGGAACCACTTGGGGATCCCTCCGGTGCAAGCAACGTCGTTGGCGTTGACCTGAACGGCATACCAGCCTATCCGGTCGGTGGCGAAAGTTACCGGGTCGCTCTTGGCCACCAGTAAGCTTCCCCCAGTTTGTAGCACCGCTGTATCCTCGCCCACCCGGGGTCCCACCACCACTCGGGGGTCGGTAATGTCTACCTTGGCCAGGATCTTCTCCAGCAGGGCCGCCGGGAACTTTCCTACTTCCAAAGTCAACTCCTTGGATATATTTAGTTCCAGTTCGCCGTTGCCCGGTCCTTCTAAAGGCCCAGCCGCCGGCTCCGGGGGTGAGCTTGCCGTGGGCCCGCCGGCCAGACACTAGCGGACGAACGAATCCTGTTTTCGTATCCTGGCGTAGCTTCAGGTATAACGGATGTTACTGGAACACTAGAATAGTCGAATTATAACGGTACATAACCTGTCTTGGGCCCGGGTTCCTTGTAGTCCGTTAGAGATTGTGATAAAAATAACAAAGTGGGATCTTCCGTAGATTAAGGAGAAACGGTGTTACAAGTAACCCTAAAACTAACCGGTATTTTCGCGGTCGTGTCGTTCTTGGCCATAGCGTGTGGTGGCGGCGATGTCCCGACGCAAGCTCCGCAGAATACAACAGCTCCGCCTGACGTCTCTTTCGGCCAACCGGGCGGCCCGATACCGCCCCACGCTTTCGTGGGGACAGTGACCGTTGACGGAGCGACTGCTGTCGATGGCACCCAGGTTACGGCATTTCTGGAAGGCGTACCGGATTCGGTGGCGGGGACCACGGTTACCGATGGCCGCTACGTTATTAAAATAGTCCAACGTAGCAGCACCCTCTTCGCCGATCGAAAGATAATCTTCAAGATTGGCGGACGGGACGGCAGCCCCACGGCTGTCTGGACCTCCGGGGAGGCCACTGAGTTGAACCTGTTGGTTGGCTCGGGCGCTCCGCCCGCGGTAAATGCTCCGCCCCCGGTCGATGTTCCGGCAGGAGCGCTTGCGATTTCCACCGAAGGTGACACGCTGAAATTCGACCAAGCCAGCCTGGAGGCCAAAGCCGGGTCCACGATTACGGTGGTTTTCCAGAACGCCTCCACCATCAATCAGCACAACTGGGTGTTGGTGCAGTCAGGAACGAAAGATGAGGTGGCCGCCGCCGGGACCGAAGCGGGAGCCGAAGCTCACTGGATCCCCCGTAGCGACGACCGAGTGCTCGCGAAATCTGGCCTGCTGGAGCCCGGTGGGACTCAGGGAGTCAGGTTTACCGTGCCGGCCGCCGGTACCTACCAATTCGTATGCACTTTCCCTGGTCACAATTTCACCATGTTCGGTGACTTTGTAGCGACCCCGTAAGCCTTGGCCGCGTTAGGACTGCAAGAATTGATATGTCTCTGCCCAGGCCAGATAACTTGTGCTAATAGGCGGTCAGAGCCGGTTTACAAGCCTAGAGGACCTCTGATACGATGTTTCCATGGGCCCTAAGTTAACCCCCAGCTACTTGCGTGGCGCGTTCGTCTAGTTGGCCCAGGACACCGCCCTCTCAAGGCGGAGATCGCGGGTTCGAATCCCGCACGCGCTACCAATCGTTGAATCTCGAAAAGGCCCCCGGAATACACCGGGGGCCTTTCAATTTGGGTCTTGTTAACATAAACACAGATCGGTTTTATCTCCCGGATGATCTACGCCCCGATCTGAAATTACATGCATCATCCGGCGGGCTGAACGATCGCGGAACCCGGCGGCTCGGTGGCCGGACAAAACTTTCTCCTCTACCTTTGGTGGCTAGGCGGAAACCGTTTATCGATACGAGTTGAGGCTGAGCGGCCAGTGTGATTAGTCGCGACGGTCTTCTTTCGCAGCCGAGGTTATCGCTTGTCCTCGGGCTTAAGGGAGCGGCGGCAAGGTTCCCAAGTTGTTAAGCGAGAGGGCGCCTCCCCCGCAGGCCTCTCCGGGGGTGCTTGAGTGTTCGGCGGGGTCGTTGGGTTGGTGCAAAAGCAGATCAATGTCGAAATGAACCATGTCCCCTTGGTAGCGGTTGTCCGCAGCCTCGTCGATCCTGAACAATAAAAGCAAGTCTCGGGTTTCACCGGAGCCTAACCCTCCGAGTTCCACGCATAGATCCTCGACCGCGCCCAGAGGCACGGAAGCCAGGAGTTCAGTGGAACTTTCCTCAACGCCGAGCTCGAAAAAGCGCCCCAGATCATTTTGATCCGGTGTCACCAGCCCCGTGCAAGCAGGTGGCGACCCAGGTGCGTATGCGCCCCCCTGGCTGGTACATTCTGCCTCCGAGAGGATGCCGCCGCTTTCAGTCACGTTATAGATGCGAATCGCCAAGTGCCCATCCACGCCCCCGGAATTGGTGAGTTGAACCGGCTCTGGGGCGATAGGCTGGCCCGGCTTGCTTTCCATTGACAGGGTTGTCAGAACTCCAACGTTCAAGTCCAAGCCGATGAGCCCGTCTACCGCTTGTTCCCCTTGAACCAGACCAAAGCCGCTATCGTCGTCGGGCCCCGGTACCCCCATGTCGATGGCGGTGCTCTCCATTTTCGAATAAATCTGGGAAGGGGTAATCAGGGGCTCTGCGTCTATCATCATCGCTGCCAATGCCGCGGCATGCGGAGCAGCGGCGGAGGTACCGAAGAAATTGGGGAAACCATCCTGCTCGCAACATCCACCTCCCGATGCATCGGACGATCCGAAGAAGGTAGTGTTGGTGCCGTCGGGGGCAACGATTTCGGGCTTGGCCCGCACTTCGGCCGTTCCTAGCCGGACGCCCGAGACATCGAACAGGATGGGCGTCGGCCCCGCCGATGAGAAGGATTCCAATTCGGGCGGGTCAACTCCGAAGGCGGGTGTCTTAACATAGTCGGCGGCGCCGGTGGCCTCGGCTCCGGCGGCGTTGGCGTGTCCGTAAATAGTTCCGCTGTTGGTGGCGAATTCATTGATCGCGCTCGAGCCGAAGATCACGTATTTCATGAAACCGGGATTCGCTCCGCTGAAGACCCCGATCAGTACATTGACCGTGAGGTTCGAACCCGTTGTGTTGGTGTAGGCGAAAACTTCACCCGGGTCGCCACCCACGTTTCCCACAGTGGCCCCGGCGATCGCGGTGGTTATCGCCGCATCTATCAGGAAAATGTCCAGGTCGTTGGCAGCGCTGGCGCTGCGGCCGAGACCGGACTAGAGGACTTAACTGCCGGCCTAACCTCTGGCTCGACGGATACGCCTTCGGCGCCATAAAGTTCCCAAGGCTTGAAAGACTCAACGAAAGCCTTGGCTTCTTTCATAGTCGGTAATCCGTCTTTCGAATTCCTTGGGTCATATTCGGCGGTGGTTACATAGGCGGCGAATCTTTGGTTGACCTCCGTAAACCCACCGATTCTCTGTTCCCGTCCGGTTACGTCGTTGGTGAGTACCAGGTTCTGTCCCCGTCTCGCGTCTTGCCAGTAAACTATAATCATTAAGATTTCCAGATTGATAAGAATTAACCGCGCCTCCCGTTTCGAGGACTCGTCCAGAAAGATTACCAGGGCGTTCTGGTCCAAATCTCCAGTGCTGGACTGAGCCGGTTATCTTAAGCCCAGGCCGCGGCTGGCGGAGATGGCGAACCGTCGGATGCTAACACAATATCAACTAAATGACGGCGTAGTCTATGAGTCATTCTACCTAGATTTGCTTTATATAACCTTTGTTCTAGGTTTCAGTGTTCTCTCGGATAAGACCACCATCAGCTTATGCTGGGCGCTACGCCGATAGACACGGTCTAGGCGGATTTGGCGCGAGAGCCGCGGAAAACAATTGGATGGACATACTGGAAGGTGCTCTATGGACCAGTTCTGCCATAACGTGCGTGGCAGATTATATTAGCTCGTGGAGGGTTTATGAAAAGGACCTCACTGATAACTTTAGGACTTTTTACCGCCACGTTGGTCTTAGCCATCGCCTGCAGTGCTCCCGAGCCTACAAAGACTCCCGCTCCTCGCTCGCAATCCGAGATCGACAGTAAGCGGGGCCGGCCCATCATCAGCACGGTAGGCGACGCATTGAGATTCGATAGGGCCGAACTTCGCGAAACCAATCAGGCGTCGATAAAGCTAACTTTTGTCAACGCGTCCAAGATTTACCAGCACAACTGGGTGCTGGTGAAGGCTGGCACTAAAGACGCGGTGGCAAGTGCCGGCGCGGCCGCGGGCGCCGAAAATGGCTGGATCCCGGCCGGGGATGATAGGATTCTTGCCCACAGCGGTCTGTTGGATCCCGGCGAGACGGAAGTGGTAAGTTTCAGCGCCCCATTCGTTGGGACGTATCAGTTCGTGTGCACCTTTCCTGGGCACGCCGCCACCATGTTCGGGAATTTGTAGCGACGGGGCTAGCCCGGCCTAACAGGTGAGATAGTCTCGGCTGGGGAGATTCCAGTAGCGGTTGGACCGAATCGGCAGGCAAATCACCCGAACATGCCGGTTCATAGAGCGGCAGCTAGGTTCCCCATCCGGCGAAAATTGGGATAACATAACGCCGATGAGATTCTTCCTGCGGTCTTTGTTGCTACTCAAGAGCGGCGTGGTTCTGCTGGTCAGGTTGCTTTGGACGGTTGCCAGGCTTTTGGCTGGGGCGCATCCTCTGCAAACCGGCAAGTCTGGGCGGGGCCGGGAGCCCGGCGGCCGGACGCCGGTTCGGGTCCGGCGGGATTGGGACGACCACCGTGTCGGGACAGTCCGCTGGTCCGACTTGGGAAACCCCCGTTGGGACATGGTTTCGGGCGGGACCCAAACTCGAACGCCCCAGCCCTTCGTCCACGGCTACGTGATGTGCGACAAAGTGAGGGGCGATATTGCCCACTCATGCATCCACGGGCCCGCTCCCCACAACATCAAGGTATGCATTGTCGAAAAGGACAACAGCAGACAGGTCTGGGATTACTTGATGAAGATCGTGGGGGCCAGACTGCCCCGGAGCCACTTCGACAATAGGTAGCCGGTGGCTGGGGACAGGAAGTCCCCTAGCCCAACACCGCGATAATCTCCAGTTGTACCTGCACCCCCGGTGGGAAGGCGTCGTATTCGATGGCGTGACGGGCCGGACGGTTGTTTTCGTCGGGGAAGAGCTTCAGCCACGGCTTGTTGACCGCGTCCCGCTGGGACCGGTCCTTCATCCAGACCTTGACCGACCCAATGTCTTCTATGGTGCCCCCGGCGTTCTCCACCAGCGCCTGCATGTTTTGGAAGGCGAACTCGCATTGGCTTTCCAAGTCGTCGGGAGGGGTTCCGGTGGCGGGGTCGATACCTATGATGCCGCTGGAGAATAGAACGTTGCCCACCAGGGCGCCCATGGGGATAGGCGCGCCGTGATGGACACCTTCAACGTGGATCGAGCGTCTCTTTCCGGCCATGTAGCCTCCTTTGATGGTTGAGGATGGAGCTTGTCTGTCGGCCAGAGGCCGGGCGGCCAGGGTCTTAACGGAAGATCGATACACGAGGGCTTATTGGAGTTCTGGCCCTGGCGTCGACCGCAAACATATTAGCACAGGGCAGGTTGAGCGGCTTGGTTCGACAGATGGGCCTCCGAGGCTCCCGGTAAAATCACCGGCGGTCTCCAGCGACGGTGCTATACTCACCCCCATGACTCCCCTCTCCCTTGGCCTCGTCCTTCTGTCCGCCCTGGCCCACTCCTCCTGGAATCTGATGCTGAAAAAGTCGGACAACCAAGAGGTATTTATATTTTGCCTCTTGGTGGCGTCGGCCGTGTTGCTAGCGCCGTTGGGCGTAACGCTATTTTGGCTATTTCCTTTCGACCCCATCGGCTGGCTGTTTGTTTTGGCCACCGTGATTCTTCATGTCTTTTATTTCATACTGTTGGGGCGCGGCTACGCCCAAGGCGACCTATCGTTGGTCTACCCCATCGCCCGAGGGTTCGGCCCGATGTTGGTGCCCATTCTGGCGGTGATCTTGCTGGGGGAAACCATTGCCTTCCCGGCGGTATTAGGTATCATCGCGATCGTCGTCGGGATTTACATAATCTCGTGGACCGGGGAGCTTCAGCGGTTCCTGTTCCAACCCTGGAGCATCCTCAGCAACACCGGCGCCCGCTACGCCGTCCTGACCGGCCTCACCATCGCGGTCTACGCCATCATCGATAAAAGGGGTGTCAGTCACGTACAGCCCTTTCTGTACATGTATCTGATGACCTTGGGTTCGGCCGTCTGCCTGTTTCCATACATCCGGCGAAAGTGGGGAACCCAAGCTCTGGGACGGACGTGGCGTTCCCACCGGAAGTCTATCGTGGCTGCCGGCCTGCTGACTTTCCTGGCCTACGGGTTGGTGCTCACCGCCTTTTCCCTGTCGCGGGTGAGCTACATCGCCCCGGCGCGAGAGGTGGGGATAGTCGTCGGCGTGTTGATGGGAGTGGTTATCTTGAAGGAGCCCTTTGGCCGGGCCCGGCTCGTTGGGTCGGCGGTCATCATGTTGGGCCTGGTGGCGATCGCCGTCTCGCCCTAGCGGGTTAAGCGGGGCCGCAGGCTGAAGGAGTACTGTATAATACGCGGGGCCGCCTCCCTGGCGTTCCAAAGCGGCAATACTCTATCCAATATCGACAAGAAGGTAGAAATGGCTGATCAAGAACGACTGGTCAATTCATTTTGCGAGATGGTACAGATCGATAGCCCCTCGGACGAAGAGGAAGACGTTGCCCGGCACCTGGTAGACCGCTTGGAAGGATTAGGGTTCCAGGTGGCCCGGGACGCCCACGGCAACGTGATCGCGTCTGAAGAGGGCGGTCAACCCTTGCTCTTATCGGCCCACATGGACACGGTGGAGCCGGGCCGGGGCATCAAACCCAGGATACAGGGAGACCGTATCGTTTCCGACGGGACAACCATATTGGGCGGCGATTGCAAAGCCGGGGTTGCGGCCATTCTGGAAGGCCTGCAGTCGATCAAAGACGAAGGGCTGACCCGTTGTCCGGTGCAGGTAGTTTTCACCCGGGGCGAGGAGATCGGACTGATTGGCGCCACCAACTTGGATTACTCCATGATCAGAGCCAAAGAGTCGGTGGTGTTTGACGGCAATGGACCGGTCAACACTATCACCGGAGCCAGTCCCACTTACGTGGGTTTCGACGTGACCGTCAAGGGCCGGGCGGCCCATGCGGGAGTTGAGCCGGAGAAGGGGATCTCGGCTATCCGCATCGCGTCAGACATCATCTCCCAGTTGCCCAACGGGCGATTGGACGAAGAAACCACTTTCAACGTTGGGACCATCGCCGGCGGCTCGGTACGTAACGCGGTGCCATCCGATGCTACCTTTAGCGGCGAGTTCCGCAGCCGCAACACCGAGACCCTGGACCTGCTGCGGATGGACGTCGAGGCCGTTTTTGAAAAGGCACGGCAAAAGTACTCCGAAGCCACCATCGATGACCAATTAGAAGTGTTATTCCATATGTATAACCTGGACCCAAACGATCAAATCGTGAAGCTGGTGACCCGGGTGATGAGCGATCTGAACCTAAAACCCAACATCAAGCCCTCAGGGGGCGGCACCGACGCCAACGTGATGCGGCACCACGGCATCGAATGTGTCGTGGTCGGAATGTCCACCAACGAGATGCATACGATAAACGAATACGTGGTGATACCTGACCTGGTAAACACAGCAATCTTTTGTCAGAACGTGCTCACGGCAAAACCGTAAAAGCATTCAGCTATCAGCGGTCAGCGCCCACCGCCCACCTCCCCCAAGGCTATTGTTGCTGGGGCAAAAGGTCAATCTCTTTACATGGATAGGACCGGTGTTTCGTTCCTCTGGTTACGAACCGCGCGAATGGGTCTGTTCCTGAAAGGTATGGGGGCGGGAAGCCCTGACAGCTGAAAGCTAACTAAGGAGTGAATTATGAACGGCGCTGAGTTAAAAGCAATATTGAAAGACGGGGGCCGGGTCTTTGGCACCATGCTAAGTCTGAGCCGGAATCCACGCTGGTTGCCGGTACTGGACGGCGTGGGTCTGGACTACGCGGTCATCGACACCGAACACGGCGCCCGCAGCCGGGGCGAATTGGGCGATTTCTTGACTATGATGAACACTACCGGCGTGGTGCCCATCGTCCGCATTCCCATACCCGATTCCCATTACGTCACCATGGCCATGGACGCCGGCGCCCAGGGAATACTGGCGCCCTATTGCGAGACCGTGGACCAGGTTAAGGAAGTGATTGGGGCGGCCAAATGGCGTCCTTTGAAGGGCGACGCGGTGCGGCGTGTCGTAGAGACAGGAGAGCACGTCAGCGAGGCCACCAAGGCGTTTCTTGAAGAGAGGAACAAGAATAGCATCGCCATCATCGGGATAGAGAGTGTCGACGCCGTGAAGAACCTGGAGGCGATCCTGGACGTCCCCGGTATCGACGGGATCTTCGTCGGACCCAACGACATGAGCATCTCCCTTGGATTCCCCGATCAGTACGACCGCCCGGAATACCAGACCACGGTTAAGCATGTGATCGATACTTGTGATGCCCGTGGGATCGCCTGTTTGGTGCACCACCAGAACCCGGAGCTATCCAGTTACTGGATCAACCAGGGGGCCCGATTCATCCTTCACGGCACCGACCGCCGTGCCCTGGCCGAAGGCTTCCGCACCGAGTTCACCGAACTCCGCAAGGTGGCCGGCAATCTGCCCAAGTAGGGCTTACCTTCGTTGGTTTTCTTGATGACGCGTAGGGGCGGGTTTCAAACCCGCCCCTACAATGTTAAGGGACTCGTAGTTAGGGGACTGGTACATAAGCGGTGGGTTGCCCGCAAGTGACCCTGGCGCGTCAAAAACCTTCAGCCGATCTCGTCCTGCGATTCCCAACGGCGGCGTAACGACTCGACATAAACCCGATCGTAATCGCCGTGATGGGCGTTGCCTTCAGATTCCGCCAGTTGTTCGGCCCAGAGGTACTCCACATCCTCCCACCTGATCGGATAGGGCGTCTGGTCGAAGAACTGGGTGACAGCTTCATTAGGTCCCGGAGCGTCGACGTATCCCATCATCTGGAAGTTGTCGTAGACGTTGCCCTGGTCCGAGACGAACCGCCCTTTCATGGCTGCCATCACTATGAAAGAAGGCATTTTTTGCTCCAGCAAAAAGCTATCAGCTGTCAGCCCTCAGCTTTCAGGTATTAGTATCCGAATGTTGTCTTGGTCCGGCGAACAATCCTTCGCTGGGGGGCGAGAGGCCTGGCGGCTGACAGCGGAATGCTGATCGACGCCTTCTACCGGGTAAGGATGTGTACGGTGGTTACGTCTCCGGCGCCGGAGCATTCGGCCAAGCCCACTCTGGCATCCTTCACTTGGCGCGGGCCTGCCTCGTGCCGAAGTTGCAGCACCGTTTCATGGATCATGCGGATACCCGTCGCGCCAAAGGGATGGCCCATGGCCAACAGGCCGCCGTCGGTGTTGGTGGGTATGTCTCCGGTCAGGGCGGTTCGCCCGTCCTCAGTGGCCCGCCAGGCTTCGCCAAATGGGACCAAGTGCAAAGCCTCGAGCTGTTGCAGTTCGCCGATGGTGGCCGCATCGTGCACTTGGACCAGGTCTACGTCCTCGGGCTTCAGTCCGCTGATCTCGTAGGCTTCCAGAGCGGCGGGTTCGGTGCGGTAGGGGCTGAAGGCCGAATGGTCGCTGCCTTTGCCGTTGTAGCCACCGGAGGTGAGCACCGCGGCGGCGATGCGTATCGCCCTATTCTTGTCGATACCGTACCGGCTTAAGGCGTCCTCGGCGACCAGAACGGCGGCGGCGGCCCCTTCGCTGGTGGGACAACACTGGTACAGAGTCAAAGGGTCGGCGATCATTCGGGATTGTAGGACGTCCTCCACGGAATGGGTTTCCTTGCGGTGGGAGTAGGGATTGAGGGCGGCGTTCCGCCGCGCTTTCACCGCTACTTGGGCCAGCGCTGTTTCGGGCGCGCCGGTTTCCATCATGTAGCGGCGCATCCGCAAAGCGTAGCCGGCCATCATGTGGTCGGCCCCGATGTACCGCTCCGGGCTATCTTCGGCCGTCACGGTCACCGGGCCCCGGGGCACCTTCTCCGCGCCAAAGGCCAGGGCCAAGTCAAAGATACCCGTGGTTATGCCCCAGTAGGCTTGCCAGAAGGCGGTAGAGCCGCTGGAGCAGGCGTTCTCCACGTTAATTATAGGTATCCCGGTTAGTCCTAACCGGCCCAGGGCGCCTTCGCCCATGGACATGCCGTTGTAGTACACATGCCCGAAGTAGGCCACTTGGATATCACGCCATTGGACACCGGCGTCGCCCAGGGCGGGCACCACCGCTTCCAAAGCCAGAGCAGGCAGGTCTTTTTCCGGAAACCGGCCAAAGGAATGCAGACCAACCCCGGCCACCATTACCTGACGTCCCGGACGAAATTGGGTCAAGGATGTACCTCCGCAGTGGGCTAGATTGCTGCCTCAAATGAGAGAACTCGAGATTCAGTGCGATATGTAAGCGCTTGGCCGTCCTTTCCGATCCGCTTTTAAAGCCTACTGAGCTAATAAGATGGCCGACGGTGATGATGGGCCACAGCCAGGACTTGAACCGTGCCATCAGATTCGCGGTAAAGTACCGTGA
This sequence comes from uncultured Dehalococcoidia bacterium, assembly GCA_950072105.1. Taxonomy (GTDB): domain Bacteria; phylum Chloroflexota; class Dehalococcoidia; order Lucifugimonadales; family UBA3495; genus UBA11650. The sequence goes on from CATMOE010000005.1 coordinate 90,384, forward strand.
ACGGAAACCGCCCGAATCTAATGCGGCGAATATCCGGTTCGCGCTCAATAGGGTAGTTGTTTGGGGCCTCGCAAACCCGCTCCAAGACAGATTCAAATTCGGAGAGGTAGGACTCGCCAAGTCCTGATTGCTGAGTCTCGTAGTAAGCGACTGTTTCTAGATGTTCGGCTTCGGCTGCGGGATGAAACTGGTATCTCACCTTAAGAGTGACCGGGCTTTCCTTCGTACCTCTTCCGCGGAGATAGGCTGTACATTCTCATTATCAAGTTCACGGGCACGGCGATCGGCTTCAACAAGCCAGGCTTGTTTCGATTCCTCTTCAGAGAGAGTGTCAAGGCTCAAAAGCAGCTTTTGTGCAAGTTTGGCTCGAGCTTCTTGAGGCAGAAGCAGTGCCTCTTGTTCGACGGTCTGAGGGTCCATGTCATCACCTCTTTTAGTACCGTGCGCTCAGATATTGTAACGTTACCCAGGACCTCATGCCATTCTGGGTTCGGGCTGGGCAGGCCGCCATTTGTACACTACTTTGGCGGCGCTGGAGTCTTCCCCTTGTACAAGTCTGAGAGTAAGTTCCACCGGCATGCCTATTTGTAAGGCATCCTCCTGGCAGTCCACGAGCTCCGCCAAGACCTGTGGTCCTTCCGAAAGCTCTACCTGCGCCAGTATATATGGTACTGGCCCCGGCCATCCCGCCGGTGGGATCCGGACTACGGTGTAGCTGTACAAAGTACCGGTCTGGCTGAATTCCATGGGTTCCAGCTTGGCCGAGGTGCAGCGTTGACAGAATGTCCCTGGGCCGAAGATCACCGTGCCGCACTCCAGGCAGCGCAAACCCAGAAGGACTCCTTTGGTGCCCTCGTCGTTGGTCAGTTTTAAGCGTCTGGTATCAACTGATTCTGGCATTGCTCGAGCGTCCTTGTAGAGATCGAAATTTAGCTTAAACCGGCCTTGAAATAGTGTCAACTTAGGCGTCGGCCAGCCACCGCCCCATTGACCGGGAAGCGGCTACATGGTAGTTTGAGTTCGCCGATTAGTTAGCGAGTCTCTGGCCCTGCGCTGTCTAAAAAAGGCCGTTCCTCCAGCTGTCCTGAGCTTCAGATACACGGTCACCGGCCGGAATAATTAATTTCGATATGAGCAGTATCGCCGGACCCAATGGTCCTGGCCGCCCGATGTGGGAGATGTCCCTGGGCGAATTCCTGGACGCCGCAGTCCGCCAGAATCCCGACAAAGTTTTCGTGGAGATGGCCGGGGAGAAAGTTACTTACCGGCAACTCCAACTAAGCGTTGGCAGAACCGCGTCGATGTTCCAAGATTTGGGTGTGGCGCCGGGGGACCGGGTCGGTCTGTTTATGCCCAATTGCCTGGAGTACCTTTACTGTTGGTTCGGCCTGTCCTTATTGGGCGCCATCAGTGTTCCCATCAACACCGCCTACAAGCGGGATGAGACCGCTTACATCCTGAACGACGCCGAGGCGGTTGGGTTAGTAACGCACCACACTTTGGTTTCCGTGGCCCGAGAAGCGTCTGCTCTCGCTTCCAGCGTGCATCATAGATTGGTTGTTGCTGAAGGACCCACCTCCGGCCCTCCCGTCGAAGGTGATGAAGAGGAGGCGGATGGGTGGACGAGCTTTGCGGACGCTCTTTCCAAAGCACAGCCCTTAACTTCGCCGGCTCCGGTTTCTCCGGATGCGGTGTCCATGTTGGTCTACACCTCTGGGACCACCGGCAACCCCAAGGGCGTTATGGTTTCGCACCAGATGTACGTTGCCGCAGGACAGGGTTTCGCCCACTGGACCCAAGCAACCCCCGATGACCGGTTCTTCACCTGCCTGCCCTTTTTCCACGCCAACGTCCAGTACTACTCGACGATGGGGTCCCTAGCGGCGGGCGCTACATTGGTGGTAGTTGACCGGTTCAGCGCGTCCCGGTTCTGGGACCAAGTGCGGGCGGCCAATGCCACTGTAGTTAACTTCATCGGAATGATGATGCCGGTATTGTCCAAGCAGCCGGAAACGCCCCAAGACCGGGACAATCAAGTCCGGCTGTTTTACGGTTCACCGGCTTTTCCGCCCGAATTTTTGGAGGCGTTTCAGGAGAGGTTTGGCACTGATATTATCGTCGGGTTCGGTATGACCGAAACCTGCTACGGGACGATTGAGGGGATCGGAGATAGGCGGCGTCCTTCGTCTTCGGGCGCGCCTCGCCGGCATCCGGACCGGCGCTTCGAAAACCATGTCCGCATCTCCGATTCGGAGTCAGGAGAGCCGGTCCCAACCGGCACGGTAGGGGAGATTACCATAAAGAATCCGGCCGTGATGTCCGGTTACTGGCGGAACGAGGAGCAGACGCGCCAGTCTCTCCGGGATGGCTGGTTGTATACCGGAGATCTGGGCTGGATGGACGAAGACGGCTACCTGTTCTTTGTGGACCGAAAGAAGGACATTATCCGGCGGAGAGGTGAGAATATCTCTTCCCAGGAAGTGGAGGACGTGATCAAGCGTCATCCCGATGTCCTGGACTGCGCGGTGATCGCCGTCCCATCGGAGTTGGGCGAAGACGAAGTGAAAGTCTACGTGGCGCGGCGGCAGGAGTCGAGGCTGGAACCGGCGGAGGTAGTATACTGGTGTGCCGAGCACTTGGCCTACTTCAAGGTGCCGAGATACGTGGAACTGCGGGATGAATTGCCCCGCACGCCCAGCCTAAGAGTTCGAAAAGACCTGCTTCGCCAGGAACGAGACGACCTTACCCAGGGTTGCTTCGACCGGGAAGCGGCGGGCATACGCATCCGGTGACGGTTCAGTAGCTGAAGGTTCAGTAAAGGAGACGTTCATGGCGGACCGGCGATACTGGCTGTTCAAGTCCGAACCTACGGCATATTCCTTTGCCGACCTTCTGGCCGAGGAAAATCAAACCGCGGAATGGGACGGGGTGCGCAACTACCAAGTGCGAAATTATATGCGCGACGACATGCGGGTTGGCGACGGGGTGCTCTTCTACCATAGCAGCGCCAAACCGATGGCTGTCATCGGCACCGCCCACGTCGTGCGCGAGGGTTACCCGGATAGCACGTCTTGGGACCCGGCGGAGAAGCATTACGACCCTAAGAGCACTCCCGGCAACCCCATCTGGATGATGGTGGATATTCAAGCCGATGAGCAGTTTGCCCGTCCCGTCACGCTTCAGGAGATCAAGGAGAACCCCAGGTTGGAATCCATGCTTCTGGCTCGCCGGGGGATGCGCCTGTCGGTTCAACCGGTCACCAAGGAAGAGTGGGACGAAGTGATATCCTTAGGGAACGGTTAGCGAGAATAGCGTCCCTGTTTTTCAGTGGAATTCGTTCATCCTGAATCAAACGAACTATTTAGCGGGAAGCATTGAATGGGAAGCGCCCGGCCATGTTCCGGTGACGGTCGGCTGTAGGATTAGAACGGGACTATCAAGGAGACATAATTGTCCAACCAAGATGGGGAAGCGGCCAGATCCTATCACCAAGCGACAAAGCTGTCGTACATTGATCTAGCCAGCAAACCGCCCCTTTTCAAGACCTATTCCGCTCTACCTCTGATGCCGCTGCCACCGGGATTTCCGTCGCCTGAGACTCCGACGCTAGAAGCGGTCTCAAGTAGATTTAATGCGGGAGCGGCATCGAGTACCGCTGCCGAAGGAGAACAGCCGGCCGAGACCGGTTCGCTTGATTTAACCTCGGTGTCCCAATTGCTTTTCTTCTCCGCCGGATTGGTGCGTAAGGCTTCCATGCAGGTTATCGGCGATGTCCATTACCGGGCTGCGGCGTCTGCCGGGGCCCTTTACCCCATTGACGTTTACCTGGTATGCCAGGATATAAACGGGCTGGAGGCGGGGGTTTACCACTTTTCTCCGATGGACTTCGCGCTTCGCCCATTACGAAAGGGTGATTACCGGTCGGAATTGGTAGAAGCCGCTGGAAATGATCCGGTGTTCGCGTCGGCCCCGGCCACCCTGGTTTTCACCGCCAACTTCTGGCGTAGCGCGTGGAAATACCGGGCCAGAGGCTACCGTTATTGTTATTGGGATTGCGGTACGATGCTGGCCAACTTATTGGCTTTGTGTTCGTCGCTCCGGTTGCCTGCCAATCTGGTTGCCGGTTTTGTCGACGAACGCGTAGACCAGTTGCTGCGCATCCGAGGGCAGCAGGAGGCTGCCATCTGCCTGGTGCCCATCGGTTCGGGCGGCGGACCGCCTTCGGCGATCGACATGATTGAGCCGGCCCCACTGGCCCCAGACACCAAGGATGGGTCCAACGATAGGATCGACTACCCGGAAACCGACCAAGTTCATCAGGAATCGTCTTTGATGGATGAAGAAGAAGTTGTGGAATGGCGCGGCCTTTTGCCGGATGAGTCAGGCGAGGAGTTGCAGGGACCAGCCGGCGCCGGTCTGACTCTGTTGGAAGCCAATAATCTTTCTTCGGAACCCCTGGGTGAGGTTATCCGCAAACGGGGTTCCACTCGGCGTTTTGCCCAGGATCCCATCTCCCAGGCCCAGTTCGAAGCAATTCTGGCCGGATCTTCCAGAGGGTCCCCTTCGGATTTTCACGGGAAAGATGGAGAGAGCTTGGTGGACATGTACACCATCGTCCATGCCGTGGACGGCGTGCCTGCCGGGTCATATTATTTTGACCCACAAACCAGCAAGTTGGAACTTCTGCGGGAAGGCGACTTGCGAGCGCGGGCGGGCCATCTGTGTTTCGAGCAGGCCCTGGGCGCCGATGCCAGCGCGGTTACGTTTTTCATGGCTGATCTGGAGGCCATATTTCAACAATACGGCAACCGCGGCTACCGGGCCGCTCAATTGGAAGCGGGAATCGTTGGCGGCAAGATGTACTTGTGCGCCCACTCTTTGGGCCTGGGCGCCACCGGCATGACCTTTTACGACGATGAAGTCGCCGAGTTTTTTTCGCCCCATGCCGAGGGGAAGAGCCTGATGTTCCTAGTGGCCGTTGGGGTACCTGGCCGGCCCAACCGGGTCCGGCCGTTCCGCTCGCAGATCGCCGTCACCTTGGACGCCCTGGCCCGAGGCGCGTCGTAGGGAAACCTAGAGGCTGATCTGATCTGTTAACCCCCCAGATCAAGTTCGTTCTTGGGGGCCTGTTGGACCACTCGCCCAAGTCCGTTCGTGGCGAGCCTGTCGAACCACCCTTCGGTAAAGGACGGGAGGACCCTTTGACAACCTCAGGGCGAACAGAAAGAGGACGTGGCCGCTCTTTTAACCCCGATACCATCTTGGCGAACCATTTACTGTATCAGCGTCTATGCTGAATACCGGCGTTCGTCTCACTTGGTTGCGATGACAAACAGATAGTCCCCTCCCCGGTTTTCGTATGCCGCCATGACCTCATTGATGCGCCCCGATCGGATGTCTGCAGCCAGACGCAGGCAACCGCCTGCTACCTCCGCAGGGTCGGCCAAACTGGCGAACGTTGAGATTCCCCGTCGTACTCCTTCGTCCAGGTACATCTCCGGCCGGTGCTTTCCGCTGTAGAGGAAAAAGTCCTGAAGGTCGTTCCGGATGTCGAACCCCTCAGTCTCCAGGGACGTGAAACCCGCCTGGGTCAAAGCGCCGGTAACCAAGTCAAGCGCCGGCATCTGTTCGATGGACATTCGCATGGCCTCAGGAAAGTATTCATTTAACCAATAAGACTGCGTCTGCTCCGGCATGGCGGTTAAAACGACAAACTTACCCTTATCCAACACGCGGTGGACCTCCCGGAAAACGGGCAACAGGTCATCGAAGTGATGGACGGCCAAGGTGCACACGGCGCCGTAAAAATTCCAGCCGAAAAAGGGCAGCGCTTGGGCGCCGGCGAGGCACCATTGCACCTGGGAGGATTTCCCCCGGGCCTCGGCAATCATATTGGAGGATAGCTCAACGCCGGTCCAACCGCCCCCTACCGCAGCCAGAATTGAAGTGTAGTTCCCGGTGCCGCACCCTATGTCCAGGTAGTTGCCGTGACTCTCCACCGCCAAGTGGTGTCCCAACCGGCCGGCGATGATTGGGTCGGGACGCCGGGTCACGTCGTACCCCCCGCCTATCCGGTCGTAAAGTTGCGCCATGGCGTTCCCCCCTGGGCTTCTGGCTTCGGCATTCACTGGGATTGAGATCGCGGTTCTTACGGGAGTCTTGTTAGGCAGTTTCTATATTGGGATGGACCGGTCTTGACTATACATTGGGATTAGTCTTCTAAAGGTAGAGCGGCGAGTGGACGGGCCCAAGCCTTAAATCCTTGTCCCAGTCACCTGACACCGCAACTTTGGGGGGAGGAGACGAGAGGGATCTATCTACACCTCAAACACAGACCGTCGATTCCGGTGGCGGCTTGACGATCTGGCATCTCTCTTAGGTTTGAGCTTCCTGGCCGTATGAAAACTACGAAAGTACCTTGTGCGAAATAGGAGAGTTCAATCCCCTTGGGGAATTGCCGTAAGTCTCCAAGTACATGCATGATTAACAGCTGTGACGTTCGTTCTATGACTCCAGAGCCTTCAGCAGGAGTAGCAACTCCGCCGCATCCGTCGGCTGCCCCAATAGGGCCTGATGTTTGTCGCTCTTCGCCATGGCTCACTACCCGTTATAATCTGACCGGCGCGCCGATTTAATTTCAAACCTTCGGCTGCGTGCCTTCTCTAAAGAAATTTGGACAAAAAGCGAGGAAGTGTTATGGAGACCGTTGGATTTATTGGATTGGGCAACATGGGCGGCGGAATGTCCGCGAATATTCAGAGAGCTGGATATCCCATGGTGGTCTACGACCTCCGCGAAGAGGCCGCCAAGCCGTTGCTGGAAGGCGGGGCTAGATTGGCGAATTCCCCGGCCGAGGTAGCCAGCCTTTGCGATATTACCCTGACATCTCTGCCGGGCCCTAAAGAGGTCGAGTCAGTATCTACTGGGCCGGAAGGCGTCTTGGAGGGGATGAAGCCGGGCGGAATCTACATTGATCTCTCCACCAGCCGTCCCACGTTGATCCGGGAGATCGAGCCCCGTTTCCGGCAGAAGGGATGCCACGTACTGGACGCGCCGGTCAGCGGCGGAAAGTCCGGGGCGGCCAGCGGGAATCTGGCGGTCATGGTGGGCGGTGAACGGGAGATCTTCGACCGCGTCAAGCCCATATTGGACTCATTCGGCGACAAAGTTTTCTATGCCGGAAGCATCGGCGCCGGCAGCGTGGCCAAGCTGGTTCACAATATGATCGGCCATGGTGTCCGCCAAGCCATCGCCGAGGGGCTGACTCTGGGAGTGAAGGCCGGGGTAGAAGCCGAAGCGTTGTGGGAATGCATCCGCCGGGGATCTCTGGGCCGGATGAGCGGCCTGCATGAAGGGATAGCCCGCACGGTATTCACCGGCGAATTCGATCCTCCCAGCTTTGCACTGGAACTGTCCAGGAAAGACATCGGGTTGGCAACCGACCTAGGGCGGGAATTCAACGTCCCGATGCCGGTGGCCAACCTGGTGGAGCAGATCGCCATTCAAGGCATGAACCGGGGGTGGGGAGGAAGAGACAGCAGCGTCACGTTCTTGCTGCAAGAAGAACAGGCGGGGGTGGAAGTTAGGGCCACCGGCGTCGACCCGGTCAAAGCCGGCCGGTTCATCACGACTCATCCAGAGGTTTAAATCAAAAGGCGGCCCCAACTTGGGGCCGCCTTGAGTTCTCATTGAGATCGTCAGAGGTTGACGAAAGCCGTGTTTTTTAACTCAGCGCTCTCTTGACTCGGTAGGTTCTTGACTCTCGGGTTCTTTGATAACGGGACCATTACTACTCTTCGATGCTTTACCCTTGGGAGGTGGATCGACGATTCCGAGTTCGGTCCACAATCCCTGCAACAGATCTAATTCGCTGGGCAAGCTGTTGGCCGGCCTGGTGGGCAACTGCTCCCGGCCCCGAGTCAATATCCTGATGTCATCGTCGATCAACTCGACGATGGCGTTCCTAACGCCAGTATCCTTGCCGATGTCGGGGTAGAGCTTCCAGCAGTCGGCCATTACGATGTTCATCCACTCTTGTTCGGTTTCGGCGGCGCCCCGCTCTTCCTCGAAGTGCCAGGAATACCATGCGTAGACCATCTCGCGGAAAATAGTGAGGTCCGAAGCCGGGGCCCCAACTATGGACATCTGGACGTCAAAGCGGTGGTTATTGCCGGGATGTCCTTCAACCGCGGCGAATTTCCGGCCACCACCCAACCCACGGAGTACGAAGTCGTGGACACTGGGCGACGTGATGCCCACCCCGGCGGCGGAGTCAACGTGTCCCACGCCCACTTCGCCTATCCGCCACAGCTTTTCTTCCATGGCCGCCGCGCCTCTACGCATATCGTCAAGCAGCTCTCCCAACTCCTCACCGAATCTCATTCCATTAGAGATCAAGGAGAGGAAGCCGGCTTCCACGGCAATGGTGTCTCTAAGCTTTTCCGCGATGGCCAGCGCCAGCAGTTCCTCCAGCTCGTTTAACGTGACGCGGTTCGTGCCGAAAACCGGGACCGGATCCAGAGACATCCGCACCGTGTCTGCAACCTCTAGGATGTCCTGGTTGACCAGTTGGAAGCGGTCCAGGATACGGTTTGCAATATCCAGGGCCTTGTCCCCTTCCAACAGATTGGTCACCGTTGGGTCCTCGCTTTCGAAATTCCATACGTCGGGGTCGTTCACCTGTTGAAAGAGCAGGCCACCTAAGTTAGCGCGTTTTCTCAGTTCCCCGGTTACCTCAACCCAAGTGTCCTTATAGTCCTTGATCATCTCTTCCATTTTAGTGATGATCTCATGGATGTTATTCTGGCAGAGAGTTTCCAGCCATTCATCGGTTTCGTGGTCCCAGACCGCGATACGTTTGCCCCTCTTTTCGGTGCCCAGGTCTTCGTACGAGTATTCCGAAACTTCCGGTTCATTCCGGTGGACGATCCGGGAAGACAGATTCTCCCAGCTCCTGACGGACGGTTCTTGATGAGGCGATTGGACTATTCCTTGAATAAAGAGGTTTTCCAGCTTGACCCTGACCTGCCGGTTCAACTCTTCTTGCCTCAGAGTTACCAAGTTGCGGGCCCTGGTTTGTTGGGTCCTGATCTGTTTGTTGGCATCCAGAATGATTCGGTCGCTCACGTTGGCTTCCGGATTCAACTGCTCAAACACCAGTTGAAACGCCTTCTGCACGTCTTCCAACGATGAATGGATCGCACTATGCAACTGGTCCAGGGCGTCCGTCGTAGTGAACCCCCCGCCATCCGCATTAAGGAACGCCAAAGGATCCAACGAAGGCCGCAGGCGCTGAGACGCGTCTCGGTATGAAACTCCCTTACGTGTCCAAATCTTACGAAACATGGTGTCTACGACCTATTGCCCGCGGTCCAACGAGTTTGCAAGTACTTGCGGGCGGTTAGATTGAAAAATCCATCAAGGAGGCTGACCTCTTTGGAACTGATGGAGCCAAATCGGGCGTCTGTCTTGTTGTTGGCTTCCCTCATAGTTTCGTGATACCGGGCCCATAGGTCTGAACCGGTACCGGTGGCATCGGACACCAGATTCTCCAGAATCCTGCCCACATGGGCTTTCTGCGCCGGAATAGAGTCTTTGGGCGCACGATGGACGATCGCCAGGTCGAAGTGAGGGCCTACGGCCAGGACCGTCTTTTCCGGGTATACGGTAATCTTGTAGGTATCGGTGCCCGTGTGCTTCCCCTGGCCTACCTCGACCCCGGTTATCACGCGCAGGAACTGGATGGTGGCATACGCGTTCCTTAGCTGAAGCGGGTAGCTGTTGTCCGGGTCCCTCGACATGCCCCTTTGGGGCATCAATAGGTGAAGAACCAGACTGAAGTTATACGCGGTGCCCCTGGCCTCAGCCAAAGCGGCCAACAGGACGGGGAGAGCGCCAATGGTGCCGCCGCCGAGGAAACAAACCAAGTGGACTCTTAGATAGGTCTTCCCCTCGTAATAGGGACAGACTTCCCCGATAAGAGAATCTATGTGGCCTCTAATACTCGCGTAATTATAACGGCCGGCCACACCGGCGTTGGCCAGCATCCCCAGTGCCCCTTCCCTGGAGAGGCTGAGGTGCTTAAGTTCCGGGACGCACTCGGTTATCCAAGGCCGCATATCCCGGAGGTTGGAGAAATGAGGGAGTGTCAGGCCGATGAAGCTCGAGCCCCGGTTTATCTCGTCTCTGGTGGCCTCTCGGGTATCAAGATAGAGGAACCCCAACGATTTTCGGTCCGAGGCGTTCCAGCCAGCCGTGGAGTCATCTAAGTGTTGGACGATCTGACAGGCTGTGGACCCCAAGCCGATGATGATGGAAGGAGATGCCACCCGCTGCATCGCCCGGGCCCCTCCCAGCCGTGTCAGCAATGTATTTCGTACGGATTGACTTACCATAGAGCCTCCTGAGTCCAAGCAAGAACAAATGAATGATATAGACCTACTTTTATATTACGTTCTGCTTTTATTGTCAACTTTTGTCGTCGCCAGTTAGTTATGTCTATAAACATACTCCGTTGACATCGACGTTTACATCCCCGTAATAGTTAAACTATAGGCCTGTAATAGATCAATATCGTAAATAACCCATCGTGGCACAGGTTTTCAAGGTAGACACGGACCTACCGGTGTTTTAGAGCGATGTGATTCGTCTCCGGAGTAAAGCAGTTCGCCCAGGTGAATCGAGGCGCCGCATCTCCGGAGGCACAGCCGGGACACCCCTATATGCCGTCTCTGTCTAAAGTACGTTCTATAGAGCGCCGTCGATGCTGACGTCCAGCAACGCCGGCTTACCGGAGGCATAAGCTCTTTCCAGAGCGGGTCCCAGGCCGGCCGGGTCTTCCACCGTTTCACCGGCAACTCCCATCGCCCTGGCGATCGCGGCCAGATCGAGGGGATTGGCGAAGTCCATGCCCACGTAGTCGCTTTGCCGTTCCTGGTCGTCCTGCATGTGGCGCAGGTAGGTGTCCATATTGACCTTGAGTATCCGGTAAGACCGGTTGTTGCAGATGGCGTAGACGACCGGGATATTGTACCGGGCGGCGGTCCAAAGGGCTTGCACGGTGTACATGGACGCGCCGTCTCCTACCACTGCCAGCACCGGACGGTCCGGGTTGGCCAGCTTCACCCCAAGGGCGCCTGGCATCGCCCAACCCAGCGCGCCGCCGCGGATACCGTACAGGCTACCCGGCTCGTCGAAGGTAAATGCTCGCATCAAAGCTGGCTGCGAGGTGATGGCCTCGTCGGCAACGATGGTGCCGGGAGGCGCGGCCTTGGCTAGTTCGTGCATCATGCGCTCCACCGGCATGGGGGTGTTGTCCCATCTCTGCTGTAGTCGTTGTTGATATTGCTCGCCGGACCTTTTCTTCTGGTCCGACCAGGTTGCCGCTCGAGTTGCCGCGGCCTCACGGTTGGAGGCGGACATCTCCTGGTCCAAGGCTTCGGCCAGTTCCGCCAGTCCGGCTCCAGGGTCGGCCAGGATACCCACCTCCGTGGGATAGATCTTCTCCAGTTCTTGGGCGCTACTGTCCAGGTGGATCAGCTTGGTCTGGGAGCCCAAAAAAGGCTCAGACACATAGAGGAAAGAAGAAAATACATCGGTGCCTACAGCCATGACCACGTCGGCTCCGGCCAATAGCCGTTGGGTAGCCGGGCTGCTGGTATTTAGTATTCCTCCATATAAGTCGTGGCTGTTGGGGAAGTTTACTTCGGACATCGAGGTTGCGTAGACCCTGGCCCCCAACTGCTCTGCCACCCGGACGACCTGGGCGGCCGCGCCGGATTGGGCCACGCGGTCGCCGACTACGATGATGGGGTTGTCGGCTTGGGATAGTAGCTGGGAAGCCCGGGCCACGGCATCGGTATCCGGCCGGGTGCGGAAGAATCCGGCCGACGAAGGCACGATGTTCAGGTCGCCGGTTTCGTCCATGGTGTCCCAAGGGAAAGAGATGAAAACGGGGCCGGTTGGAGGAGTCTTGGCTTCTTTATAAGCCCGCCGCACCGCCATGGGTATGTCCGATGCGTGCAGCACTTGCGTGCTCCACTTGGTGTACTGGCTGGTCATCTCCACCAGGTCCCCGGACAAAGTTGGGTCGGTTAAGAGCATCCGAGTGTCGGAGTTGCCGGCGGTTAGCACCAAGGGCGTGCCGCCCCGGTAGGCGTTGTACAAGGCGCTGATGCCGTTGGCCAGACCCCCGGCTATGTGTATATTGGCGAAGGCGGGGCGTCCCGTCGCCCGGGCGTAACCGTCGGCCATACCCACCGCCGTTCCTTCTTGCAACGATTGGATGTATCTGAGCTGAGGATAGTCTTGCAATACATCCAGCAACGGCGTCTCGCTGGTCCCCGGGTTCCCGAAGATAAATTCGGCGCCTTCGGCGATCAGCATCTGGGCCAGGGCATCTTTCCCGGTCATTTGGGGCATGGTGGTTACTTCCTTATTTATGAGCGATCAGCTTTCAGCGGTCAGCCGGATTCTAGGCTGATTGTTAGTTTTCAACGTACCTCATCTTATACTCTTGATACTCAGCCTTGCCTGATCGTTAATTCTTCTAGGAATTCGGTGATCATGTTGGCCATGCGCCGGGGCTCATTGGCCATCAACCCGTGTTGCGCGCCGGGGAATATATGAAACTCCGAGTGGGGTATGCGTTGATGCAGATCGATGCCGCATTCAACTGGGATAGTGGCATCGGCGTCGCCGTGGACGATCATGGTGGGCATGTTGATTTCCGCCAACCGGGACTCAATGCTTTCGCCGATGTCCAGATAAGCCCGGATCGACATAACGATGCCGTCGAAACGCTCCAGGTTGATCTGGCTCAGGTTCGAAAATCGGTCAGGGTCATCGTGGCGGAGGGTGGGCTGGCGTGCCTCTAGTGCTTGCTCCACGGCGGAGGTCCGGCCATGAGCTGCCTCGTTGGACAGCAGGTTGTCTAGTTCGTTTTGGCGGGCCCGGCGCTCCGGCTGACTGTTATATGACATAGTGTTGATTAGCAGCAGCGAGTCGATCATCTCCGGATAATCCAACGCGAACCGCATCGCTATCGGTCCGCCGGCGGACGAACCCAGAACGTGGGCATGGGTCACTTCCAGGCGGTCCAGCAAAGCGCGCAGGTCTTGGACCTGATTGGGCAAGTCATACCCGCCGGATGGAGTTTCTGACTTTCCGGCGGCCCTGCGGTCGTAGCAGATAAACTGGTAATCGCCGGAGAAAACTCCGGCGTGATGCTGCACCATGGACGCTGAGCCCTCGCCACCGCCCAGGCCGCCGTGAATCATCACCAGAGGCGATCCGTCACCCTGGACCTCATAGTACATTCGATAGCCGTTAATCGATTCTTCGGACATAGTTCCTCCGGGCATAGATAGATGAATCGTTCCGTCACCCGTGGCTTGCGTGACTTGCGGGTGCAATGAAGCCGAACGCCGGGTTTGGCATTGTTAACACTACCCAAATATGTTAACAACCTCAACCTTCAACTGCACAGTTGGCCGGACGTTGTAGTCTTGGCCTTAATAATGTGTTACGCGTATAGCAAATCTCTCATGGTTCGCCAATCAACTGCCACGAAGAATACGACTAATGGTACATTAGTTGTAGAACCGTATCCGGGGATCAGTGTCCTTCGCCCACCGCAAATCAGACCAGTAAGTGGATCATTGTAGAAAATGCTGGTCGCCGCTTAATCGCTCCTGAGAGTTCAGCAATTCACGCCTTGAGTATCTCCCGCCGGGACAGTACCCGCTCCATCAAGGGCCGCATGCCCAGCTCGCTGGAGATGGCCAACGCCTCGTCCTGCAGCGAGACGGCTTTGGCATGGTCACCCTCACCGTCCCGCTCTCTTAACATGTCGGCGTAGTCACAGCAGGTCCAGGCCAGCTCGGGCCGGTAGCCTGCTGTGCGGCAGAAGGCGAGCGCGTCTTCAAAGTGGTCGGCCGCTTTGGCCAGGTTGCCCATCGTCTGGGACATGAGGCCGAGAAGACGATCGACTGATGATAGATCGAAGATCATCGTGCCCTGCTGCCCTAGAAGATGATTGTATTGCTCCTCTGCCATGTCTCTCAGGAGCAAAGCGTGGGGCAGGGCAGCATTCAGGCCACCCATATAGAGTAAACTTACCGCTATCCAAAAGCGAGATAGAACCTCGGAAAAGGCCGTTTCATCACCGGCGGCCAGTTCTATGGCCCGCAGCCCATTGTCTACGCTATCTTGCCAGAGGAGGTGTTGCCCGCTCACATCGGCGGTGTAGGCCAACGTCTGCACCTCCAATTGCACATCTCCTTCACGCTTGGCGATGGCTATCGCCCGGCGCAGTGCCTGTTGAGCGCCTTCGTAGTCACCTTCCGCGATACCAAGAATTCCACCGTATCGAGAGAGTAGGCGCCCAGCTTCGTGGGAATCGGCCGGGACCAAAGTAAGAGCACGTTCCAATAGTTCGGTGATGCCTGGAATCCGAGCGGGAGCGAGCCCAATTGGGAACTCCGCTACGGCCACCGCCTGGGCGACAATTCTCTTCCCGGAAGAATTCAGTGTAGGGATTCGCCAAATAATTAGGTCCACCGCCCACGGTAGATCAGGCCGGTGAGTGGATCATTGTGGAATTTACTAACCGCGGCATAAATGCTTGGTTCGGACGGTGAGACGGGGAGAGTCGAACTCGGCCTGAAACGCGGGCTTGTCGTGTTGCCGGTGGCGTAGATCCATGCCGCTTATTTTCCGATTAGCTTCGTCTTTACGCTGGTTGGCATTCTCTATTTTGAAAGCCTGCTGTTTTCGTCATCTAGGCGGAATTGTTCCAGTTCTTCCCAACGTGCGTAGGCTTCAGCCAAAAGCCTTTTCAGTTCTTCTAGCCTATCGTTCGTGGCAACAATGTCAGCCCTGTCCTTTTTGTAGAGTTCTGGATCTCCCATGGTCTGGAACAACTCCTGCTGTTCCCTTTCGAGGCACTCAATAGTCTGGGGCAGTGCATCCAGTTCCTTTTGCTGATTGAACCCTAATTTCAGCCTTGCCCTGGGTGCCTGAGCCGGTGGGGCGCCTTGTTTGCTGGCAGATGCCCTACTCGGTTTTGCTTCCTGGGGGCGCTGACGCAGCCAGTCATCATAGCCACCCACGTACTCCTTCACGACGGAGCCGCCTTCAAAAACGACGGTGCTCGTCACGATGTTGTTGATGAACGTCCTATCATGGCTGACGAGGAGAATCGTTCCTGTGTAGTTAATCAAGAGGCCTTCAAGAAGGTCAAGGGTCTCGATATCAAGGTCGTTGGTGGGTTCATCCAGCACAAGGAGATTGGAGGGCCGGGTGAAGAGACGGGCGAGCATGAGGCGCTTGCGCTCCCCACCGGAAAGAACAGAAACAAGAGAACGAGCTTGATCGGGAGAAAAGAGAAAATCTTGCAGATAGCCGAGGATGTGACGAATTTTCCCGTTAACGGTAACTGTATCATTGCCGTCGCCGACGTTTTCTATGGCGGTCTTGTTTTCGTCCAATTGCTCA
>CATMOE010000006.1:0-88754 GCA_950072105.1 uncultured Dehalococcoidia bacterium
TCCAGGGATACGTGGAGTTCCCCGGCTTGCCCAGGGGAGGATACTCTGAAGTAGCCGACGGCGGTGGCGGTATCTATAGCGGTGGGCATGGCAGCCTCGATAAACCGGGATGCCATGATTCTAGCAGATAGAGAGCCTTATCTCAATATAACTGTGCTCACCATCATGCCCTCGATAGTAAGACGGGACCGGTCCAGGGCCATTGCCAGGCCGAAGTCGCCGATCTTGGCGATGCCGTCCTCTGTCAACCACACGTTGCCCGGTTTCAAGTCACGGTGGACGATGCCCCGGCTGTGGGCGAATTCCATGCCCCGGCAGGTTTCTTGGGCTATCTTGATGGCCTGATCCAGGAGAAGGCGGTGGTCGTCAGCCTTATCTATTAACCCCTCGACATCCCCGCCGCCCATGAGTTCGGTGACCATGTAGGGTTGGCCGTTTTCCTCGCCCAGGTCGAAGACAGTGACGATATGAGCATGGGAGCCCAACCGCCCCATGGCCTGGGCCTCACGCTGGATTCGGGCGCGGGAGGTTTCGTCCAACCCCTCCGACTTGATCAGCGCAAAAGCAACTTCCCGGTCCAACGTGGTGTCGTGGGCCAGGTAGACTTTCTTCTTGCCCCCCTCTCCCAAGAACCTCTTGACCTGATAGCGGCCGTTTGCGAAGGAAGTGGGTTGGGGAGTTTGGCGATCCGCGACTGCGGCTGAATCAGGTGGGCTCGACGGCGGATCACTTGGGGTTGCGGTTACAGCGCCTAGCCTTCTAGCAGACGACCGCAGATACGCCCCCGTTTCGGTGTTATCCGGGTCGATCTCCAGAACGTCTTGAGCTAGATCACGTACCGACTCCCAGTTGCCTTGGGTCTCAGCTTCATCGAGTTGATCTAAGAGACGCTCAATGCGCCGTTGTACACGCTCACTTGCCATGATGGAGGAATAATAACGTTAGGCCGGGGGATTTGTCCATGGTTAGCGCCAGGACGGGCATTGATGCCGGTATCTATCCCAATATATAGTGTTGAACTGCACCAAGGCTAAAAATCCCGTGCCCGGAGGATACCCATGAATGCCAACAAACTCCTAGTAAAGATAATCGCCACCGGAGGCAGCATCGCCGGTGTTGGGCCGGACCGTTTGGACTATATCCTCTACCCAGAGTTGGGAGACCACATCACCATCGATCAGTCGTTGGCCCGGATCCCGGAGGTGTCGGACATCGCCAGGATCGATGCGGAGGACCTGATCAGCGTGGGCAGTACGGCCATCGGGGGTCCCGAATGGCTAAGCTTGGCTAACCGGATCAACCGGACATTTAGGGAAGAGCCCGAGGTGGCCGGTTTGGTGGTGACCCACGGAACCGCGACCTTGGAAGAGACCGCTTATTTCCTTCATCTGACGGTAAAAACAGACAAGCCCGTGGTGATTACAGGCGCCATGCGGCCACCGACCTCCCTGGGAACCGACGCGGACCTCAACTTGTTGGAGGCGGTGCGTGTCGCCGCCTGCCCGGAAGCAGCCGGTATGGGTGTGCTCACGGTGTTGAACAGTGAGATTCACTGCGGCCGCGACGTGACCAAAGCGAACACCTTCAGGGTTGAGACCTTCCGGCCCAACGAGTTGGGGTTCCTAGGCTACGCTGACTCTGACGGTAAAGTCGTCTTTTACCGCGCGCCGATCAGGAAGCACACGACAGCCACTCCCTTCAACGTTTCAGAGTCGTCCGTCCTGCCCAGAGTGGACATCGTCTATTCCTACGGTGGCGCCGACGGCCTGTTGGTGAACGCGGTCCGGGCAAACGCCTCCGGCGGGATGGTCCTGGCAGGATTCGGTGGCGGCACTTACCCACCGGCAGTCGTTGAAGCGGCGGCGGCGGCCGTTGGCGAGGGCATGCCCGTGGTGCTGGCATCGCGGGCTACCGCAGGCCGGGTAGTCATGACACCCAAGAAGGAGCAGCAGGGATTCATCGTCTGCGACAACCTGCTGCCCCAGAAGGCCAGAGTGCTGTTGATGCTGGCTTTGACCGTCACCAGCAACCGTGAGGAGATACAGCAGATGTTCTACGAGTACTGATTCCGGAGCTAAACGACTTGGGCGGCGCGGAGCAAGCCTAACTCTTCGGAAGTTAGCCCCAACTCTCCACCGAATATCTCCGAGTTATGTTGACCCAAGGACGGAGCCGGTCGACCGCCTTCCATAGGGTTCTCACCGTCGATGAAGAAACCGGGACCCGGATATTTCAGGCTGCCGGCGTCGGGATGGTCGAGCTCGACGAAAAAGCCCCGCTCCTCCAGATGGGGAGAGTCCACCACCTGCTGGGGGCTCTGGACCAAACCGAGGACGAGCCCCCGGGCCATTGATTCCCGCATCAGGTCCAGATTGTTCCACTTAGCCAGGGGGGTAGCGACCAAACTGTGTAGTTCTTCCCAGTTGTCCATGCGGCTCTGACGGGTAGCGAATTTGGGGTCCAGCAGCCTGGGTTCTTCCAGGAATTCGGCCCAGGCTTCCATGGGACGCCCGCCGGTTCCGGCAGTGGTCAATGTCACTTCGCCGTCGGCGGTGGGTATATGCATCCCGTCCATCACGTTGCCGTCGCTGCCCCCTCGTTTTGGACTTTGGCCGGTGAACGTGTAGGGATGGATCAGACCCGACGGCGTACTGATAGCGGCTTCCATCGTGGACAGGTCGATGTGCTGTCCTTCACCTGACTGCTGACGTTGGAACAGGGCGGCCATGATGGCAATGACCCCGTTGCGGGCGGCGGTAATCTCCATCTGCTCCAGAGCCGTGCCCATGGGAGGCATGTCGGCGGAACCGGTCACCGCGTGGAGGAAGCCGCCCAAGGCCTGAGCAACCAAATCTCCCCCTTGGTAGTCGCGGTAAGGTCCAGTCTGGCCGAAGTAAGTGCAAGATGTAACGATCAGACCGGGGTTCTTCTCTTTTAGGACCGGGTAGCCAAATCCCAGGCTGTCTAGATGACCTGGGGAATAGCTCTCGATCAGCACGTCGGCATCCGCCACCAGCCGCAGCAGCAACTCAAGGCCGGCGGCTTGTTCGATGTCTAAAGTTACGCCGCGCTTATTGGTATTGAAGGCCAAGAACAGCGTGGAGCCTTCGGGATGGGGCACTCCATCGATAAAGGGCGGCTCGCGGCGTGCCGGGTCGCCCCAAGCGGGAGGTTCCACTTTGATGGTGCTTGCTCCCTGGTCGGCCAGCAACTTGGCGCAGAAAGCGCCGGCCAGACCATGGGCCAGTTCCACCACTTTTATGTCAGATAAGATGTCCAACTTGATCGATGCCCTCCATTGGTTTTGATCAGCCTGGCTGCCACCCTGCCACTCGTGGTGAGCCAGTCGGTTCATCCTTCGGGGAAGGACTGACAGGCTCCGGGCTGACAACGGCGGGTGTGCGCCCAATATTACACTCGACCGGATTATTTTGCACGTGACTCCCGCTTCGAGCGCTTGCCTTGGGACCTGGGATAAGTGAGCAGACACCATCGCGTTGGCTCTGAGCGAGTCCTAGCGCCCACTACTGGGTACGGACCAGGCGTCAATCATCGTGCTTTCGACCGAATCAAGTTACTGGACCCACCCTCGCAAACAAAATATACTGGCGGCGCCGCAGGTGCACGAATTTGTTGGAGTAGTAAGCATCGTATTTGCTGCTTTCCACTCGTCTAAACGGATACGATATGACCAACTTAGAGACTAACGTTGAGTAAATACTCCCGATGACGATGCCCAGCACGCGCAACCGGGTAGGTGATGTTACAACGGCCTCGCGGCATTTTCCGAGCCTCGAGAATTGCATAGTCATCGGTGTGCTCCTTTTCGCCGTTACATTCAACCTGGTCCATCTTTATCCAGACGTGGCGATTAAGATCCCGGACCGTAACGACATCGGGATGCATCTGTTGTACACGGACATGGCGGTGAAGGCCATCACCCATGGACAGGACTTCACCGATCCGTGGCAACGCACCATGGGCATGGGTTTCCCCTTGTTCCACTACTACCAACATCTGCCGCATGTAACTCTAGCGCTGGTCCATGTTCTCACTCTCGGAGTGTTTCCCCTGGCCGATATGTTGAACTGGACGACGTACTTGCCCCTTAGCTTTTTCCCGTTGTCCATCTTTTGGTCATTACGACGTTTCGGTTTCGATCGGCTGTTGGCGGCGATGGGCGGCCTTGTGGCGTCGCTAACGGCAACCAACTCTCTTTGGGGGCTCGGTTTCGAAGGTTACGTCTTCAGGGGGTGGGGGCTTTACAGCCAGCTTTGGGCAATGGTTCTTCTGCCTCCAGCGTTGGCCCAGGGGTATCGAGTTCTACAGGAGGGGCGAGGCTACTTCTGGGCGACGCTGTTGCTCGCGGCGACGTTGATGTCACACCTTCTTTACGGGTATATGGCCTTCCTCACCCTTGGCATCCTCACATTCATTCAACCGATGGATATGTCTGATCCCAGGTCTTTTCTTGCGGCTGTATGGAGGCGGTGGAGGCGGATGATAATCCTCTTTCTGCTGGTCGTGGTGGTGACCTCTTATTTTCTGATTCCACTTTTCTTGGACCGGACGTATCTGAACAATAATAATTTACCGCGGATAACGTACGACTCTTTTGGCCATTCAGCAGTGCTTATAGGTCTGGCGAAAGGTCATTTATTTGATTTTGGCCGGTTCCCTTCTTTGACCATCTTGATGGCTGTTGGGTTCGTCTTTTGTCTACTTCGGTGGAGACAAGAACGATACCTGATTCCGGTAACGATATTCTTACTATGGCTGTTGCTCTTTTTCGGCAGGTCCACTTGGGGTGTATTGATAGACGTGTTACCTATGAGCCGCCAACTCCACATGATCCGGTTTATGGCTATGGTCCATCTTGGCGGCATCTTCCTCATGGCCGTTGCATTGGCTGCACCTTGGCGTTGGGCCGTTTCCCGATCAAACGTCTGGTATTTCGCGGGGGTCCTAGCGCTCACCTCGCTGCTCCTGCTGCCCGTATACAACGAACGGAGATCCTATCTGGTAGAGAATGCCTTTTATCTGACAGAAAGCCGGCAGGCTCTGGCCAACGAAGAACTGGAATTGAGTGCCCTATTCGGAAAACTAAAGCAACTACCATCCGGCCGTATTTATGCCGGATTACCCGAAAATTGGGGCAGTCAATACGTCGTCGGCAGGATACCGATGTATTTTCTGCTACAGCAAGAGGGCCTAGATATGACGGGATGGCTTTACCATCGATTTTCATTATCCAGTAGTTTCGAGAGGGTCTTCGACGAGACCCGCCCTGAGCAATATAATCTGTTCAACGTGCGGTACGTTGTGGCGCCGGAAGCCCAAGTATTCCCGCGATTTGTAAAACCACTCGGGCAGTTCGGTCGCCACCGGTTGTACCAAGTGCAGACGACCGGCTACTTCGATCTGGTAGACTCAGACCTGACCTTTACCGGAGGAAAAACGGACTACTGGCCGGCGGCATCAAACTGGATGGCCAGCGGACTGCTGGGCGTCAAGCAGCACCCAACGGTTCTGTTTGGCAGTTCTTCCAGAGGGATAAAGAGCTCGATACCACTCTCTGAGGCTTCTGAGGTCATTTCTAAAATCCAAGTTTCTGCCGGTCCATCTCGGGGCATAGTGCTCTCCGAGGAAGTTGGCAACAATTTCTTTGCGGCTGACGTTAACGTGAAACGCGATAGCATGCTGATGCTTAAAGCCACTTATCACCCAAACTGGCGGGCCACCGTAGATGGGGAAGAGACGGACCCGGTCATGTTGATGCCCAGTGTGGTGGGGATCCAGCTGCCTCAAGGCGAACACAAAGTACGGTTGGAATATCGACCTCGTAGTCTGCGGGTGGTGCTGTTGGGCTTGGGTCTGTTGACGTTGCCGTTGATCGCGATAAGCGAGAAATGGGGCACCGGTTTCTGGCGTAGGTTCGGCTCCGGTGGCGGGCCGACGATATTGAATTAAGGTGATTTCCGTGCCGGAATTGGCCGTGATCCTAGCGACCTACAACGAAGCTGATAATCTCGGGCAGCTCGTAGAGGCTTTAGAAAGCCTAGAGATAGACCTGCAACTGGTGGTGGTCGACGATAATAGCCCAGATGGGACAGGTCTTATCGCTCAACAACTTTCCACGAGATTCGGCAACATTACCGTAGTAAACCGGCCGGGCAAACTGGGCTTGGGTTCAGCGTTACAATCTGGCATAGCCGCCGCGTTGAACGCCGGAGCCCAATATATTATTAGCATGGACGCCGATCATTCCCACGATCCGGCGGATGTCCCCAGGCTGCTCGCCGCGATCAAGACGGGTTCCGCCGACATGGTCCAAGGGAGCCGTTATGCGCCAGGGGGTGGCGTTGAAGGTTGGAACATCAAACGCCGGCTGCTAAGCCGGACCGCCAATCTGGTGTACCACTGGGGCGCCGGGACGCCCCTCGAGTGCACCACCAACTTTCGGGTATTTTCCCGCCGCGCGGCATCGGCGGTCCTGTCACGGGCTAAGGGTAACGGCTATGAGTTCATGCCCGAGTCTACGTTGCTAGTGCTGGCGTCCAGGCTCACGATTCAAGAGATCCCAATCACATTTACTAATCGCCGGCTTGGGGAAAGCAAATTAGACCAGAGGCAAGTGATAAAGGGCATACTGTTCTGTATCAGCGGCATATTCATGTACCGCCTTCGCATAGGCCGCTTCTCCAGACTCAAAGCGAAGGACGCGACGGACGATCCAGATTCAACTATTTAGGCGTCCGAATCCGCCGGTCCAAATCATTGAAACCCAAACCGCCGGCGCGTGTTTCCGCTGGAGTTCAGCTCTGCTCTAACCCATCGGCAGTTGGATCGTTCCCAGGCCCGAATCGCTCGCACAAACACCGTCGCTTGGTCGCTAGACGCCGCGTCAAGAGAGCACCACACGCTGTTGGATGTGGACAAGCCACCGGCTGCGACGTACTATTCCCCCATCATGGCCAGCGACCGAATTCAACGCCAGATCGACCGTCTCCTAGACGAAGCTGACGAAGCTGCGGCCCGACAAGACTGGGAAATCGTCCGAGCCCGCGCACAACATGTCTTAACCTTCGACCCCGAGAACCGCGAAGGCCAAGCTTTCCTGTCCGCTGCCACGCGAGGGCTTGAAGGTCATCAGGCCGCCGTCGATCTCACGACCGTCGTGGAGCAACCTACAGCAGCTGTGGACGATGTCCAAGCTCAGGACAGTCTGGCGGGCGGCGTGTTTGTCGGCAGACTTCGGGAGATGGACGACTTACAGGCCGCATTGGAAGACGCGTTGTCGGGCCGGGGCCGCCTGGTCGCCCTGTCTGGCGAGCCAGGTATCGGCAAAACTCGGACCGCCCAAAAGTTGGGCGTACTGGCCATGCAGCGGGGAGCCCTGGTGCTGTGGGGCCGTTGCTATGAAGATGAGGGCGTACCGCCCTACTGGCCTTGGGTGCAAGCCATCCGTTCCTACATACGTGAGAAGGACCCGGAGGAGCTTCGCTCGGAGATGGGCGCCGGCGCCCAGCATATTGCCGAGATCATATCTGAAGTACTCGAGCGGTTGCCCGGGCTGGGAACGCCACCCCAAGTGGAACCGGAACAAGCCCGTTTCCGCCTCTTCGACGCAATCACAACCTTCCTGAAGAACGCGGTCGAAAATCAACCCATCATGCTGGTCTTGGACGACCTGCAATGGGCCGACCGCTCGTCTTTACTATTTCTAGAGTATTTAGTCCGGGAAATTAGGACCAGCCGCCTGTTGCTACTGGTGACTTACCGGACCGTGGACCTTTCACCGGAGCATCCCCTGGCCCGAACCATAGATGTTTTGAATCGTGAGGGGCAACTCCAGCGGGTGAGTCTAAGCGGCCACACCCAAAGTGACGTGGCCCGCCTCATCGAGGTGACCGCCGGTGTATCGCCTCCGGAAGATTTCGTGGAGGCCGTCCACACTCAGACCGAGGGTAATCCGCTCTTCATCACAGAAGTGGTTCGGCTTCTGATGCAGGAAGGAGACCTAACGGCTTACTCAGGAGCCACATGGACCGTCCGTATTCCCGAGGGTGTCAGAGAGGTGATTGGCCGCCGGCTCAATGGTTTGTCCCAGGAAGCCAATGAAATACTGACCATCGCCTCAGTCAGCGGCCGGGAATTCGATCCGACGGTGATCGCGCCGTTGATCGAGGACACGAATGAAGACCAGCTTCGGGAGGTGCTACAAGAGGCGATGGCGGCATTGCTCATCGAGGAGTTGCCCCGGGGCCGGTACCAGTTTTCCCATGCTCTTGTCCGAGAGAAATTTGCGGAAGAGATGTCCCAGACCAGGAAAGCGGGACTCCACGCCACCATTGGGGAGACCCTGGAAGAGATTTACGGCGATGATGTCGAACCACATGCCGCCGAATTGGCTCATCACTTTAGGGAGGCACAAACGGCTGTAGGCATAGAGAAGTTAGTGCATTATTCGTTGTTGGCCGGGGAGCAGGCGATAGCCTCTTATGCCTATGAAGACGCGCTTGCCCATTTTGAAAGGGGCTTGGCGGGCAAGGGGGTGGAGTTGACCGGAACGGAGCCCGCTCCGGACGCTGAGAGCGCAGCGTTATTGTCCGGTCTTGGCCGGGCAGAATTGGGCACTCGGGAGAGGCAGACCTTGTTCCAGGCCCTTCCTATTCTCACCCGGGCATTTGACTACTACGTAGCCGCCGGGGATTCGGAACAAGCGGTGGCTATCGCGGTACAGAGCCAAGACGGATTTGGCTTTATTGACAAGGCCCTGGAGTTGGCCACGCCGGGTTCCCACGATGCTGGGCGGCTCATGTCCCGCTCCGTGCGGGGGTTAAGAGCGAACTATGAGAAGGCCCAGGAGGCAATAAATGGTGCCCTGGTCATCGCGCAGGAACACCACGACTCAATTTTAGAAATGGAAACGCTGATGGTAGGGGTCTGTGTGGACTTCACTTATTGCCGCTTCGAAGAGAGTCTGGACCGGAATCGGCGAGCGGTCTCTCTGGCCGAGCAGGTTGAGCGGCCAAGCGTTGAGTCGCACGCTCGGTATGACCTGGTGCATGTCCTATATGCAATGGGGGATTCGGAGGAGGCTGCTCAACACGCCTCAGCTTTGATGGAATCAGCGGAACGGTCGGGTTCCCGCCAATGGCAGACGTTCGCCATGGAAGCTAACGAGAATCTGAGTAGCGCCAGGGGCGACTGGCAAACTGCTCGAGACTTCGCGGAACAAGGCCTGGCGATGTCGCCACGGGAGGCGGACTTACTGGGATGCCGTGCCATTCTGGAATACCAGACAGGTAATTTCGAACCCGGCCGTGCTTATCTGGAACAGCTCCTTGAGAATGTGTGGCCGAGCCCGTCAAGCCTGGCGGCCTTTACAACTAATACCGTCCCGGCAGTGGTCATACCTTTAGCAGCCTATATCTCCGGGGAGATAACGCGATTTGACGAGGCCGAGTCCATCGCTTTGTCTATTCTCGACTCGCCATCGGGTTTCCCGTCCGCGCAACACGCAGCCCGAATCGGCTTGGCGTTGATAGCAGTCCAAAGGGGCGATGCGATGGCAGCCGGGAAGTTGTACGGCGCCATAGAGCCTCTAATGGCCACCATGTCTCCCCAAGGCCCCTTTGGGCCTGGGCTGTCCGCCGACCGCATCCTGGGCCTCGTCTCTCAGACCATGGGCAATCTGAACCAGGCCTGCGAACACTTTGAGGACGTCCTGGACTTCTGCCGCAAAGCAGGCTACCAGCCGGAGCTGGCCTGAACCTGCTGCGACTACGCCGACATGCTGCTAAAGCGCGATGGTGAGGGCGACCGGGCAAAAGCCATCACCCAGCTTGACGAGTCCCTCGCCATCTCCAGCGAGCTGGGCATGCGACCTTTGATGGAGCGGGTACTGTCCCGGCGGGAGATACTGAAGGCGTAGTAGCTCTATTGGATGCTGAAACTTGGTTGAAGGCCGATGTTTTTCGAGCCAAGATTTAAGGCCGTCATGCCTTCAGTTGACAGACGGGACCGGTCTAAGAGCCACGGCCGGTCCGAAGTCGCCGATCTGGGCGACGCCATTAGACTTCAGCCAGAGGTTACCCGGCTTAATAACCGCTGACCCCGGCGGTCGATTCTTATAAAAAGGCCGGGAGCACTCCATAAGGGGAACATGGTGACCCTCCGCGGGGTCGTTGACGGTCTCTGGATGCAGCATTATAGTTCGCGTTATCCCAGAAGTCGTATGGCTAAAGAAATCTACTCGATCTGGGATAATTGGCTATCAAATGTTCTGAGGAGACTGGGAATGTACATGGTCAGAAACGTCTGGAAGTGTGCCCGAGGAAAGGTGCCTGAGTGCTTGGAGGTTGTGAAGGGGGTTAGGGCTTCCTGGGCCAGCGATGGCAATACAACGGGTAAAATCTACTTGGATTATACAGACCGGATGGATACCATCGCATTTGAGATCGAAGTGGAAAGCCTAGATGAGTACTTTAATAATCAGCGTACCAATTACAACGAGCTATCCCCCGAGACTGTAGAGTCTGTCAGACTATTTAATATCAATACAGTAGAAGGCAGCCGCCAGATCTGGGAGGTCGTTCCGTAGAATATTTGCGATAGGCAGCGGGCCTTTAATGGAGCGGGTGCTATTCCGGCGGGAGATGCTGCGGGCGTAGGGGAGTTGTGATCAGAGACTAAAACTATCTCTTGCTCGTCACGATCGGCCACGGGGTCCTTTGACCAATCGCTCGCCGCAGCACCGCTAACCCCTGTTTCGAGTGGAGATCACCTCTCCTTCGATTACCCGCTACGACTTTGGCACAACCAAGTCCATCAACACACGCCTTCAGGTCGAGCCGCTGCCGATTCCATAGGCAAACAAGAAACGCGACTCTACTGACTCGTGGTGTCCCCAAACATATCAGGGGCAGCCAACAGATCCAATCTCTTCTAAGGCCGGGACTCCGTGGGCAGGGGTAGGTTGGAGATTATTCCGTCGTCAGCCAGGGCCGCGATCTCTTCCCCAGACAATCCGGCGATCTCCCTCAGAATCTCCTCATTGTGCTCACCCAAAGCCGCTACACTGTGGATACCCATGGAAACGCCCGGCATTCGGAAGGGACGTCCGGCATATTTCCGGGGGCCGGCTTGAGGAGCGTTGACGTTTACAAATTCTTCTATGTATTCCCGCTCTTGGAGATGAGGATTGGCCACCAGGTCCTCGGCCGTCAACACCGCGCCTGCGGAGACGCCATTTTCTTGAAGATGAATCATCAACTCTTGATCGTCTTGGATACTGGTCCATTCCGCTAGGTGCTCGCCCAGTTGGCGCCGGTGGGTCCAGCGGCCTTGGGCAGTGTCGAAGCGATGGTCGACCGCCCAGGCCGGGCCGCCCATGGCCTTGGTTAGGCGCCGCCATTCATCATCGGTGGACACCACGATGGTGATCCAACGGTCTTCGCCGCGACACGGGAAGACGTTGTGGGGCGACTTCCACAGATGTCCGCATCCGAGACGGGGACGAGAGATGCCCCTTTGCGTTTCCAGGATAGCCGGGCCGATGGCCGACACGCCGGTTTCCTGCATGGTGAGGTCGATTCGCATGCCTTTGCCGGTCTTGTTTCGTTGGTACAGCGCCAGCAGCAGGGCGTAGGCTACGTTGTTGCCCACCGAGTGATCCATGTAGTTATTGCTGGCCCGCCGCGATGGGCCGTCTTCATAGCCAGTCAGATAGGACATCCCGCAGGAGGCATCGACGGTACGGGCCCGGGATCCGGCCCTGCTCCACGAGCCAGTGTATCCGAAGGCGGTGGAGCTCAAGGTGATGATCCTGGGATTCAGCTTGCTCAGGCTCTCATGGTCGAAGCCGTACCGTGCCATGGTGCCGGGGCGGAAGTTATCCGTCACGATGTCGCATTCCTGAGCCAGCTTGAGGAAAACTTCTTTACCCCGGGGATCGGCCACTTCCAGACAAAGGCTCTGCTTATTCCGGGCGCCAAAGTAGGCCAGGTTTCCACCCTCGTTCCACCATTCTTCGCTGGACTGCCCGCCGGGGAAAGGGCCGGACTTACGGTCCTGCAGGTGGACCACGCTTTCCACGCGGATGACCTGGGCGCCCAGATCCGCTAAGAAAGACGTCCCCCAAGGCAGGGCGTGCACCTGCTCTAAAGTGAGAACGCGCACACCCTCGAGAATACGATTTTCCGGCATAAAACTCTTCCGTATCCGGGCCGGCCAAACTGCCACCCGAAGTTGATCTGTATCGGCGCTAACTGGGGTGCTTGGAGAACATGATCCAGCCGCCGCTGCTAGGGGTGACAAAGGCCGCCAGCGCCGTTTCAGCGCGTACCGTGACCTGCCTAGGGCCGGCGGTCCCCCGAAGCTGTTGGATACTGTCGGTGTACATGGCGGTGCGGGTACGGCCGTTCCCCAGGTTACCACCACTGGAGCTAAAGGGATGGGGACCCTCGACCCTGATGTCATCGGCATAGAAGGCGAAGGCGTCGCCCCGCTTCACGCCGTGCCATTGGAATGCCTCCAGATAAAACTGGGTCATCGTCGCATAACCGTCATACGGGTTGAAGATGTCCACGTCCGCCGGTCCGAGCCCAGCGCCCTCGTACATCCTTTTAGCCGCCCGGTCGGTCCAATCTTCAATCTCATTCAGGTCCGACTGAGTTGTCCGGGTAGGAAAGTTATGTTGTGAGTGGTTGAGCACGTAAACCGGGGGCTGCTTCATATCCCGGGCACGCTCGGCGGTGGTGAACAGGTAGGCCGCCGATGCGTTGACCGGCCGGTCACAATCCCACAACCGCAGGGGATTCAGGATGTACCGCGACGTCACGTAGTCCTCAACGGTAAGTTGTTCCAGCCCGTGGCTGGCGTTGTAGCCCCACGGAGTCAGCAATCCATTCCGGTGCTGGTTGATCACGAAGGGAGCCAGATCATCGTGGGTGCCCCCGTATTTGAGGCAATACTGGTTGTGGGGGAAGATGTTGATGAAGTCGTTGCCGCCGTGGTTGCCCCAAGGCGCCACCCATTGCCGAGCGCCCTTCGCGTAGTCGTCGGCATTCTCTCCCCCACGGCGGTACCTGCCTTCCAGATTGCCCGTGGGGTAGATCACCAGACAGGTATTGCATTTTCCGTCGGCGATGGCTTGCGAGGCCATGCCCACCATCTCGCCGATTGTCGGCACTCCGGTGGGAGCGAATCTGACGTTGGGCAACTCCATCACTTTGGCCAGCCATTCACCGTTGATCAATGTAAGCCCCAATTCCGAGTCGTAAGGCGGGTCAAAGTAGGGACGCGGCGCCCAGTTGGACGCGGTACCCCCACTGCCGCCGGCGATGTGGCTGTCGCAGCAGATGATTCCGTCGATCTGGTCGGGGGTTACTCCCGCGTCCTCCATGGCAAGTCTGCAGGCCAGGATGGTGTATGCGCCCAAGGATTGATCCATGGATCTCTCATCCCAGCGCCGGTCAACGGGGGAGTGACCGTATCCGGCCACCGCGACCTTGCCCCGGTGGTCCCACACCCCTAGCCCGTCCTTATCTCTTCGCCACTGATACTGGTTTTGCGTAGCCATCATTCACCTATTTTTTTGATGATAAATAATAATGCCGTTTGAGATCACTGAACAATCAGCCGACGACCTTCCATTCGTGGATCAGTTGGTCCGGCGCGACCTCTTCAAACATAACCTCGACAGCTGACCCTACCGGGACCTCGTAGGGAGGGACTCCAGGAAGGTTGGAGTAAAAATTGACGCTGGTATCTTCGTCCAACGTGATCAACGCCAGATTGTAAGGCTGATCGGGCATACGGCGGTTCAGACGCCCGTCCTCAATCACGATGTAGGTCGAGATATGGCCTTTGCCTTCCACATCTTTCCACTCCAGCTTTTCACCAGAGCCACAGAACTGGCATGCCGGTTTCGGCGGGTATTGGAGCCTTTCACAAGCGGCGCAATGTTGCAGGATCAACCGTTTGTCATTAACGCCGTCCCAAAAAGTCTTGCTCAACTCGTCGGCGACTGGGATTATCTTGGGCATATTTCCTCACATATCTCTTCGTTGACCGTCAACAAATAACCCGCGCCTGTGAATCGGACAGTGGGTCACCGCAGGAATAGTAACTCTGAGTCTCTTTCCTGTCTACCATATGGTTCGCGGCTAAAGAATCACCTTCTTGTCTTTTAGAACCACGATGTCATCCCAGGAGTAACCCAGCAGGCCAATGATGGTCTCCTCCGTGTTCTCTCCCAGAGCCGGGGCCATTTTCCTCGTAGACAGGGGCGTCTTGCTATAAGTGACTGGCGTTTGCAGCCAATTCGAAGGCCCTATGGCCGGGTGGTCGAACTCGACGATGTAGTCGTTCGCCACAACCTGGGGGTCCTTTGGCAGGTCCAAGTTGCGCTGCACCCGCTCCCAAATGATGTCGTCGTTCCCCTGGAGAGACTCCTCCCATTCGCCGCTTGTTCTAGAGAGGAAGAGGGCGTCGAGAAGATCGACCAGTTCTTCCCGGTTCTGGTAACGGTTCTCAGGGGTATCGAACCTGGAATCATCGATCAGATCGGGCCTTTCCACGGCACGGCAGAATGGCGGCCAATACCGGTCCTGGCCCATGGAAAAAGCTATCCAACGGCCGTCGCCACACCGGTAGTAGTTCCATAACACGTTGCCCGGACTATTTCGGTCGAATCGCTGGTATTCTCTATCAACCAGTAAAGAGATCTGGTTCTGCATCCCCCTGGCCCAGATCATGCTGCCCAGATGCGAGACATCTACCTTCTGGCCGAATCCGAACCGCTCTCTGGCCACAATAGCTCCGATGATGCCGTAAGACAGCATCACAGCGGCGCTTTGGTCCGCGATGTCCAGCTGATGGGGTGTATCGTCGGGTGGCCCGATCCACCATAGGGCCCCCGCCCTGGCCTCAGCGGTTAACGCGAATGCCGGCTTGCCTGAGTCGGGGCCTTCCGGTCCGTATCCCGAAGCCGAAGCGTAGATAATCTTCTCGTTGTGCTTGACCAAGTCTTCATAACCCAGTCCCAAACGTTCGGCTACACCCTTCCTGAAATTCTCCACGAAGATATCGGACTTGGCCGCCAGCTTGTACATTATCTCCACCCCTTCCGGGGTTTTGAGGTTTAGCGAGATACCCAGCTTCTGCCGGTTCAGCCCCTCGAAAAAAGCGCTGGCCCCGTTGGAGAGGGTTGAGTCCAAGCCCACCGAACGGCCGACATTCCGCCCGTGATCGCCATCCAGCGATTCCACTTTGATGACTTCCGCGCCCATATCGGCCAGCATCATCGTTGAGACCGGACCAAACTGCCACATGGTCCAATCGATCACCCGCAGCCCGTCCAAAGGTCCCTTGGTGCCGTCGGGTTGGTCGCTCATAATCATCTCCTCTTCCCGGTTGCGCCTCTGTCAATTCGATCGCTACTCACGTTACCAAAAAATCAACTTCTCCGGTAACCGATAATTCTTTTAAGCCATCCGGACCTAATCTTCAGCAGCCGGGATTCGTCCGGTTGTCTGGTAAGATACGTCTGCCCGCCACCGATCGCGCGCCGGATGGACCTGGGCACAGAGTCCCAAACCGCCATACCAGGACAGAAATGGTCACTTCC
Organism: uncultured Dehalococcoidia bacterium; assembly: GCA_950072105.1. Taxonomy (GTDB): domain Bacteria; phylum Chloroflexota; class Dehalococcoidia; order Lucifugimonadales; family UBA3495; genus UBA11650. The sequence continues at coordinate 15,635 of CATMOE010000006.1, forward strand.
CCGGGGAGTGGCCCGCCTAACGGCTGAGGAGTTTTACCGTGGCAGTAGACGAGATGCAAGAACGCATCGAGGCTTTGGAAAACAGAGTAGTGGATTTGGAGTCTAAACTCTACCAGAGGAACAAGGATGCCGCGTATGTGTTCATACACTCTAATTGGCACCTGATACGCTGGTACTTGAACCGGCAGAGAGACATCAACGGTGAAGGCTCAGACATATACGTCCGGGCGGCGAATGCCGAAAGGCTTATCGAATGGGAGTTATCCCGCAACTTGAGGGCGATCTATTTCGAGGACGACCCCATGGCCGTCGCCTACCGGTGGCGCATCGAAGCGACCGCCATCCTGCAGAAGAATGGCTACACTTTCTTCGACTAAGTGGGGCGTAAGTTTTGGCTATCTAAGGATGTCCGCCAAGTTGACCCTGTAGCTACGTTCCTGTACGATAGGCACGGTCTACAACCCCGGCGAATCGGGCACACCAGCTGAACTAGTAACGTCGACGGGACTGCGGGACAATACGGGGATCAGTAACGGCGCGGTGCTTATTCGTCAGTATTCTCCGGCAATCATACCGTCTCCTAAGCTGCAAAACCGTTGAGATAGCGCCCCAGATCTCAGGAGCCGATACCCGGAAAACACATCCAGAGTGGAGGTGGCCTGCGGATGGAAGAAACCCCGCAGCGCGTATTGGTAGTTACTCCCCATCCCGACGATGCCGAATTCTGGGCCGGCGGGACGATAGCCCGATGGGCTAAAGAAGGCGCCACGGTTCACTACGTCCTATGCACCGACGGTGATAAAGGCACCAGCGACCGTGAAGTCAGCGCCCAGGACCTAGGGGCCCAGCGAGAGCAAGAACAGCGGGATGCCGCGGCCGTGTTGGGCGCGGAAACAGTTGTCGCGTTACACCACCTGGACGGCGAACTAGAGGACACCAGCGAGTTTCGCAAAGAATTGGTCAGGCAGATCCGTCTGGTCCGGCCTGACGTTGTATTGTGTCCCGAGCCATACCGCAAGAACCTGGCATGGCACCGGGACCACCGAATCTCCGGACAAGTTGCTCTGGATGCGGTATTCCCATGCGCCAGGGACCATCTTCATTTCAAAGAACTCTGGCAGGACGAAGGGCTTGAGCCCCACAAAACCGGTACGGTACTATTTTGGGGCACCGAGCAAGCGGATACGTTCATCGATATCGAACCTTACCTAGACATCAAGGTCGACTCGGTGATGGCGCATCGCAGCCAGATGAGCGGCAGGGCGGTGGAAGATGTCAAGGAATTTATCAAAGACTGGTCCAGTAAGGCCGTGGCCGATCAGGAAATCACCTACGGCGAAGCCTTCCGCAAAGTGACATTCCGCACGACCTAGTAGACGCCACCGAGCCTGATCCTCTAGCTAGCCGAATCCCCTGTCTCCGTCAACATGACCTGCCGCAGTGGAAGCATCGGACGAGCGCCGTACGACAGCAGCCGGTCGTGGAGCCCCGTCAGTGATCAGTCTGGGTGGCAGGTTCGGGTGAACAGGTAGTACCGCCTGGTCCGGGTTGGCTAGGTCTACAGGTACTGACCCCGGGGCTGTCCAACATCTACGCGGTCACTCCCGATAATTCACGAACTGTACGGGTTGCTGGTTCTCCATTGCTTTGATCAGTGACATCGTAGCCTGCAGGTCGTCCTTCTTCTTGCCCGAGACACGGAGTTCCTGGCCCTGGATCGTCACCTGGACTTTCATCTTGGTGCGCTTCACTTCTTTGCTGATCAGCCTACCCAGGTCACCGTCGATTCCCTGCTTGATGGACACCGTCTCCCTCAAAACGCCGCCCCCAGCGTTTTGGGGTGTACCGAAGTCCAAGGCCCCCAACTCTACCTTGCGCTTGGCCAGGTACAAACGCAGGAGCTCTACCACCTGTTCCATCTTCATGTTGTTGTCGGCGATCAACGTCATCGTATTTTCCGAGCGGGACACGGAACACTTGGTGTTGGCCAGGTCGAACCGCTGCTTAATCTCACGTTCGACGCCGTGGATGGCGTTATCGACTTCCATAAGATCGGTCCGGGAGACTACATCGAATGATGGCATTGCGGGATGACTCCTTCAGATTTCTGTTTCTGGGATGTCGGGGCGAAGGCCCCTCTAGATACCGCGCTTGGGGTACAGCTAGAACGCAAACTCAAGCCAAACAAGCGATCGCTGCTCACAAAGGGAAACGTAAAGACGGTACCCATAAAAAATTTACATCGCATAGAACCCTCGATGATGCACCGAAATCTTTGTTGGCCGGAATTATTATATCTTGAAAGAGACTCGATCTGTCCGTGTCTAGGACAAGAGCTTTCTATTGTCATGGCAATTCGTTGCTAAATAACCAACCTCCCTAGCTCCGTCAGCATGACTTGCCGCAGCAGATGCACTGGTGGAGCGCCGTAGGACAGCAACCGGTCGTGGAACCCCTTTACAAAGAGTAAGCGGCGCGTGCTCCCTACGGGAATCTTCCTTTAACTTAAAGTTCATCAGCTTGCCCAGGCATTGGCTCCGTTAGTAATGTGATTCAAAAAACATGAGGCGCTTCTATTCATCCTTAAGTTGTTGATACCCCGCTGGCAGATGGGTGGGCAAACAAAATACTTATCAGCGAAAGCACCGGCAGGCTGATCATCACTAGCAATCCAAACGTGTAGGAACCCGTCGCGTCGTGAAGCAGGGCCAACGGGAATGGCCCGACTGCCGACCCGCAGATGCCTATCGTCATAGCTGGGCCTAGAATACGCCCCAATCTGTGGCGGCCATAGTAATGTGCCCAGATGACCCCTTGCACTATCTGTTGGGCGCCATTTGCCACACCCATGATGATTACATACAGCACGGCAACGAAGACCGAGTTCATGACCACCGCTAACAATAAAGAAACCAACAACATCCACATGGAAAATCCATAAAGAAGCTTCGGACTGAACCGCTCGACAACGAAGCCGCCAATCACCGAAGTAAACGCCGCGGACACCGAGAATATCACGAACACTCCCGCTGCCAGAGTCGCGGTAAGACCTGCTTCTTTGAAAATGGAAGTCTGGTGAAAGACCAAAGCCGTGGAAACCATGCCCGGAGCAGCCATGGGAAGGGCCAAAAGCCAAAAATGAAGGGACCGTAAGACCGGAGTCTCCAATCCGGACGAGACGTCCTGAGAAACGCTCTCCGCTTGCCGACCGGGATCGACATATGGTTGACCCCTTCCGTCCGGTGATAGGCCCATGTCCTCGGGGCGATTGCGGATGACCAGAAGCGAAACGGGAACGATTAATGACATTACGATTATTCCCAGAACTGCGTATGCCTGGCGCCACCCCAGGCTGTCTATCAGGGCCCTTGTCATTGGCGGGAACATGGCAGTGGATAAAACAGCGCCCAATCCCATGAAGGCTATTGCCCGGCCTCGGTAGGCCACGAACCATTGGTTGACCAGCAAGACCGCATTGATATTCAAGGAGCCTTGGCCCAAAGCGCGAAGGCTGGCGAAAACCACGTATAGCAGCAAGATATTGGTGGCGAAGGCCATGCCAAAGCAAGCGGCTGCAAACGCAAATCCGATGGCAACTAGCATCATCCGCGGGCCAACACGGTCCACCATGCGGCTGACTATCCATACCATGGCAGCGCTTACACCGGTGCTCAGCATGTAGAGGGCGGAGATGCCGGACCTGGACAAACCGGTGTCGGAAATTATCGAGTCTATAAAGATGGAGAATACGTAAGACTGGCCCGGTCCGCTGCTAAACACCACCACGGCAGCTGCACCTACGACATACCATCCGTAGAAGAACTGATGGGGGTCCCCGGCCTTATGTTGTGGCGAAGTGTTGATGTTCAGCGGTCCGTTGGTTGATTGGTTGCCAAACTACTTTGCGCTGATCTGCTGCTGGAAATCATGGATGGCCCACCGTTCAACTATCTTCCCATCAGAGACGCGAAACATCTCCCATATTGTGAAAGTGACCAGTTTCCCAGTTGGGGGAACAGGGGCGCCCTGGACTTCACCTGTGTACGTGCCTTGCACGGTCCGGCGCACCACTACTTTTTCCCCTTCGGCGATGACGTCGTCAATGGTAGTCCGCCAGTCCGGGAAGGCTACGAAGAATTCCGCTGTTTCTAGCGCCGTGTACTCACGGCCTACAACGCCAAGTCGGGGGCTGTGATTGGCATAATCCGGGGCGAATAATTCGTCGATGATGGCCAAATTCCGTGCATTCAATCCATCCTCTAACCAGCGGCGCACGATAGCTTTGTTTTCCTCCGACATGAATCGCCTCCCTTGTGTGGATTCCTCCGAACCAGGACTATACCTAATCTACATCGAAGACCGGGTTAGATAGCCGAATCCCCAGGTTTCCTCAACATCATCTGCCGCAGCAGAGGCACCGGCGGAGCGCCGTAGGATAGCAACCGGTCGTGGAACCCCTTCAGGGTATAGGCGGCTCCCTGCTCCCTCTGGAAATCTTCCCTAAGCTTCAAGATCATCAGCTTGCCCAGAGTATAGCTCAGGTATCCGGGGTCGAAAGTTCCCCGCATCGCCTCACGTCGTGCTGGCAACTCGCCCATGAACGCTTTGTCCATGAAAAACTCGGTGGCGTCGTCCACCGTCATTTCCTGGGTGTGCATCCAGATGGAGCACAGGAAGCGGCAGTTTCGCACCAACGCCTCTAACAACTGGGTGAGATGCAGAGCGGGCTGACCGGCGCCGTAGTCCGTTTCCACCATCATCTGCTCGGTGTAGTGGGCCCAGCCTTCGGTAAAGGCGTAGGACACGGCGACCCGGTTGGCCAACGGCAAGTCGCGCCCATAGCGGTTGTGCAGGTGGTGAACGAAGTGCCCCGGATACACTTCATGCACGGAGACCATCCGCAAAGTGTCGTAGTTAAAGTTGGACAGCCACTCTTCCTGCTGCTGGGCGGTCCAATCGGGCTCAACCGGGGTAACGTAGTAAAAGGATTCGGTGGCCTTGGTTTCCAGGGCGCCCGCGCTGTCCATCGCGGCGAAGGCGTATCGCATGTAGGCCGGGGTTTCTACCACCTGGCAGCGGTCCTCCGACGGGATGGTGATCAAGTCCAGGTCCAGCAGAAATTGCCTGATATCCTCCAGCATATCTCTGGTCTCCGGAAGCAGTCTTTCAGCCGAAGGGTGACTCCCTGAGACTTGGGCGACGACCTCGGCAACTCCCCGGCCCGGCGAGATTGACTCAGCCACCTGGGCAAGTTGCTCCAGGTTTCTCTCTAAATCAGCCTGGCCCAACTTCTCTACCTGAGCCAACGGAACATCCAGCCCCTCGCCGGTCTCCAACATGGCGGAGTACAGTTTGGAACCGATGGCAAATTCGGGTGTAGCCCGGCTTAACCTGCTCTCCAGTTCCGTCACGAACCGGTCCAAGGCGGAAGCGGCGGACTCCCGGGCGTCGTTGAACTCCGGAGAGACCGTCCCATCACCCGATTCAGCGGCCGCTTGAGCCAGGTCCCGGCGATAGAAGCGGGCCATGCCGGTGTAGGCCTCAATGCTCATCTCCAGCACCGGGCGGCCGATAGCGTCTCCCAGGGCGGCAGTAAGGGTATCCAGGAACGCGGGCACGCGTTGCATCACCTGGGTAGCCGACCGGAGGCGGTCCGCCAGGGGGGCGTAGTCCCGTAGCAGGTATCCGCCCACGTTCAGGTAGCCAACTTGCCTCATGGGATTGTTTTCCAATGGCTTAAGCTCAGTCAACGAAAAGTGTTCCCGCTTGAAGAAGAGCTTCAGAAGTTGAAGACTCAGCCAATCGTCAGATTTCTCTCCGCCCGATCCGGCGGCATCAAGAAACGACATTGCTTGCTCCACCTGCTCGACCCGGCGGCGCACACTCACCGGGGAGAGATCGGGCAATCTACCGTCATATTCGTGCCTCCCGATCCGGGCGCCCGACGTAGGATAGAAATTCCAAAACTCTTGGACTAGGCGTTGGGTGAGTTCTTGGAAGGCTGACCCGGGCTGGGATTGTGACATATCAGAATAACCCTCTAACAAGGGATGGATCGGTATAAACAGCCAGATAGGCCCAACGAATGCCGGGCCTATCTTAGGAGGATGCCAGTCTTGGTATGGGCCGGTTACCGGCAGCGGAGTTCGTAGGCCGGATTTTCCGCTACTCGATCACCTCACCTATCTGGAACGCAGGTTTAATGTCGGTATAGTTCGGAATGTCCCCCATGATTGCCCGGCCGTGGGTGCTGAATGCCGCATGGACTTCTTCCAGCGTATTGAAGTAGAGACTCCCCACCGCCACGTACATAGGTGGAGAGTTGGGGTCGGTTCCCGAGATACCTTTCTCCAATTCGCCACGAATCAATCCGCCAGGGGCCAGCAGCCCGGCGACCATTGGAATGTGCTTATTCTGATAGTAATCGAAATCGAACTTTTTATCCGGATCATTTGGGTACATGACCGTAACTTTTATCATCGGGCTTCCCATCCTTTTTGATTGTTTAGTTGTATTTTGGCAGGTGTACGGCGAGCCTTATTGGCTTGCAAGTTATGACAAGTAAGTTAGATCTTAAAAAGGCTTGTCCCGGCTCAGCGGCGTCAGAATCTGGCGGACCGATTAAAATGACACTCCGGCAGAGTCCGGGGATCTCGCCTTCACCCTGGGAGTAACACTTTAAGAGCGCCCCGACGGAGGGACGATTGGGAACAGAGAGTACGCTAAACAACCCGCATCGATATCAGCAGAACACTCTATGCAGAGGCCTCGGCGGCCTGCTCTTCTTGGCAAACGCGGCAGACAAAGCTTGCCCGGTCATCAGGCAAGCTGGTGACCGGGACATTCCGCTTTCGGTTGCAATTCGAGCACACGGCAGTTTCCAGGACGACTTCAGGTTTCGCGGTCTGGGTATCCGGACCGCGAAACCCCTGATATCCCGAGTTTTGCGCCTTGCGACGCTCGAATCGTTCCTGGTCTTTGCGCCGGCTCATTCCTTCCCTTCCTTAACCGTGGGTAAGGGCGGGTAACTAAGCGACTTCGACGACGGCACCGGCTTCTTCGAGCTTAGCTTTGATGGTGTCGGCCTCTTCTTTAACCACGCCTTCTTTGACGGCGGTGGGAGCGGCCTCAACCAGCTCTTTGGCCTCGCGCAATCCCAAAGAAGTAACTTCCCGGACGGCTTTGATGACGTTGATCTTATTTGGCCCGATCTCCTTGATCATTACCTGGAAATCGGTCTGTTCTTCCTCGGCAGCGGCGTCGGCTTCACCGGCGCCCCCACCAGCTGCCGGAGCGGCGGCCACCGCAACCGGCGCGGCGCTGATGCCAAACTCTTCTTCCAGAGCCTTCACCAGGTCAGCCACTTCCAGCACGTTCATCTCTTTGATCGCGGCCATAACTTCGTCTTTACTCATGGAACCTCCTTCCCTTATTCACTTTTATCTGATTCTAGATCGGTTAGCCGGGCTATTCGCTCGCGCCGGCTGATTCTAACTGACGTATCCTCGCTTGTAACAATCCATCCAAGTTCTGAAGCGGGCCGTTCAATGCTCCAAGAAGTCTCTGCAACGGCGCCTGTAACTGGCCCAGCAGAGAGGCGACCAGTTGGGGTTTGGCCGGTAGCGCCGCCATCCGGTTCACATCCGCCGGTGGTAGCATCCCACCTTCTCCCAAGATTGCTCCCTGGATATCCAATGGCAACCGAGTGGTTCGGATGAATTCCGCCAGAACCTTGGGCACCGCCGAGGGGTCATCATAGCCGAAGGCGATGGCGGTTGGCCCTTCGACCATGAATTTGGCCTGAGACCGTTGGGAAGCGTCGCAAGCCAGTTTCATCAGATTGTTCTTGACCACGGTGAATTCCACCCCGGCATCTCTCATACGCCGCCGCAGATCGGTCATGTCATTTACTCCGATCCCGGCATAATTGGTGGAAACCGCGATGGAACATCGCTCTAGTTTATCTTTGAGTTCGCTGACTCGATCGACTTTTGCTTGTGTAGGCAAGGTCACCTCCGAAAAAAATCCCCGCGCCGTTCTCGAAGCGCGGGGACCCGGCGATACGCAAATCCAGGGTCTTTGCACCTCGGCGGGCGGCTGTCGCTCTTTAGCCCTGTCGTTAACAGGGACCCGCTGTCTTCGGCGTGGTTACTGCTATTTGTTAGCGGTCGCTTTCGTTAAAACGCTCATTACTCCGGGGCTTTCAATGCTTGCAGAACGGACATATCCAGAGGGACGCTGGGACCCATGGATGACGTCAGGTAGGCCGACCTTAGGAAGGTCCCCTTCACGCCATCTGGTCTGTCGCGAACGATCGCGTCCATCAGGGATGACAAATTGTCCAACAATTGGTTGGTTTCAAAACTTACCTTGCCGATGGGGCAATGGATTATGGCGGTACGGTCCGTGCGGTATTCAAGGCGGCCTGCTTTGGCTTCCTGAATCGCCCGAGGTAGATCCTGAGGCTGCACCATTGTTCCTGAGCGCGGGTTGGGCATCAGCCCTCTGCGGCCCAGCACCCGGCCAAGCTTGCCGATCTTGGGCATGACGTTGGGCACTGCCAATCCGATGTCAAACTCGGCCCAACCGCTTTCAACCTGTGCGATCAAATCGTCTTCGCCGGCGAAATCGGCGCCGGCCGCCCGGGCGATCTCCGCTGCTTCGCTATCGGCAAACACCAGAACCCGGACCGTCTTCCCCAGGCCGTGGGGCATGGCCGCCACGCCCCGAACCATCTGGTCGGCGTGACGTGGATCGACGTTGGTGCGCAGATGGAGTTCCACTGTCTCATCGAACTTGGCGGTGGACAGGTCCTTGGTCAGAGCAATAGCTGCTTCTGGGTCGTATAGCCGGTCTTCTTCAACTTTTTCCGCCACTGCGGCGTAACGTTTGCTATATTTTGCCACGATTTATCCTTCGTTATTCTTCGGTCACTTCTATGCCCATACTACGTGCCGTGCCCTCGATTATGGACATGGCATTCTCCACCGATCCGGCGTTGAGGTCCACCAGTTTGGTTTCGGCTATCTCCCGCAATGCTCGACGGCTGATAGCGCCAACGTTGCCCTGTTGACGGCCATCGGAAGTCCCTTTCTCTACCCCCGCGGCTTTACGCAGCAAATCGGATGCTGGAGGTGTCCTGGTCACGAAGGCAAAGGACCGGTCTTCAAAAACTGAGATGTGCACCGGTACAATGGTGCCGCTCTGGTTGGCGGTACGGGCATTGTACTCTTTGACGAACCCCATGATATTAACACCATGCTGGCCCAGCGCCGGTCCCACCGGAGGGGCCGGAGTCGCCTTACCCGCTTCTAACTGTAGCTTAATTATCGCTCTGAGCTTCTTTGCCAATGCCGCTCCTAAATCCTTTCTACTTGTAAGAAGTCCAGCTCCACCGGTGTTTCCCTTCCGAAGAAGGAAACCAGCACCCGGACTTTGCCCTTGGCTTCATCTACGTCATTGATCGATCCGATGAAGTCAACGAAGGGTCCTTCGGTGATCCGCACCGTCTCACCCCGGGCCAGGCCGATCTTGACCCGGACCGGACCGGATTCCACCTGCTTGAGAATATCCTCGATCTGCTTGTCTTCCAGGGGAACCGGCTTGGGGCGCTTATCGTATTCGTCTTCGGTGGAAACAAAGCCGGTTACACCCGGCGTGTTCCGGACGGCGTACCAACTTTCGTCGTCCATGTTCATCTGCACCAAGATGTAGCCCGGAAACAGTTTTTTCTTCTCAGAGCGGCGTTGACCGTCCTTGAAGATTACCTCGTCCTCGGTTGGAACCAGCACTTCAAAGATGCGGTCTTGCATGTCCAGACTCTGGATCCGAAGGTCCAGGTTTTTCTTGACCAAGTCTTCCTGCCCCGAATAGGTATGAACGATATACCAACGGGGAGATTGGTCGTCTTCTACTTCGATGTCGCTTGGTGATGTCATGGTTCTCTACCCCAAAATGCAGGTAGCTTTTCTAGGCGTCGCGGTTATAGCCGGCGCCGCGGTGGCAAACGTACTAAAGAACAAACCTACTGAACGTTTGCTCGAATATCTGGTCTAGGCCTCCCAAGAAGAAGGCGGCGACTATCGAAAGAACGATAACCACCACCGTAAGGCGAGCCGTTTCTTCCCGGCTGGGCCATGTCGATTTTCTCAACTCGGAGACAGTCTCCTGTAGAAACTCTACAGGATTTACCCGATTCGCGATCCTAGATGTAGCCGACCTGGGATTCCGAGCTGTAACCCTGGCCATGGTTTTACCTTACCTCGCGGTGACCTTTGTGGCCCCGGCAACGCGGGCAGTACTTCTTAAGCTCCAAACGCTGGGGGTCATTACGCCGGTTTTTTACCGTCGTGTAGTTGCGCTCCCGGCAGTCGCCGCATTGGAGAGTGATTATCTGTCTAACGTCAGCAGCTTTTCTAGCCATAATTTAATCCAACACCTGCGTGATTACTCCGGATCCTACGGTGCGGCCTCCCTCCCGGATGGCGAACCGCATCTGTGCCTCGATAGGAACGGGGGTGATCAACGATATAATCATCTTCACGTTGTCGCCCGGCATGACCATCTCAACCCCTTCAGGCAACTCCACCGAACCGGTGATGTCGCTGGTTCGGATGTAGAACTGGGGCTTGTACCCCGTGAAGAATGGAGTGTGCCGGCCTCCCTCTTCACGGCTAAGGATATAAACCTCCGCCTCTGCCCGTGCGTAGGGCCGCATGGATCCGGGCTTGACCAGCACTTGTCCGCGCTCTACCTCGTCCCGGTCCACGCCACGGAGCAGGATGCCTACCGCGTCTCCAGCCTCCGTCGTGTCTAGCAGCTTGTGGAACATTTCCAATCCGGTGGCCACGGTTTCCCGAACATCACCGAAGCGGATGATCTCAACCGGTTCTCCCTGTTTGAGCTGTCCGCGCTCCACCCGGCCGGTCACCACGGTGCCTCGGCCTTTGATCCCGAACACGTCTTCGATGGGCATAAGGAACGGGCGATCGGTGATCCGCTGGGGCATCGGGATGTAGTCGTCCATGGCCTGCACCAGTTTGAGGATCCCTTCTTCGGCTTCCTCGTCGCCCTCCAGGGCCTTCAAACCGCTTACCCGAATGATTGGAGTATCATCGCCGGGAAAGCCGTACATGTCGAGCAATTCCCGCACTTCCAGCTCCACCAACTCCAGTAGCTCCTCATCCTCCATCATGTCAACTTTGTTGAGGGCCACCAGAATGCGGGGCACCTCCACCTGGCGGGCCAGAAGGATATGCTCCCTGGTTTGAGGCATGGGGCCATCGGGGGCGCTAACCACTAGAACCGCGCCGTCCATTTGAGCCGCGCCGGTAATCATGTTCTTGATATAGTCGGCATGGCCGGGGCAGTCCACATGGGCATAGTGTCTGTTTTCTGACTCGTATTCGACGTGGGCAATGGCGATGGTCACACCCCTAGCTTTTTCTTCCGGAGCGTTGTCAATGCTGTCCATGTCCTTAAAGGAGGCCAGCCCCTGCTTCGACAGGACTTTGGTTATCGCCGAAGTGAGAGTGGTCTTGCCGTGGTCGACATGGCCGATGGTTCCCACATTGACATGGGGCTTGGTCCGATCGAATTTCTGCTTCGCCATTTAGGTTTCTTCTCCTTTTGATGCTGGTACTGGAGCCCAGAGGCGGGATTGAACCGCCGACCCCGTTCTTACCAAGAACGTGCTCTACCGCTGAGCTATCTGGGCAAGTGGCTTCGGTACCTTACTTTGATATCCTAGTTCATCCCACTTATTCTACAACATATTGTGGTGGAGGGGGTAGGATTCGAACCTACGAAGCCCTTCCGGACGCCAGGTTTACAGCCTGGTGGCTTTAACCACTCACCCACCCCTCCATAATGCAGATCGATTTTATCCCAACTCCCGCGCTACCAGCCGGATGTACCACGCAGGTTCTTTAGGATAGAGCCGCTGGAGAGAGCCCCAGAGGGGAGTCGAACCCCTAACCTGTCGATTACAAATCGACTGCGCTACCGTTGCGCCACCGGGGCAATTAAGAGCACCGGTTGGGTCCTACCAGAAAATGGCCCCGTGGGTGTGGGGCCATCTCACTGCAGCTAATTCGTAGAGACCCTAATTATATAGAATCCATCTATGGAAGTCAATTGAAACCAGTCGTTTATCGAGACCAAAATCGGCCACTTCCGCCTTAGGAAAGTCCAACTTTTTCTCTTTGAAACTAGGTCTACGTTCATCGCCTTCGAACTCGCCTGATAAGGCAACTTCCATGCTGGATCTTAGACGCTCGTCATTCCAGATCGGCTTTCGCCCTACCGGGACCTTTCTTGAAAAGGTATTCGTCTCATCTTCCCTATATCATGGAATGTTTCCGGTACTCTCATGCTATTTGCTTGACACTTGCACGTCAAATTGATAACAATTGCATTGTTGTGGCCGATCGGTCTACTGACTGGCCGGAGCAGCCCACCCTTAGCCATCAGATGGCATTAGGTCTGGGTTCTGTCCTATATCAGCAACGGAGGCAAGCAATGGGAGAAATTCTGGGCATCGGACTTACTCACTACCCCGGCCTCATGGCCCCGGACGAAGACCGCGCATTTCCATTGACCCGAATGCTGCGGAACCCTAACGTTTCCGCTGAACTGAAAAACCCCAGCAACTGGCCGGAACCGATGCGCATCGAATTCGGCGAAGACGAAGGTGTTTCCTCGGCCAAGGACCACCGTGCCAGGTTGGTGAAGGGGTTCCGGAAGCAACGGGAAGAGCTGGACGCGTTCAATCCCGACTTCGTGTTGATCTGGGGGGACGACCAGTACGAAAACTTCAAGGAAGACATCATCCCGCCCTTCTGCATCATGGCTTACGACAACTTCGATTGCACGCCCTTCGCGCACCGAAAGAACAACGCCTGGGGGGAGCCTAACGACAAAGTCTTCTCCTATAAGGGCCATCCAGGGGCCAAGCAATTGGTCACAAAGCTCATCGAGCAAGGGATCGACATGGCCTATTCCTACAAGCCTCTCCACGAGGAAGGCGGCCTGGGCCATGCTTTCATCAACACGCTCCTGTACCTGGACTATGACCGTAAAGGGTTTCCCTACGCGGTGATTCCATTCTCGGTGAATTGTTACGGAAGCAAGGTGATCCGTAACCAAGGCGGTGCGATTGAATTCGGAACGGCGGACGATCCGCCCGGCCCTACCGCCAAGAGGTGCATGGAAGTAGGCGCGGCCGTGGTGCGGGCGATACAGGACAGCCCCTGGCGCGTCGCCTTGATCGCCTCGTCAAGCTGGTCCCACGCTTTCCTCACCGACAAGCACGACAAGCTTTGGCCTGACCAAGAGTCGGACCGGGCCCGCTTCGAAGAGCTGAAAGCCGGTGATTACGATGCGTGGCGGAACCTCTCCACTCCTCAGATCGAGGCCGCCGGACAGCAGGAGATGCTGAACTGGATGTGTCTGGCCGGGGCGATGGAGGAACTGGACCGCAAAGCGGAGATCTTAGACTACATCGAAACCTACGTCTTCAATTCGGAAAAGTGCTTGGCATTGTTCAAACCGTAGTTTCCCGTTGGGCGGCTAGATCGGTCCGCCCGTTTGACACCAAAGACCCCCGGCGTCACAAGAGACGCCGGGGGTCTTTCTTTTTAACGGAAATTGCCCTGAGAAATCCCGGTGGTTACTCCGCCGCGCCGGGGTCCCACAGCCAGTAGCGGGAGATGGCCCCGGCGTCGACTCTCAAGTCGAACCCGGTAATCATTTCCGCTTCGTCGGATGCCAGGAAGGCGGCGGCTTTGCCGTAATGTCTGGGGCTGGGCCGTTGCTGCAGCGGCAGACCCGCGTCGGCGTTGGGCAGCATCCCCCGCCGTCTTTCGCCCAGACGGGGGCCGGGCCACTGCACACCCCACCGGGCCGCCCGCTCCGCGCCCTCCGCCGGGTCGGTGGCAGTCGGGGTCAAACTGTTGACCCGTATTCCGAACTCGGCCAGCTCCATCGCCACCGACCGGGTGAAGTTCAGCAACCCGCCCTTGCCGGTGCCGTAGCCAACGTTCCCCGGCTCCCCTTGATGTCCCGCCGAGGAGATTATGTTAATCATATTGCCTTGCCGCCCCTGGTCTATCATCGATTGGGCCACGTGCTTGGTGAAGAGAAACGCCCCGGTGAGGATAACGTCCAACTGGCTTCTCCACTCGTCTAATGGCATCTGTAGGACACCCTTACGGTTGAAAATGACCGGGCCGTTGACCAGGATATCTACCCCACCGAAAGCATCCACGGCGCGGCTCACGGTGGCTTTCACCTGGTCTTCATCGGTGACGTCGCAAACCACCCCGATGGCCTCCCCCCCTCGCTCAACGATCGAACTTGCGCACCCATTGGCGTAGGAGGGGTTCAGGTCCACGCAGACGATCTTGGCCCCCTCGTCAGCCAGACCCTCGGCGACGCCGCCGCAGATGTTGGGGCTGGTCCCGGTGACCAAAGCGACCTTCCCTTCGAGTTTCATCGGAGATCCTCCTATATTGTCCAGGCAAAAATGCCCGGCTCGAGGCGGCAAAGTTGGTTGTTGGGGGCGATTGTAGTGGGGCCTACAAGATGGGTCAACCAGCTTTCCGAAGACTGGCTTTCTTCGGCCCAAACATTGTTCGTCGTCGAGGCCGTGGCAATCATTTCTTGACAGCCCATATCTCTAAAGCTAGACTCCCACTCAACAGGGAATCGGCCTGCCACAACCGACGCTATGCACTGCGGCACATCCTCTCTTCCCGAGGTGAAGTTCATGGCTACGACAGCTAGTTCGGGTGGGGTCAAGCTACTGGTAGACGCGAAAGCCGGGCGAATCAGCCGGGAGCTTTTCGTCAATGAGGACATCTACCAACAAGAACAAGAGCAAATCTTTGCCCGGTCTTGGCTATTAGTCGGCCACGAGAGCCAGGTCCCCAAGCCTGGCGACTACTTCGTTTCCTGCATGGGCGAAGAGTCGGTGATTCTTTGCCGGGACCGGGAGAGCCAACTCCACGTATTCTTGAACTCCTGCATGCACCGGGGCATGAAGGTGTGCCGCTACGACGAAGGCAACACGCCGGTGTTCACCTGTCCCTACCACGGCTGGAGCTACGCCACCGACGGCAAGCTAGTGGGGGTTCCCTTCTATAAAGACGCTTATCATGAAAAGCTGGACAAGTCTCAGTGGGGGCTGGTAGAAGTTCCCCAAATGTGCAACTACAAAGGGTCCGTCTGGGCAACCTGGGACAAATCGGCCACGTCTTTTCTGGACTACCTTGGCGAGATGCGGCTCTATCTGGACTTGTTATTGGATGGACGCGACGGTAGCGAGGGCGGCTCGGAAGTCATCGGCGGAGTCCAGAAGTGGACCATGCCCTGCAACTGGAAATTCCCGGCGGAGAATTTCGCCGGCGACGGCTACCACAACATCAGCCATCGGTCCGTCGACATGGTGGGTATAGGCCCCAGTGGCACGTCGCGCCGGGATCTCGGCGAGCTCGCCTCCGCCCGGCGGGTGAACGCCTCTTTTCCCGATATGGGACACGCCGCGGTATGCGACCTACAGGCTGAAGACGCTACCTACGTGCCCACATATCAAAACGACCCGGCGGTTGAAGAATACTTCAAACATATTTCCGAGGAGCGAAAGCGGCGGCTTGGCGACAAGGCGCGTCTTTTGGGATTGGTGGGGACCGTGTTCCCGAACATGTCTTATCTGGCTCGTCAGCCTCGTTCCATCTCCGTATGGCATCCCCGGGGACCCCACACGACCGAAGCGTGGCGCTGGTTCCTGGTTGACCGGGACGTGCCGGAAGAGGTCAAAGACATGCTGCGCCACTACTTCATCCGCTACTCCGGACCGGCGGGCATGACCGAACAAGACGACATGGAAAACTGGAACTACGCCCACTCCGCCAGCCGTGGCCCCATCGCCCGCCGCCATCCTTATAACTACGAACTCGGCATCGGAGCCAGCAGCCCGGACGTTCCTCTGCCGGGAATGCTGACCGAACGGATCAACGAGGAAAATGCCCGGGGCTTTTACAGCGGTTGGTCGCGGGCGATGGAAGCGGAAAATTAAGATGAAATAATCTCCGATAGGCACGGAGACGGCCTGACATTCGTAACAAGCCCAAGGTCAAGGAGGACATCATGACAGGAGTTACTCAGCTGGGATATCTGGGCATCGGAGTTCGCGATGTTGATGAGTGGGAGCGCTTCGCCACCGGTGTCCTGGGGCTACAAGCTAACGGCCGGGGCAGCGACGGGTCCCTTTTCCTCAGGATGGACGAGTACCACCATCGATTCGTGATACAGCCCAACGGCAACGACGACGTGGCTTACATAGGCTGGCAAGCAACCAACGAAGGTTCGATGCAAGAGATCGCCGAGCGGCTGAAAGCCGCTGGTGTGGAAGTGCACCAGGGAACGTCTTCGGAAGCGGAGGACCGCCGGGTGGAGGGACTTATCACCTTTCCCGACCCCAACGGGATTCCCACCGAAGTGTACTTCGGGCCTCCAATATCCTTCGATGACCCGTTCAACTCGCCTCGGCCCATCTCCAATTTCGTAACGGGCGATCAGGGTCTGGGCCACGCTGTACTGTACGTGGACGACGCGGACCAAAGCGTACGCTTCTACCGGGACTTGCTGGGTTTGCGAGTCAGCGACTACATCCGAAGCATGACCTTCTTTCACTGTAACCCGCGCCACCACTCTCTGGCCTTGATGGAAAGCAAATCGGCCAAGCGCCTTAACCACTTTATGCTGCAAGTGGAATCGATCAACGACGTTGGGGCCACCCACGATCTATGCCAAGACCAAGGCGTCCCTATCGTTCGGGGAATGGGGCGGCACACCAACGATCACATGGTGTCTTTCTACTTACGGACGCCTTCTGGATTCGACGTTGAGTACGGCTGGGGCGCCCGGGAAGTAGACGACACCACCTGGCAAGTGGTGCGGCACGAGAAGGGAAGCATCTGGGGCCACCGCCCCCCGGCGCCGCGTCCAACCCAGGAGCCAACAGCCGCCCGAAGCTAGATTAAACTGAGATTAGTCCGGCAGATGCTGGCGCGCCGGTCACCAGTAGCGCGGAGGAATAAAGGCGATGAAACTAGGATTTATCGGCACCGGCACCATGGGTAACCCAATGGTCTGCTGCCTCATCGACGCGGGTCATCAGTTGACCGTCCATGACGTCCGGCGGGAAGCCACCACCAACCTCTGCGAGATGGGGGCCACCTGGGCTGAAAACGCCCGGGAGGTCGCCGCGGCCAGCGAAGCGGTTTTTACCTCGCTGCCCGGCCCTACCGAGATGGAATTCACCGTCTTGGACCCGGACAACGGTATCCTGGCCGGATTGCCCACCGGCGGCGCGTACATCGACATGACCACCAACTCGCCAACGGTTTTTCGCCGCGTTGCCGAGGCTTGTTTGAGCCGGGGCATAGAGGTGCTGGACGCTCCGGTAAGCGGACGCCCGCCCAGGATGACCGTCATGGCCGGGGGCGACGCCGCGACCTTCGCCAAGTATCGTCCGATCTTTGAAAGCATGGCCGGGAACATCTTCCACATGGGCGGCATCGGCGCCGGGTGCGCCACCAAACTGGTTACCCAATACCTGGGCTACTCCAACTTCATCACCGCATTGGAAGGGCTGCTGATCGGAGTCAAGGCCGGGGTCGATGTGGGGCTTCTGGCCCAGGTCGTTCCGGTCAGCGCCGGAGCCAGCCGGGTTTTCGACAATATACCTCGTGCGGTCTTAAGCGGCGAGTTTACTTCGGGTGGTTCCCTGGACATCGTGGCCAAAGACCTGAGGCTGGCCTGCGAGTTGGCCCGGGAGGTGCAGGCTCCGGCGAGGATAGGAATCATCGCCGACGACGCGTTCCACCGGGCCCAGGTCCTTGGGTGGGGCCAAGACGGATATCCTAAGGTAGCCAAAATCTTGGAAGAGATGGCCGGGGCGGTATTGCGCGGCGAAGCGGCCGACGCGCCGGATTTCCAGCAAGTTGACCCCAGGCGAGACTAGAACCTAGGGGGCGAATAAAATCCTGGGCACTGCTACACCCCCACTCTAACTTTCCCCCAAAACGGGGGAGAGGACAGATCCCATCGCCCTTTGTGGGGGAAGGTTAGGATGGGGGGTGCCAGATCACCCATCAAGAACATCCGGAAATGAGCAGAGTCTTCGCCGCCAACCCACCGCATATGGCACCACCAAACCCTCAAGATCAAACACCTGGCCATAGCTGACAATTGACCGCCGTTGTCCCATAATAACCAGCATCGGGAACACGGCCACAGGAGGCCAACAGATATGGCCGTTTCGGAAAGCAGGATAGATCACCTGCTCCTCAAAGATGAGATTGAGCAATTCCTCTACCAAGAAGCGGAACTCTTGGACGAGAGGCAATTCGAGGATTGGCTGGACCTCCTCACCGAAGACATCCGCTACTGGATGCCGATGCGCCGTAACGTCAAGTTTGGCGAACTGGATCGGGAGTTCACCCGCGAGGGCCAGGATATCAACTGGTTCGACGAGGGGAAGGACACGTTGGTCCGCCGAGTGAATCAGATACTCACCGGCGTCCACTGGGCCGAAGAGCCCTTGTCCCGTATCTGCCATTCGGTTTCCAACGTGCAGGTCCTGAAAGCCACCCCGTCTGTTTCCCAAGCAACAGAGGTCAATGTGAAATGCCGGTTCATGATCTACCGGAACCGGGTGCAGACCGAAACGGACTTCCTGGTGGGCAAACGCGAGGAAGTCCTACGCAGCGTTGACGGCCAGTGGAAGATTGCCCAGCGGAAGATCATCCTGGATCAGAACGTGTTGCTGGCCAAGAACTTGACGTTTTTCTTCTAATACCAACGTTTCAATACCAACCGGGCTCCGGTGCGCCAAGGCCATAAGGCCGAAAAGAAACCGGGAGGCTGACAAGATGGCTACGAAAACCAAGGGCCGGTTCGTCGACGGACTTGTGGATCTGAAGGCCGGCCAGATCAGCCGGGAGATCTTCGTTAACGAGGAGATCTACGCCGAAGAGCAGGAACAGGTCTTTACCCGCGCCTGGTTGTTCATCGGCCACGAATCCCAGGTTCCCAAGCCCGGAGACTACTTCGTCTCCTGCATGGGAGAAGAGTCGGTCATTCTCTGCCGGGGCCGGGATGGGGCTCTGCATGTCTTCCTGAACTCTTGCAGGCACCGGGGCATGAAGGTGTGCCGCTACGACGAAGGCAACACCCCCGTATTCACCTGCCCCTACCACGGCTGGAGCTACGCCACCGACGGCAAGCTGGTGGGTGTTCCCTTCTTCAAAGACGCTTACCATGAAAAGCTGGACAAATCCAAGTGGGGCCTGGTTGAAGTAGCTCAGATGGAGGTCTACAAAGGCTCGATCTGGGCTACCTGGGACCCGTCGGCGCCCCCTTTCACCGAATATCTGGGTGACTTTAAGATGTTCTTCGACCTGTCCCTTGAGGCCTGGAATGGGACCGATGAGCCATTGGAGGTCATCGGCGGGGTCCAGAAATGGCTCATCCCCTGCAACTGGAAGTTCCCGGCGGAGAATTTCAGCGGAGATAGCTACCACAACATCAGCCACCGATCAGCCGACATGGTGGGAATCGGGCCCAGCGGCACCGGTCGCAGGGATACCCAAGAGCGAGCCGACTCCCACCGCCTGCAAGTCTCCTTCCCCGACCGGGGACACCAGACAGGGATCTACGTTCTGCCCGGCGGCTCTCCCACCGCGGCTTCGTATCAACAATCTCCTGAGGTCGCCGATTATTTCCGCGAGGCGGAGGAGAAACGGAGGGCCATTAAAGGCGAGTGGGGCCGGGTTACCGGCAGTCCCGGGGAGATATTCCCCAACACCGCCCTGCATCCGAGGCAACCCCGGTCCATCGCCGTCTGGCACCCCAGGGGCGCCCACCAAACAGAAGTGTGGCGCTGGTACTTCGTGGACGCAGGCGCTCCCTATGCGGTCAAAGACTTCTTGCGCCAGTACTACATCCGGTATTCAGGGCCGGGAGGTCTTACGGAACAGGACGACATGGAGAACTGGAACTACGCCCATTCCGCCAGCAGGGGAACCATCGCCAGGCGGCACCCTTACAGCTACGAGCAGGGCATGGGGTCCGAGCAGACCAATTTTGAGTTAGACGGACTCAAGATTCCCGGCACCGTAATGGACCTAACTGAGGCCAGATCCAGCGAGCAAAATCTACGAAATTTCTACAAGAGATGGGCCGAGTTCATGGACGCTCCCAACTGGAACGAACTAGCCGGCTGGAGATAGAGGTCCGTTCTCTCCCCCTTCGTCGGGGAGAGAGTTAGAGAGGGGGGCGCCCCCGCTGATCCACGCGAATCCCATCACTTGGGGCAGAGAGGCAAACTTGGCAGAAGTAGTCAACGTGCGGCTTTTAAAGGCCGGGGACAAATTAAAGATTTCCCACGAAGCCACCGTCGTGGTGGTTTCCAACCCAATGGACGGCGTCTGGATCTTCGCCCGTTACCTCTCCTCGCTCGAAGACCCTTCCCTGGAGGGCACGGAAGACATGATATTTGCTCAAGATATCAAAGAGGTCCTAGAAATATCGGGGAACTGATGCGGGGTGTCTTTCGACAGGCTCAGGACGAACGGAAAACGGATCCTTACCGTTCGTATTAAGCCTGTCGAAGGGCATCCTTTCTGGATGTTGAATGTCCTTCGATCAAAACGGTAAACCCACGCTGACACCAACCCAAGACGTGCTCCGGGCGGCCTTTACCGCGGGGTTCCAGTCCATCGACGACGGGTATACCTTTTACGCAGGCTTCGATTCCCACCTAGAAAGCAACGGCTACGCCAAGCGGGAAGATATCCCGTGCACTTGTCCCGACCATGGAGGGCACGGCCATATGCCCGAGTGCCGTTGGGTCAAGGCGTAGAGGTTCAGGCGTCCCCGCCATCGCATCCCCTCGTTATCGTATAATGTGCCCCAAACCCGCCCCAATCACGACACAGTTCCCAGGAGGCAACAATGGCTAGAGAACTCGTGGACGGTGGAGAAGCCGTCTTAGAGGCGTTCCGGAATCTGGACATCGACTATATAATCGCGTCCCCCGGCTCCGATTGGCCGTCGGTATGGGAGGCCCTCGCCCGGCAGAAGATAAACGAGTCCGACGGACCCCGTTACATCGACACCTGGCATGAGACCCTAGCCGTGACCATGGCCATGGGCTATACCCGGGTGACCGGCAAGTTGCAGGCGGTTCTGTTGCACGCCGGAGTGGGACTGCTGCAGGGCTCCCTGGGCATTCACGGCGCCTACCAAGGCGAGGTGCCCATGCTGATCTGCTCCGGTGAATCAATCACCAATGGTGAGGACCCCGATTTCGATCCCGGCGGCCAGTGGTACCGGGGGCTGAACGTGGTTGGCGGAGCAGACCGGTGGGTTGAACCTTTCACCAAGTGGAGCAGCCACGTATCGACTCACTTTAATCTCTACGAGTCGATAACCAGGGCCGGCGAGATGGCCCAGCGGCTGCCCAAAGGCCCAACATTCCTGGACATCCCCATGGAAGTCATGCTTCCCGCCTGGACTCCTCCGGCGAGAATAGGCAAGATTCCAGCGCCGCCGAAGATCCATTCCGAAGCGTCTGCCATAGATGAAGTCGCCGGATTGTTGGCCGGAGCGTCTGCCCCAGTAATCATCACCGAATCCGCCGGAAGGGACGTGGAGGCTTTCCATCAGATGGTCAGGCTCGCGGAATTGTTGTCGATACCGGTGGTGGAATCGGGTCCTGGCTACGCCAACTTCCCCAAGGACCATCCCATGTACCAGGGGACCAACGTAAACCGGTTCAAAGACACCTCCGACGTGATCCTGTTGGTGGGAAGCAAGACCCCCTGGTATCCGCCGTCCGCCGGTCCCGCCACGGGTACGGTGATCTCCATTGATGAGTATCCTCTGAAAGAGCATCTGACCTACCAAGCCCTTCATGCCAATATCTACCTGGAAGGCGACATAGGCGTAACGGTTAAGCTGCTAGCCGATGCCGTGGAGTCCAACGGCGGTCTCAACGCTGAGGCGATCTCAGCAAGAAAGACCCAATGGGAGGCCGAGCACGACAAGGCGACCGAAAGTAACCGCGCCGCCGTCGAGGCAGCCAGATCTAAAGGCCCCATCGACCCAGTATGGTTGTGCGCCGCTATCAGCGAGGTGATGCCCGACGACGCCACCTACGTTGAGGAAACCATCACCCACCGGGGCGCCATCCTGCGGCACATCGCTTGGAACACTCCTCAACGCTACTTCCACCCCAATGGCGGACTGGGCCAGGGATTGGGCACGGCCCTAGGCGTCAAACTTGCCAAGCCCGACTCCCCGGTAGTCGCTCTGATGGGCGATGGCTCCTTCCTATACAACCCCGTCGTTCAGAGTTTCGGCGTATCTGCCGCGGAAAACCTGCCCATCCTGATAATAGTTTTCAACAATGGCAAGTATGCGGCGATGCAGAATCTGCACCTGCAGTTTTACCCCGAGGGGATAGCCGCCAAGACCGGCATCCATCACGGAGTGGACATCCCCGGCCCCAACTACGCCGACCTGGTGACGCCCTTCGGCGGCCACAGCGAACGGGTGGAAGACCCCAACGAACTCAAGCCTGCTCTGGAACGCGCCTTAGCTGCGGTAAATGGTGGAACCACCGCAGTCGTCAACGTGATCGTGAGCATCTAGGTTCAGTGCGGCCAGGGCTCTCTCGTGCGGCCTGCCCATCTCTGGAAGTGTAGTCCATGAGGTGTATCACCCCATCCTAACCTTCCCCCTTCGAGGGGGAAGGGATTTTTGGGTGCCCTTCTTCGCATCATAAACCGCGTAACGTTATGTCAACAATGTTTATTCAACCAACAAATGAGTCCCTTCATGCCAGATGACATACCCTCGGAAGCCCAGGTATTGGAGTGGATGGAGACCCTATCCAACTGGGGCCGCTGGGGCGACGACGACCAGATGGGCTGTCCGAATCTGATCACGCCAGCCAAGCGGCAACAAGCGGCCAGTCTGGTGCGGGATGGCGTTGCCGTTAGCTGTGCCCGGCCCATCGTCACCGACTTGACGCCCGACATCTCCCATCAGGTCCAGCGCTACATGGTGGACAGCGGTGAAGGACGGGATACCGACCCGGAAGAGCGCCGCTTAGTGCGCCGGGGGGCGGCCGAGTTCATCGGCATGGTATTTCACGGCCGGACCATCACTCACATCGACGCCCTATCCCACTACTCGTGGCGAGGCAAGCTGTACAACGGCAAGCCGGCCAGTCAGATAACCTCCCGGGAGGGCGCCCAGACCCACTCCATCGAGGTAGCCTCGGACGGTATCGTCACCCGCGGTGTGCTGTTGGATATCCCGGCAGTTCGTGGCATATCCTGGGTGCCGCCGGAAGAGCCGGTGATGCCCCAGGATCTGGAGGCCGCCGAGCGGGCGCAAGGAGTGCGGGTCGAGGAAGGAGACATTCTTCTGGTGCGCACCGGCAATTACCGGAAGCGGTTAGACACGGGACCGGTACCCAACACGGAACCGTCCACGGCCTGCCAGGTAGCCTGCACTCCCTGGTTCAAAGAGCGGGGCGTGGCCATGCTGGGCACGGACACCTCCAACGACTGCCAACCCAGCCACTACGCCACGGTTACGGCGCCGCTGCATACGGTTTCTCTGGTGACCTTGGGCCTGTGGCTGATCGACAACGCCAACCTGGAGGAGCTAAGCCAAGCCTGCGCCCAGCGTCAGCGGTACGAGTTCATGCTGACCCTGGGGCCCTTGCGGCTGCGGATCGTCACCGGTTCCCCGGTGAATCCGATAGCCCTGTTTTAATTCCCGGCTGAGGGCACTTCCTCGGCCTTGCCTCACGACAGCCCTGGAATAAAGGGCTTCACTATCGACAAGACGATCGAGACCGCGAAGAGCAACGCTCCCACTATAAGCACGGTAAACGCCGGTGCGGCGAATCCTTGGGTAAGTTGCTGGCCGAAGGATAGGACGAGGTCGCTGATCAGATTGATCGCCGGGCCTGGAATACCCGGCGCATTCGCGGTGATCTTGTCCACCCCGGTGATCAACCAATCCACCACTTTAGATTCGAGTATTTTACCGATGACAAATATCAGGCCGCCGGACACCAATAGGAAGATGCCGGGCCATCGCATCGCCGCGCTCAATTTGGGAAGGTGAAGAACGGCCAAAAGAATCGCCCCGCCGTACAACATCAGGGCCGCTAACGTGCCGCCCAAGGCCCGGTATTGCACAACCAATGCCTTGGCATCAGCCACTTCGACGCGGATCTCTTCCTCGGTAGAATCGCTACTTGACTCGGCCAGGACCCGAATCAGGTTTAGCCGGTCACCCTCGTCCAACCGTTCACGGATCTTGGCGACAGCGTCGTCAACCAGCGGCTCGGACAAGGGCCTGGCCGCTGCTTTTAACACTCCATGGGTATCCCCGGCGACGAACGCCGCCCGGATGTCGTCCGTGGAATTACCTAACGCCTGGGTTATCCGGCTATCCAAGGTGTCGTCGGCGAACAAGGCTGGGAAAGCTGCATCGAAGATCAGCACGCGGCACGGCTCGGCAATCACCTTGATGGATGGCAAGGAAGCTGGTACTTGGCCTACCGCCAGATTCCGGAATACTTCTTGGTAGCCGTCACCAACACTCTTCACGGTACCGGGATTACATTCAGCGGGGCCAGGATCCGCTTCGGGAATGCCATCTATACGCCGGTCAACGTAGTCTAGCAACGTGGGTTTTATCTTATCTATCGCCGACCCCATCTCCAAGTAAAGTTCCAGAGTGTCCAAGTCTTCGTTAAAATATGCCATCGCACGCTGAATCGCGCCCTCCACCTGCGACTGCAAGTATTCCGGAGGCAGCAACCCACGGACCAGCCCCACAACGTCCTCGGGACTCACCACTTTGACGTCCCCAAGAAGTTCTTGAACTTTGTCTTTCGCCTTTTGGTCCAGCAGAACATCGTCGTAGATCCGGTTGTAGGTATTCTGTTCCGCGATGGTATCGGTATAAAATTCGGCGTTCAGTAATTTATCGACGATATTATTCACGACCAACGTCAGCAGGAGTCCGGCGAAAATGGCGATACCCAGGATCGGAGTCGCCACGAATCGGAGAATCATTAATGGCAGGCCCATAACTTATGCCAACCTCCCGGTCTTATCAGTTAAGAGTTCGTACTTTAAGCTTGATTGAAAAAATACAGTGACATGGTGCGGAACAGGCACCATCCGGGATCATTGGCGCCCGACTGACGCCAGGCGTGAAACAACCCCGAATACGTCCGCATATCCGGCATTTATGGGATTGTAGCATAGCGACTTGCTTAAATCATGGCCGCAACGAGTGCTGATAGGGCTTCAGTTTGAAGGCCAGCAGACTGGTTTTAGGAACGCCCTCGATAGCTCCTCGCGTGCTTCCCCAAAAAGTTTTCCACGCAAAATAGGGAATCGATACATCATGCGGGAGTCATGGAATCAGAGGAAGGCAGTGCGGACTAAACCGTGGGGAGTGATTCACAGTATGACAATTATCGCGTCGCGAACCGGCTGAAGGCGATAAAACGGTGCGCTTCAGGCGGCATTTCGATGTGGTGTTCAGGGGCCTTCATTGACACGTACATAGGCTCGTGATATGTTTCACATAGTCTCGATTTTGCCGATTTTAAGGGGGAACTACCATGCCGGTGAGCATCGCCGTCCTGGCCAAACAGGTCATCGACCCAGAGATGCCCATGGCCGCTTTTCGCATCGACGCCGATGCCAAAGCAGTCGTCCCACCGTCTAACATTCCTCCTGTCGTCAACGGCTTCGACGAAAACGCCGTGGAAGCGGCCTTACAGATCAAAGACTCCCAAGAAGCTTCTATAACCGTCATTTCCACGGGGACTTCTTTCGCCCTGGACGTTATGAAAAAACCCCTCTCCATGGGCGCCGACGAGTTGGTCTTGTTGCAGGACGACGCCTTCGAAAATTCCATCGACAGTTTTTTCACCGCCCAGTTACTGGCGGCAGCGATACGCAAGCTGGGCGGGTTCGACCTGATCATCTGCGGCAGGCAAGCATCCGACTGGGACAACGCCCAAGTCCCGTTGGGGGTAGCCGAGATATTGGGCCTTTCATGCATCTCATTGGGCAAAAAGGTGGAGATTAAGGATGGCAAGGTCTCCGTCGAACGGATCACCAACGACGGCTATGAAGTAGTGGAGGCGCCTCTCCCGGCTCTGGTTACCGTGAGTAACGAATTGGGCCAACCTCGCTACCCCACTCTGCGAGGCATCATGGCCGCCACCAGGAAGCAGCCTACTATCTGGAGTTCCTCCGACCTAGGCGCCGACGCCTCCCAACTAGAGCCCAGGGTCACGTTACAAGAACTGTTCGTGCCAGTGCGCGATCAACAATGTGAAATCATCGAAGGAGATGACGCTGCCGATGCCGGAAGGCAACTGGCGCTGAAACTCCGCGAGGCCAAGCTGATCTAGCCAGCCGTCAGCTTTTGGCGGTCAGCTATCAGGACAAGAATCCATTTCAAAAAGTGGTTCGACGAGCTCGCCACGAACGGAAACTGAAAACTTTGCCGTTCGTCCTGAGCCTGTCGAAGAACACAGAGGCGGAGGTAACATGGCGGACGAATCGGGCGTATTGGTCCTGGGTGATTCAACGGGCGGCGAGCTTAGCTCCACGTCCAGAGAACTGCTGACGGCCGGCCGCAAAGCAGCCGACGACTTGGGCGAAGAGTTGGCCATCGGATTGCTGGGCGACACATTGGACCAACCGTCCCAACAGGCCATCAGTTATGGGGCCGACAAAGTCTACGCGGTTACCCATCCCCAATTGGCCCAATACCAAGTGGACCTTTACCTAGCCGCGATGGAAGCCCTCTGCCGGGACGTGTCCCCGCGCGTCGTATTGATCGGGCGAACCAACGAAGGAAGGGAGCTTGCCCCTCGGCTGGCGTTCCGGTTGGGCGTCGGATTGGCCCAAGATTGTCTGGAGATATCGATCGATGCCGGGTCGAAGACCCTGCTGGCCAACCGCCCGGTTTATGGCGGCAACGCCATCGCGGTGGTTCGGTGCAACTACACTCCTCAGATCGCCGCCATCCGCCCCAAGGTCTACGAGCCCTTGGACCCTGACTCCTCAAGACAGGGCCAGGTTGTGTCTTTCCCAGTGGAGTTGGACCCCTCCCAGGCCCGCAGCCAGGTGGTCAACGTGGTGGAGGAAGCGGCCGAGGGAGTTAAGCTGGAGGATGCGCGCGTCGTGGTCTCCGGCGGTCGCGGTTTGGGCGGACCCGAGCCTTTCCAGGACCTGGAAATTCTGGCCAAGCTGTTGGGTGGCGCCGTGGGCGCGTCCCGGGCGGCGGTAGACTCCGGCTGGGTCCCTTCTAGCTACCAGGTTGGCCTGACGGGTAAGACCATTACCCCCGAGGTGTATATCACCGTAGCCATCTCCGGGGCCAGTCAGCACATGGCGGGCTGCTCCGGCGCCAAGGTCATCGTCGCCATCAACAAAGACGCGGAATCCAATATCTTCAAGGAAGCCCGTTATGGCGTTGTTGGGGATTGGGAGCACGTGGTGCCCGCTTTCACCGAGGCGGTCCGCGAACTGACCCAGAGCTAAGACAGCACCTGGAGGGGTTATGCCATGCTGAGACCTTCCGCTTCCAAAGCGACACCCGAAGAACTGGAAGGCTTCTACCGGGACCTGGAAACCTACAGCACCGCTCCTCTCTGGACCCGGCAAGAACAGGCCCTGGTCAACGAGCCCAAGAGTAAAGCCCTACCCTACATATGGCGTTGGAAAGAGCTGCGTCCCCAAGCCATGCGGGCGGCCGAGCTTGTGGGCACCGAGGACGCGGAGCGACGGGTATTGATGCTGCTGAACCCCGGCTTAGAGGGCCGCATCGCCACTACCAACAGCCTGTTTTCCGGCCTGCAGATCGTCATGCCGGGAGAGTCGGCCCGCGCCCATCGGCACACGCCGGCGGCTCTACGATTCATCATCGAAAGCGACGGCGGCCATACCACCGTCGAAGGCGACAAGATACCCATGCTTCCCGGAGATCTGGTGTTGACGCCCAACTGGACCTGGCACGACCACGGCAACACCACCGGCAACCCCATCATCTGGCTGGACGGTCTGGACCTGCCTTTGACCCACCTGCTGGAAGCCGTATTCTTCGAGCCCTATCCCGAGGACATCCAACCGATCACCTTTCCCACCGATTCTTCCCTGACCGCCTACGGCTCCGGCGTGCTGCGTCCCGCCTGGGAAAAACCTCAGAGTACTCATTCGCCGCTGATGCACTATCCGTGGGACAAGACATGGTCGGCGCTGCAGGGCTTGGCCCCGGTGGCCGACGGAAGCCCATATGACGGAGTGATTCTGGAATACACCAATCCCAATACCGGCGGACCGGTCATGCCGACAATGGCCTGCCATGCGCAGTTGCTGCGACCCAGCGAAGCCACCAAGGCCCACCGCCACACCGCCAGCGTCATCTACCATGTGGTTGAAGGGGAAGGCTATTCGATCGTTGACGGACAGAGATTGGATTGGAGCGAAAAGGACGTTTTCTGCGTTCCTGGCTGGGCTTTCCACGAGCACGTCAACTCGTCGGCCGCCAACCCCGCGGTGTTGTTCAGCTTCACCGATGCACCCGTCCTGCATGCCTTGAGCCTGCTACGAGAGCAACCCCATCCCCAAGAACACCAGTAGGCGGCTGGAACCGCGTCAATGCTGGCAGCTACATCCCCCCTTGGGAAGGGGGCCCGACAGGGAGGTCGTGTCCTCCCTGGGAAATACTCGGCTCGCTACTCCAGAATAATGTTGTCGATCAAGCGGGGTTTGCCCAACTGAACGGCCACGGAAACCATTACGCGCCCCTTAACTATGTCTAACTCTTCCAGGGTTTCGGCGTTGGCCACACTAACGTAGTCGATGCGTTCGATCAACCCTTCGCTCTCCAACACCAGTCTGGTCTCCGAACGGATCCAACTGCCGTCGGTGATCCCCTCCTGCCAAAGTCTTTGCGCCAACTGTAACGCCCGGTAAACAACCGGCGCGGCCCGGCGTTGTTCCTCAGTGAGATAGGCATTGCGGCTGCTGAGGGCCAATCCGTCGCTGTCCCGCACCGTGGGAACCATCACTACCTCCACATCCAGGTCTAGATCACGGACCATCTTGCGGATAACCGCCGACTGCTGCCCATCCTTCTGCCCAAAATAGGCCCGGTCGGGACCGATGATGTTAAACAGCTTGGCAACCACCGTGGCCACTCCCCGGAAGTGGCCGGAGCGGTGCGCCCCCTCCAACCGGTCGCCCAGTCCGCCAACATCCACCCAGGTGTTGAATCCCGGCGGGTAGATCTCTTCAACACTTGGCGTGAACACCAGGTCCACCCCCTCTTCCCGGAGCAAAGCCAAGTCCCGCTCCAGGTCGCGGGGATAAGCCGACAGGTCTTCTTGGGGTCCGAACTGGGAAGGATTAACGAAGATCGTCGCCGCAAGGGTTGAGTTATCCTTGCGCGCTTGCTTCACCAAAGCCATGTGGCCTTCGTGAAGCGCGCCCATGGTAGGCACCAAGCCCAGGGGACGCTTGGCTGAACGGCAGGCTCTGGACATCTGGCGCCGGTTTTGGAGGACTTGCATGAAGACGCCGTTTCTCCTTGAAGGCCGGTACTTTACCTCGACCCCAGGCCAAGCGGCAAGAGGGGTTGGGCGGGGACCTATTTAGGGCAGGACGGTCAGGTTTTCCAAGATCGATTCGTCCATCCCAAAGCTTTGCTTATCGGTGGGGAAGGTTCCGCCTTCGACGTCCTGGACGTATTGGGCGAACGCCTCTTTTATCGACTCGGCCAATCGGGCATACTGTTTCGCGTGCTTAGGCACAAAATCGGTGAACAGCCCAAGCATGTCGTGGAGTACCTGGACCTGTCCGTCGCACTCAACTCCAGCCCCGATGCCGATGGTAGGCACGGTCAATTGTCTTGATATCAGACCTGCCAGTGGAGTCGGCACCAGTTCCAAGACAATGGCATAAGCGCCGGCAGCCTCCAGGGCTTTGGCGTCACGCAACAACTTGGCCGCCGCTTCCCGGTCCCGGCCCTGCACGCGGTATCCTCCAAAGGAGTTGATGGACTGGGGGATGAGTCCGATGTGGCCCATCACCGGTATGCCACTCTCAACCATCCGGTTTACTGTATCCGCCACGTTCTCGCCACCCTCCAGCTTTACGGTTTGCGCGCCGCCTTCTTGGATCAATCGGGCGGCGTTGGCGAGTGCCTGGGACTGGTCTATGTGGTAAGTCATAAAAGGCATGTCGGCGACCACCAGCGCTTGCTTGGCGCCCCGGACCACGGCTTTGGTATGGTGCAAAATGTCATCCATCGTCACCTTGACGGTGGACTCGTAGCCCAGCACAACCATGCCCAGGCTGTCGCCAACCAGGAGTATTGGTATCCCGGCTTGATCAGCCAGGCATGCCGAGGTGTAGTCGTAGGCAGTAACCATGGGTATCTTTTTACCGTCGGCCTTCATCTGGCCGATGTCCCTGATGGTCACCTTTGCCATGCTTGCAACCTCCGGAAATTTGGGTATGCCGATGTTCGCCCTGGGGAACCGACTCCCCTCAATCCCCCGGTTTGGAAGGGGGATGCTAGGCCGCATGGCGTTTGATTATTCGATGCCTATATAGTGGTCGACCAGTTCTTCTATGGCGGTCAATTGGCTTGGGCCCAGGCCGTGCCCTACCGCCAAAGGCAGGGAAGCTCGGGCCAGATTCCCGTACAGGGACACCAACTCGGGTGAACGTTGAAACAACGCCTCCAAGTGGGAGCGAAGGGTCGACAGGTCGCCGCGGATGGCCGGCCCGGTGGCGCTGGGCAGCAACCCCTCTCGCGCCACGTTTCCCAGGGTGGCGGAAGACAAAGGCATCAAGGCTTGAATCGCTTGTTCTGGGGAGAAGCCCATCGTTTCCCAAAGGCTCACGGCTGTTTTCAGCAAAGCCACCAGATAGCCGCACCCGAACACCGCGGCAGCGTGATATAGGGGACGGTCTTCGCCGGGGATGGATACGGAATGTCCGTCCAAGTCCTGGGCGATACTGTGCAGATATCCGCCGATCCACCCTTCACCGTCTACCGCGAAAGTTACCCCAGACAGTCTGGCCGCGGCCTCTTCAGGGGAGGCCAGCCCGGCAAATGTCTGGAAGGGGTGGAAAGCTCCGGTCATCGCGCCCTGTTGGGCGGCGGATTTCAGCAACTCAATGGATGCCCCGCCGTAGCAATGGACCACTCCTTGGCCGAAACGCCAGTTCACCGACCTCGATACGTCTTCGATAGCAGAATCAGGAGTGGTTATAAAGACCAAGCCGGAGGCATCTGACAGCGCTTGTGCCGAAGCGTATACATCGCAGCCGGGAATACGGTCCGCCAACCACCGGGCCGAAGCTTCAGAGCGGCTATGTGCGCCGGCAACTCGATACCCCCGCTCCGCCAAAGCCAGGGAAAGTCCCCTGCCTAGCACCCCGATCCCGATGAATCCGATATCCAAGTTTCGGTTAGCCATGATTGATCTCACCGATGGACGGCACCCCGCCCAGACCGGTAGCTGTTTCCGCAGCCCGCAATACCGCCCGGGCGGTGACCTCGACGGAAGCGGCGCCCAATGCGGTAAGGTCCGAAGTTTGGGGACCCCGACCGGTGGCCATGGCGAACATGGTGTCTCCGTCCCTCATGGTGTGACAGGGCCGAATGGTTAGGGCCAAACCGTCGTGGCTCAAACCCGCCAGATGGTTGACCTCCTCCCGGCTCAGTAAGGCGTCGGTCGCGACCAGACCAATCGTCGTGTTGGTCATCGACGGACCTTCCTGGCTGCCGTCGTCTTCCAGGAGGATCTCCATCGGGTCCTCGAAACCGCCGCCTTCACGCCGGGGTCCAGCCATTAAGCGGCCCGTCTTATGGTCGTACAGGCCGCCATAGGCGTTAACCGCCACAATGGCGGCCACCACCGCGCCGCCGGGGAGCCGCAGGCTAGCGGAGCCGATGCCGCACTTGACCGCCGACGCGATCCCTCTGCCTTTTGCGACGGTTGCCCCAGTCCCCGCTCCTACGCTACCTTCATCTACTGGACCCGCACCGGCGGCAAGGCAAGCGGCAAGGCCTTCTTCGGGACCGGGACGAACGTCATGGGCAACCAGGCCCAGATCGAATAGGATGGCCGCCGACACTATCGGGACGATGGCCGGTCCGGCTTCAAAGCCAACACCCTGCCCTTCCAGGTACCGCACTACCCCGGAAGCAGCGTCAAGGCCGAACGCGCTGCCGCCGCTGAGAAGGATGGCGTGGACCCGGTCCACTCGGTGGGCCGGCCTTAACAGGTCGGTTTCCCTGGTGCCTGGAGAGCCACCTCGAACGTCGACGCCGCCCACCGCTCCTTGACGGCAGATAATCACGGTGCAGCCGGTGGCATGGGCCCGGTCGGTGTAGTGACCGGCCTCCAGCCCTTTGACTGCGGTGATGGTGTTATTCACCCGGCCCTCCGGGCACGCTTGTCCCTTCCAAACAGCGATCCGAGCCAAACAAAAGGAAAGCCCCGACGCAGCGGGGCGCAAAACATACAACACTTTCGATTGTGGCCGTCTCGGTCGGCATAGGATCCCAGCGGCCCACCAGATTGCTGAGTCTACGACTGATGTCGCAGACCGCTTGGTGCTCGCCCCCGCTACGGGTGGGCGGCCACCAGATTGTAAGAGGGGCCGTTGGGAGTGTCAAGCGGCACTAACTCTTCCGGGAGTGAGCGCAACTTAAGCCCGGCCAAGACTTTTATCCTGAATTCGGCTTTACTTCGCGGGAAGGGCGGAGGGGAATAAATACCACAACGACCGCGGATATAGCCGTAAGGATACCGCTATAGTAAAAGATTGAGCTCAACCCTCCCGCGTGGTTGATGATCAACGTGACCAAGAACGGCGAAGCCGCTCCGATCAGCCCGTTGATCCCAAAGATCAATCCCACCGCCGTCGCTTCGGTACCGCGCCCAACCACGTCCAGTACCGCCGCTTGCATGATCTGGTGCAACGCGAAGGTACCCAGCCCTAGCCCGGCCAGAACAAAAGCCAGCAGTATCGAATCCCCGGTACTCACAACAAGCAAGGACAACACCGCCGACGAGGCTAATCCCGGCAGCAGCACCGCTTTCCGGCCGAACTTGTCTGACAGCACGCCCAGCACCGGCGCCGAGAATATTCCCATGCCCGCCAGCAAGGAAATGTGAAAACCCGCTCTGAAGTGCCCCATTCCTAAACCAGTCTCCATGTCCGTCAGATAGAAGGGTGTCCAATGGAACAGGGCGTTCAACGCTATGCCCCGAAAAGTGGACGTCAAGATCAGTCCTAAGACGACCGGGTTTCGCAGCAGCCGCAGTCCTGATCCTAACTGAGCCCGTGATCGGGTCCGCTCCCCCGGCGCATCTTCCTTGCCAATGTCTTTCAGCAACCACCAGACGAGGCCTGCCAAAATCAATGATGGCGCCGCATAGATAAATAGCACGTGGCGCCAGAGAAGTATGGTGAGCAGCGCTCCAGCCAACAGCGGACCCAACACATTACCGATATTCGACCCGAAGCCATGCATGGCAATGGCAAAACCCCTGCGGTCGCGGAACCGCTGGGACAGGGCCGCGGCCGCCGGCAGGTGCCACAGCGAGCCGGGGACCGAGACCAGAATCACCGCTGCGATCAAAAGTGGAAAGTTGGTGGAAGCTCCCACCAGGGCATAAGCGATGGCGGACCCGGCCATGCACCCGGTCAGAATCATCCCCCACTGGCTTTTGAGGATGTCCACCAACGCTCCCCCGCCCAGGCTGACCAACCCGGAACCCACCTGCCTGATACTGAGCAACGTTGCCACTTGAGTGTAGCTGAGGCCAAGGGATTGGGCGATGACCGGCATGAATACCGGAAATCCCTGATCGTAAAGGTGGGAGGCGCCGTGCCCCAACGAGAGACTGGCCAGGATGAATCCACGGCTGCGCCCGCGTTTCAAGGGCACCTGCGCTACCTCATCCACTGTTCTCCATTTTTGTTCTGCCGAATAATGCGTAGTGGATGAATAATCAGTGCTTGCGATTCCCTGGGTGAGTCTAAGGTCAAGTCCCGGCCTTGGCAAGACCTAAACCAGAACATGAACCCGTGATTTTTGATGATGCCAGTGGGTGCCTATGGCTGGGATGTGACCCTTGTGCTATGCTACCGCCTCTGGCGAGGCTCCGGCTGATGCCGATAGCTCTCATCTGAACGACGTTCGACAGCCAACCAGAGGCCGGACTTCAAGTTGGCGTGTCCACCGTTTAAGGAGGCGTTTCACAATGTCTTACCCAGGTCTCAGCCTAGAAGGTCAAGTGGCCCTGGTAACCGGCTCCGCGCGTGGCATCGGCGCTGCCCTGGCCATCGGCCTGGCCCAAGCCGGAGCCGATGTGGCAGTCTCGGATATACCTCAAAAGCTAGATGAAGCCAGAGGAATCCAATCTCAGATCGAAGGATTGGACCGGACAAGCGCCACCTACGCGCTGGACGTGCTGAACCTGGCAAACATCCGGGAGTCCGTGGCCGCCGTGGTGCGGGACTTCGGGCGGCTGGATATCTTGGTGAACAACGCCGGCATCCGCCGCAGGCAACCGGCTCTGGAGGTCACCGAAGAAGACTGGGACGCCGTGGTGGACACTAACCTGAAAGGCGCGTTTTTTTGTTCCCAAGCTGCCGCCCGGCCCATGATCGACCAAGGATATGGGCGAATCATCAACATCTCTTCCCAACTGGCGGTGGTAGCACGGGAAGACCGGGCCGCCTACTGCTCCAGCAAGGCCGGTGTAGCCAATCTGACCCGGGTTTTGGCCTTGGAGTGGATCAAATACGGTATCACCGTCAACGCCATCGGCCCCGGTCCCACCACAACGCCCGGCTTGCAAGAAGCCGACCCCCGGTCACCTTCGGAGGTCCAGCAAGACATGTCGGCCAACATGCCCTTGGGACGGAGGATGGAGCCGGAAGAATTGGTGGGAGCGGCCATCTATCTGGCCAGCCCTTCGTCATCAGCCACCACAGGTCATTTGTTGATCGTTGACGGAGGGTGGACAGCGATCTAGGCCAGCTATCAGCTATCAGCGGTCAGCCATCAGCATTTAGGAGGTAGACGATGAGCTTGGAGGACCTGGAACGCCGGCTTCAAGTCCTGGAGGACGTTGAGGAGATCAAGCGGCTCAAAGCGCGCTATTGCGCCTACTGCGACGACAATTACAACGCCGAGGCCATTGCCGGCCTCTTCACCGAGGACGCGGTTTGGGACGGCGGGATCCGTGGCCGAGCCGACGGCCGGGCGGGAATCCACGACTTCTTTGTCCGGGCTTCCCAGCGGCTGCCCTTTGCGATACACATGGTAATGAACCCGGTCATTGAAGTGGACGGCGATACCGCCACCGGCTCCTGGTACCTGTTCCAAGCCTGCACCTACGCCGAAGATGATCAGGCAGTGTGGGGTTCGGGCAGATACGACGAGGAGTATGTCAAGATAGACGGGGTTTGGATGTTCAAACACCTGAAGCTGACGTCCTTTTTCTGGACTCCCTTCGACCAGGGTTGGGCTAAGACACGATTTTCTTAAACAAG
This sequence comes from uncultured Dehalococcoidia bacterium, assembly GCA_950072105.1. Lineage (GTDB taxonomy): Bacteria > Chloroflexota > Dehalococcoidia > Lucifugimonadales > UBA3495 > UBA11650. Next base: position 51,343 of record CATMOE010000006.1, read on the forward strand.
ATTCCTTTGGGATAGAAGACTATGAACCAGATGCAGGATATGGTTGCCATCGTCACCGGGGCCAGCAGAGGGCTGGGCAAGGCCATCGCCTTGGAGTTCGCCGGGGAGGGGGCTAGCGTGGCCATCTGCGCCCGCGCCAGTTCACCCACCGGTTTAACCGGCACCATGGATGAGACCGCCCAGGCCATCCGAGACGCCGGAGGCGAGGTCTTCCCCTTGGTCTGTGACGTGACCGACGACGGCCAAGTTCAGGATATGGTCCGGCAGGTCGAGGAGCACTACGGGCGCATAGACGTACTTTTCAACAACGCTGGAGCCATGGTACTGGGGGAGTCTATCCTGGAGATAGACCCGGCCAGTTGGGACCGGATCATGACGGTGAACGTGCGGGGCCCCTATCTCTGCTCCCGGGCAGTCCTGCCTATAATGATGCGCCAGCGCCGGGGCAGCATCATCAACATCGGCTCCCGCATGGCCGACGACCCCACGCAAGGTGGCGGCGTTCTGTACAGCACCAGCAAGGCGGCCGTCCACATGTTCAGCTTTTGCTTGGCTGATGAGGTGCGGGAATACAACGTCGCCGTCAACGTGCTCTCGCCGGGCAGCCTGCGCACCGAAGGCTCGGCCGCGATACCTTGGACCCAGCGTGACTGGCATGAGCGGGTTGAACCTTCTGAGGTAGGCCCGTCCGCCGTCTACCTGGCAAAGCAGGACGCCCAATCTTTAACCGGCCAATTGGTCTTGCGGGCGGAGTTCGGAAAAACCTGGGGGATGTAGCTTTCAGCTATCAGCGGTCAGCTTTCAGCAGTGGGGACCCCTCTCCCGGCGGGAGAGGGGCCGGAGGTGAGGGCCAACCCGCCACGGGTAGCGATTGACAATGGTTGTGGCAGTGAATAGAGTACCGGAATAACGAGCATCGACTCATTGCCAATCGCGTCGTGAATCGTTCACATGGAGGATTGAATACATGGCTACTGTGTTGGATCACACCATCGTCCCGGTCAAGGATAGAGAGAAGTCCGTGGAGTTTTACACGCGGATCTTTGGGTTCGACAACCTGGGGGAAGTGGGCCCCTTCTTGGCGGTGAAGGTCAACGACACTCTGAATTTTGACTTTCGGGAATCGGACGACTTCCGCAGCATGCACTATGCGTTCGCCATGGACCACCAAGAGTTCGAAGACGCCTTCGCCAGGATCCAGGAATCTGGGATCTCCTACGGCGACAGCCCTCGGGAGCAGGAAAACATGAAGGGGCCAGGGATGTCCGACGGCGCCAAGGGGATGGGCAAAGCGGTCTACTTCAAGGACCTTGACGGCCACCTTTTGGAGATCAAGACCTACTGAGGCCTTGGGCCCGGCTACCGGCAAGGTTTTTCGGATATGGTCAGCCTGTCTAACGACGGGCCGGTGGCCGGGACGAACTGGCCTCGTCTAATTTTGTTCCCCGGCGCGAGATTGGCGGCCGATGATTGATGCCACCCTATGACCACACCCCAGACAGTCAATAACAAGGGCGACCCCGCTGCTCCTTCTCATTGGTTTCACCGGCGTGAATCCCTCGTTGCCTACTTTCTGGTCCTATTCGCCGTCGCCTTCAACCTATATCACCTCTACCCTGAGGTAGCAGGCGACGTCTTGGCTTGGAACGATACCGTTTTCCACCGGCTGGCCATAGAAATGGTGGTAGAAGCCATCAAACAAGGACAGGACTTCACCGACCCGTGGCAGGGCTCCATGGGCATGGGCTTTCCCCTGTTCCATTACTACCAGCATTTCCCACATGTGACTATTGCGCTCGTCCATGTTCTTACTCTTGGGTTATTCGCCATCGCCGATCTATTGAACTGGACGAACTATTTGCTCCTCAGCCATTTTCCCATATCCATCTACTGGTCATTACGGCGCTTCGATTTCGATCAACTGTCGGCTGCCATGGGCGGCCTTGTCGCATCGCTTGTCGCCACCGCCGGCATTGGCGGCTTAAGTTTCGCTAGCTATGTTTTCCAAGGGTGGGGGGTTCATACCCAGCTTTGGGCAATGTTGCTCCTGCCCCCGGCATTAGCTTTAGGATACCGAGTTCTGAAAGAGGGGAGAGGATACTTCTGGGCAACGCTATTCCTTGCCGTAACGTTGATCTCCCACCTGATATACGGGTATATGGCCTTCCTTACCCTTGGCATCCTCGCACTTATCCAACCTACCGGATCATCCAGCATTAAGTCTCTTTTGCAGACTATCCTGCGGCGATGGAGCCGGTTGATTATCCTGTTGCTGCTCGTCGTAGTAGTGACCTCGTATTTTCTGGTTCCCTTTTTCCTAGACCGGCCTTATCTGAACAACAGCGTTTTTCATCATCCGACGAGACACGACTCTTACGGCTATGCTGCGGTGCTTCGGGGTCTGGTCGTGGGAGATTTATTTGATTTCGGCAGGATACCTTCGTTGACCTATTTGGCGGCTGCTGGGTTCGGGATCTGTTTACTCCGGTGGAGGAATGAGCGATACCTGATCCCGGTAGCGATATTCACTCTGTGGCTGATGCTCTATTTCGGCAGAGCAACCTGGGGTAGCCTCATGGACGTGTTACCACTTAGCCGCGAGATTCACATGAACCGGTTCGTCGGGGGGGTTCATCTGGGAGGCATATTCTTTATCGCGGTCGCGTTGGCTGCCCCACTACGCTGGGCTCTGTCTCGATCCCGCATCTGGTATGTCGCGGCGGCTTTGGGGTTGACCTTGCTGGTGCTATCGCCGGTCTACATCGAAAGAAGGTCGTACCTGGCGCAGAATGCCTTATCGATAAATGAAGGCCGGCAGGCTCTGGCAGCCGATGACGATCTAACCGCGCTAATCGATAAACTAAAGCAACTTCCACCCGGCCGGACCTATGCCGGGCAACAACGCGGCTATGTTCTTGACAATTGGAGCGACGATTACCGGGTTGGCAATCTAAGGGTCGATAACCTGCTACAAGCAGCGGGCATTGACATGGTGGAGAAGATTTACCACAGCTATTCACTGAATAGTGACGTTCTGATCAATTTCGATGAGCAGCGTTATGACCATTACAATCTTTATAACGCCCGGTACGTGGTGGCCCCTGAAGGCCGAATATTTCCGGAGATTGTGCAGCCGCTGCAGCAATTTGGGCGCCATCGCTTGTATCAAGTGGATACTACGGGCTACTTCGACCTGGTCGACTCAGACTTGGCCTTCGAAGGGACAGGGACGGAATTATATCTGGCGGCATCAGTCTGGCTAGGCAGCAGACTGCCAGGGGCCAAGCAGCATCCGTTAGTGTCGATCGGCAGTCGCGCCCAGGGAATAGAACGCGGGTTGCCACTTTCTTCAGCTAAGGAGGTCATCGCCAAATTGAATCCCCCTGACGGTCCATCTCGTGGCAGGATCATCTCCGAGGAAATAGGCAACAATTATTTCGCGGTTGACGTTAACGTGGAACGCGAAAGCATGTTGCTACTGAAAGCTACGTATCACCCAGACTGGCGGGCAACTGTCGATGGTGTGAAGACGGACACGGTCATGCTGATGCCCAGTTTTGTGGGAGTTCGGTTGCCCCCGGGAGACCACAAGGTACGGATAGAATACCGGCCCCGGCGACTGCGCATGATTCTGTTAGGTTTGGGACTCCTCACGTTGCCAATGATTTGGCTGGGTGAGAAGCGGGGCGAAGCTCTGTCTTGGCGGTTGGTCTCTGGTGTTTCCGCCAGAATATCCGGCTTGGTGAAACGTCCGAATAGCATTGGCGGAAGACAGAATCGGAGGGGCCGGAGACGCCGTTAATCCTTCCTGAAGAGAGATTGACCCGGCGGGTCACCCCCATCCAAAACTTCCCGCGCAAATGGGGAAGGGATAAATCATGTCCTTGATCACCGGGGAGTATCAGCCTGAGGGTGAGGCTCGATTAATCCGAAGGTACGTCGGCGTGGAGATGGCCGTCCCGCACCGTGACCTCGTAAGACCACATCCTGGCGTTGGGGCCGTTGATGCACTCACCATCTTCAGGTTCGAAGCGCCAGCCGTGATCTGGGCACATGAAGCAAGTCCCCCAATCGACGATCTCCCCTCCGTGGTGGGGGCAAACGTTGGACAACAGCTTGTACCCTTGCTTAGTACGCACTAGGAAAAAGGAATAGTCGCCCCAATCGACCTGTGCGGGGAACTTTTCAAAACCCGTTTCAGGACCCAAGTCGATCATATTTGCTCGCAGCGTGCAGATTGGTCAAAGCGTAGCCTCTAGACCGTTGGTAGTATAACCAAGCCGGGTTAGTACCTCAAGGCTGTTTGGCTCCCTGGAAAACCGATTCGGGAATCAGGTCTCCATATCATTCTAACCGGCCTCTTGACTGATCGGCCGATTTCCGGGAGTATGGGGCAATCACACTATGTTGTTTTTAGCGGGAGGCGAGCATGCCCGACTTATCCAAAGACGAAGTGGTAGCTCTTGGTCACGCGGTGGGCTTGGAGATTCAAGACCCCGAGTTGACCGAAGTGATGTATAGCCTCAACGCCCTCCTGGAATCTCTGGATCAGATCAACCCGCCCGGTCTGGACAGCGTGGAGCCACTACCAATCATCCTGCCTCCGAATAACCCCTCGGCCTAGCCAGAGCCCAGCATACCCAAACCGGTCCAGGCAACGTTCTTGGTCTATTCCTACCATGAACCAGTCTCGGAAGGAGGATACCCATAGTGACTCAAGGCAAGGTCAGTCCCGAGGAGCTGGAGCGATTCTACGCCTCCACCGACCAGGCAAGCCTGGCGCCCGGATGGCTGCGCCGCGGCGAAGAGCGGCCCGCGGTGGTTCCATTTCTCTGGAAATGGTCTGAAGTTGAACCGTTGGTCATGCGAAGCGGCGAGGTTGTCACTCCGGACCGGGACGTACAGCGCCGGGTCTTGCGCCTGGCCAATCCCGCGTTGGGCCATGGCACCACCCACACCATTTCAGCGGCGTTGCAACTCCTCCTTCCCGGTGAGTGCGCCCCGGCCCACCGCCACACCCCCACAGCTATCCGTTGGATCTTGCAGGGGGAAGGCGTTTACACCACGGTGCAGGGAGATAAGTGCTACATGGAACGTGGGGACCTTGTTCTCACGCCGTCCTGGACCTGGCACGACCACAACAGCGAGGGCGACGCGCCCATGATTTGGCTGGACGGCCTCGATACCCCGTTGGTTCACAACCTGCACGCCACCTTCTTTGAGAACTACCCAGAGGACGAACAACCGGTTACCGGAACCGGAGAGTCGATTCAGAAATACGCTTCCGGGGCTTTGCGGCCCGCCTGGGAAGACACCAAATTGCCTTATTCTCAACTATGGCACTACAAATGGGACCGGACCTACGACGCCCTCTGGAATCTGGCCCAGGTAGATTCCAGCCCCTTCGACGACGTGGCCATGGAGTATTCCGACCCCGCCACCGGTGGATCGGTATTAGCGACCATGGCCTGTTGGATCCAGCTGATCCGTCCTGGCATCCACACCAGGGCGCACCGGCACACCACCAGCGCCGTCTACCAAGTATTTGAAGGTGAGGGATACAGCATCATCGACGGCCAGCGGTTCGATTGGAGCCCGGGAGACCTCTTCGTAGTGCCGTCCTGGTCGTGGCACGAATTCGGAAATGATTCCAGCCAAGAAGCGATCCTTTTCTCCATCCAGGACAACCCGGTCATCAAATCCTTGGCCCTTTTCCGGGAAGAAGCCTACGAGGAAAACGCTGGCCACCAGTCAGTTACGGGAAAATTCTCCGGCCTTCAGCGCTAAGGAACCTCTACCATTCCGATCTAAGGAGTTAGGACCATGCCAGACAACAACAGCCAAAACCGCAGAATCTATGTGGGATTGCAAGAAGGCGTTTGCGCCATATCCGGACAGGGAGAAACCTGGATCTGTGGTGACGTCACCCCCCTGGCCCACGCCGCCGCCCGGCTTACCGCCAGCCCGGTAGTTGGAGGAAGGGCCTACCTGGCCGCTTACGAGGCCGGGGTCTACCGCACCGACGACGGCGGACAGACCTGGCGCCATCTGGACGCCTACCCCAGCGATTACGCCCACAGCGTGCAGGCCGACGCCAGCGACCAGGGGAAAGTGTACGTGGGCAGCGAACCGGCATCCATATATAGCTCCTCTGACGGCGGAGATACTTGGGAGGAGTGCACTGGATTCACGGCGGTGCCCGAGTCTAGCCAGTGGGGTTTCCACGCACCGACCCGGGACTCGCACGTTCGAGATTTGAGAGCGGCCCCCCACGATTCCAGCTACTTGTACGCCGCCATAGAGGAAGGGGGTATGGTTCGATCCCAGGACGGCGGGGCAACCTGGAAGCAATTGCCAGGGATCCACGACGACGTACACTGCATCGGAATCAGCGGCGCCAGGCCTAAAAGCGTCTATGTTGCCACGTCCCGGGCGCCCTATCGCACCGACGACGAAGGCGACAATTGGGAAGTGATCAACAACGGCCTGGACGGGCGATACGCCTTGCACATAGCCGCGGCACCCGACGACGCCGACGTGGTTCTGCTGACGGTGTCCGCCAACGCACGGCGGGAGAATCCCCAGTTCTATCGCTCCACCGACGGTGGCCGCAACTGGAAGTTGATCGAGTCGGTGGGCCAAGACGAAGATATGGTAGTCTCATTCGACTGGGACCTCCAATCGCCGGGCACGGTGTACGCCGGTACGGAACCGGGCCAGATCTTTTGCAGCAGCAATCATGGAGAGACCTGGCGGCAACTCCCGGTAAGCCTGCCCAAACTGGCCGTCGGGGCCATGGCTGTGGCATCGGCCTGAGTCCTAACTAATTTGTAAGACAAATGCATAGGGGCGTCCCGAACAGATCGGGACGCCCCTTTCTTTATCTCTTATTTCCCGCCATGCTTTTCCGGGTCTACGACTTCGGATACATGTCAGGCATCAACGCGTCCCGCCACTCCACTCCGATCGGCACCACGCTTTCGATGGCCCGCACATTGTAATAACTGGTACCCACTCCGGGTGGGTCGCCCCCATCGGCGACAGTCCTTGACGCCTCCAGCAACATGCGGCGAGCCGCCACGATCGCCATGTCGCTGCGGGTCAGGTTTTCCCTGGTGCGGTCGACTATATGCCCCATGCTTTCCTGAACCGCCACATCCTGGGCATTGATGCCCTCGATGCCGGTAAAAGTCTCGGTCCTCTGGGCTTGTCGATCTATGAGCCAGTCGTTGCCGATATTTCCCTTGGTACGGAAATCCGGCAGAATGTCCTGAGGCCCCCTGCCGTAGCCCCGCTCGATCTCCTGCCATTCTTCTTCGGTTATCGGTTCTTCCCCAAAGCTGTAGATGAAGTTGTAAATCATACAATTTTCATCATCCATTGGTACCCACATATGCCCGGCAACGTGGGGCTTGGCCGGCTGGCCTTGGTACCCCGCCGCTTGCCGGGGACGAAATTGGTGGAATGGCATCACGTAGTGGTAGGCCCGAACATAGTTGCCTTTCTCCCCCAGAGCGCGGACGCCAACGTACCGGTATCCGTAGTCCGTGGTATCCACTTCCAGAGCAGGCGCGCTTCCGACCACGAAGTTGGAGTTCACCGCAATGCCAGCCCGGTCGGTATTTGCCGTTATTGCCCGATGCAGGATAGGCGCGTGAGCGGTGTCGACTCCTCCTTCCAGACCTTGCAGCCAATTGCATTCCTGACGATTTTTGGACACGTGCCGGTGCGTGGCTTGAACCTGGGTCCACTCAAAATTGGGCGGTGGCGGTATTCGGTCTTCAGGCCCCAGGTAGGCCCATACAACCCCGCCCGCCTCCACCGTGGGGTACGACTTCGTCCACATCTTATCCTTGAAGTCGCTGTCAGGGGGTTCGTTCATCATGTCCAAACAGTTCCCCGCAACGTCAAACTTCCACCCATGGAACACACAGCGGAGACCGTGCTCTTCGTTTCGTCCCAAGAACAACGACGCCAGCCGGTGGGGGCAGAATTCATCCAACAGACCGATCCGTCCCCCGGTATCGCGGAAGGCCACCAGCTTTTCTCCCAGCAGCTTGACCCGAACCGGAGGGCAGTCTGCATTTGGTATTTCCTCAGACAGGAGAGCGGGCAGCCAATAACGGCGCATGACATCGCCCATGGGCGTGCCCTGGTCCGTTTGGGTCAAAATGTGGTTTTCATCCCTGCTGAGCATAGCCCCTACCTCGCGTTAGGATGTTCGCCGGTCATGAAAAAACGCCCAAGACCCGGTACCAAGGCCCCCCGGCCATCTTAGTTCTACAGAGGGTTGTGGGGATCAAGAACATACATTACTAAAGACCCTTGTCAGGCCCCTATATTACGCAAGCCGTTTCCGACCGGGTAGCTGATTGGTCTAGGAACTGAGCACCTTACCTTCCGCGTTGGCCTCTTCGACGAAACCGGGGATCTGGGTCCAGCGGACGTTAGAGGCATCATGGGCCAAACCGATGCACTCGCCCTGCGAGCTTTCAAGGCCCAGTGGGTGGGACACCAACTCTATAAGGTTGCCGTCCGGGTCGTTGATGTAGGTGTAGTGCTCGCCGGTATCTTCGCGCGTACCTTGATATGGGTCCACGCCTCCGGTGCCGGTAAACGAGCCTCCGCCGGACCTGGAATAGGAGACTCCGAGGGAATCCAGATGTGCCAGAGTCTCGTCCCAGTCTTCCACTTCCACCGCGAAGTGTACTTGAGGCACCGGGATGAACGCCTGGGTAACAGACGTGTGAATCTCGGCGGTTCCTATACGAAGTTGAAGCTGGCGTTTGTTCAGCGCCGGCCCCCGGTCCAAGAACTCGGCTCCCAGGACCTTTTCGTACCAATCACGGGTCTGCTGGCGGTCTGTGATCTGGATGTTGATGTGGTGAATCATGCAGATTATTGACATGGCGCCATCTCCTACTTTCGTTGAAATACGCGACACCGGTGCCATTATCTTCCAAACCTCCGGTCCAAGCAAATTCTAACCGGATCAACGTCCTCCTTTCTTTTCCCAGGCCGCGAATACGTACCGACGACTCATCAGCTTGCGGGTTGCCAGCACATCTGATCTTGTTACGTTGCTTGCCAGACTAACCTAGCCGGTGGTATAAATACTGGCGTCGGGTCAGAAGCAGCATTCGCAAGATTATCCATCCCATTTCGTCACACTATATCCTTAAATCTCCTGATCGAGAGGAGTTGTCATGGGTTCTCCTATCTCTAGGACTATCTTGATAACCAAAGCACTTATCCTCTTGGGCTTGATGATGGCCTTGTCCAATTGGAACAACTCACCGTTCGTCTACGGGCAACAACCACCGGCCCACGTTTTCCAGGGCAAGGTCACGGTCAACGGTCGGCCTGCCCCAGACGGGACTGGTGTAATAGTAATCATCGATGGACGTCGAGCGGTCGACCGGGGAGCGCTAGTAAAGGCCGGGAACTTCCGCCTTTTGGTGCCACAACGGGCAGGAATGTCCTTCGCCGGCAAGACCGCGGAATTCCGAGCAAAGGTGCCCGGCGGACAATCGCTTAAGTCTGACCAGACCATCGTTTGGGAGCCCGGCGGGAAGACACGGATTGACTTGAATTTCGGGAGTGGTGGACAGCCTCGCAAGCCAGGTGTACAAATCCCGGGAGCTCCGGGGATGTGGAACCTGGAATGTATAGCTAGAGTCCTCGGGCGCATGCCTGCGGGGATAAAGGATACCACTGACGAAGAACGGCTGCGTATGACTCGAGAATGCATGGTCAGCGGCCAGAACCAACCCGGCTCTCCCCGGCAACCCAACCCAGCGATCCAACAGACTTCGCAAGAACTTCAGAACGCTCGCCAAGAACTCGAGAATTGGAAACGCGAGAAAGGTCAACAAGTTCAGCAACAAGTAACAGATCTACGAGGGAAGCTGCGGGAATTTAAGCAAAGTCTAAATCAACCTGTGCAAGATAAAGGGCTGGAACTTAACAAGTTACAATACCAACGAACCCTAGATGAATATAAACAGGTTCAGCAAGACTGTAAGAGCAACGAGCGCGTCTGTAGGAGAATACCCGAACTAGAGATGCAGGTTCGACAAGCAGAGCAAAACATAGAAAGACGCGAAAGAACGGTGGTTGAAGACCGTGAACGACGCTTGAATAACCGTGAAAGGGAGACCGGATCGCGCATACAAAGCCTCGAGAGCAACTTCGCACGGGAACTCCGCCAAAAAGAAGAGGAATTGAGACAATTAGAGCGCCGATTGCAGGAGACAAATACTGAACAGCGCCGCCAATCACAAGAGCAACGGCAACGGCAGCAGGAGCAGCAGCGCAGACAGGCAGACACCCAACGGCAGAGAAAAATGGATGAGGAACGGATGCAGGGGGAACGGAAGCGTATGGAGAGCCAGGAACAGATGCAGAGGGAGGAGATGAAGCGGCAAACGAAAATGGATGAAGAACGGATGCAGGCGGAACGGAAGCGTATGGAGAGCCAGGAACAGATGCAGCGGGACGAAATGGAACGGCAAAAAAGATTGGATGAAGAACGGATGCAGGCGGAACGGAAGCGTATGGACAGACAAGAACAGATGCAGCGGGAAGAGATGGAACGACGGAGGGGGTTAGATGAAGAACGGATGCGGATAGATCGGGACCGTCGTCCCAGGTCCCTGCCCGGCGAAGGTGCGCCCGGCACTCCGTTCGAAACCGAAGATAAGAGGAGCGGCCGGGGATTCTTCTCCAACAACGCCGTCGGAGGACTTGGCACGGCCAACTCCATGATGGACCCGACTATGCTCGCGGTAATCGGTATCGTGCTTACCCTCGGCGCCACGATGCTGCAGATGGTCAAGGGGGGTTAGCTCATGGCGACAGTTGTAAAAAGGGGCCTCGGGAGCAGGCTCGGAGACAACCTAATAATCAGTTTGTTCCGCCGGCTATTGGTCAGCGCGATTCTTGCTACACCTTTCTTGCTGTTCGGGGCGTACGGATTGTTGACACAAACCCAAGGTGTGGAATTTCTCCAAGGTTTCCAAGGCGTCGAAGGCGGCGAGGTGGCTACGATTCCCCTATGGGCCTCTGTCGTCATCCTGGTGGTCGGGGGAGCTCTCATGGCTATCGGCCTCTATATGACTTTGGCAGGGGTAGCCCCTACCCCGCCTCTATCACCCGGGGAAAAAGAGTTAGTGATGCGCCACCCCACCATGAAGCCTGCCTACGCCAGGTTAATAGTAAGCATCCCTTTCTTCCTGGTTGCGGGCTTCATGGTGACAACAACGATGTTGCCGTACGTATATCCTTTTGTCTTGTTCTTGATAGGGTTGTATTTCTTCTTCAAGGGAGCCATGCGGTACCTCCGCAACTTGCATATTACCTACACCGTCACTGACCGCAGGGTTGTACATATGTACAAATTCCTGTGGCTGGACACCAAGGAAATTCCGGTGAGCCGAATCATCTCCATTTCAGAGGCCCGGAACTTCTTCGAAATCCTGACCGGACGAGGCAGCGTAGTGGTGGCCAGCGGTATCGGGAAGCGGCAGGTAATTCGTATCGAAGAAATTAATGACCCTGGGCCTGTTGCCGAAGCCCTTAGATCTCTACTGCCCTAATCTAGCACCTGAGCCGGGCCACGAATTGCAGATTTCCTCGCGGTGATCGCTCAGGTATGCGGTAAACGGCTGGCTTGTCCATCGGAATTTGATCAAACCGTCCGGGCCCGCCTTCCATAGGCTGGCCGATCGACGCCGGTTGTACCTGATTCCCGGCTTGTTGACAGAGCTTGAGCTGCGCCTTACAATCGGTCACACTTTTAGCCCTTGGCAGGTTTACGCTTTGATGAGGCGGACCCAAGTCTGTAACATCCTCTCCATCGCCCACCCCATATTGCAAGCGGGGCTTCCTTGGGTATCCAACCCGGAATTGGTTGCCGCCGTGTCCAATGCGGGAGGCCTGGGCGTGCTTCACCCCACCGCCGGGCTGGACGTCGACGGCGACCTTGTCACCAACCTGCAAGCCAACATTCGCCGGGTACAGCGGCTAACTTCCAACTCTTTTGGCATCGCCTTGTATCTGCCCAATCCCAGGATTGAAGATATGATTGAGGCCGCCATTCAAGACGGGGTCCGCATCGCCATCACCTATGGGGGAAGCTCGGCCTTATATACGGGTACCCTGAAGGATCATGACATCGTGGTACTGCACCAAGTGTCCACGGTACGTCATGCGCGGGGCGCCGAAGCGCAGGGCGTGGACATTGTGATAGCCGAAGGATTTGAAGCCGGCGGCCTGCGGGGTCCAGACAAAGTGTCCACCATGGTCCTGGTGCCCCAAGTAGTAACATCGATCTCCATTCCCGTGATTGCCTCTGGGGGAGTGGTGGATGCTCGAGGGGTGGTGGCCGCCCGGGCTTTGGGCGCCCAGGGAGTGCAGATGGGCACACGTTTCGCCGCTACCCAAGAGTGCATCTCCCACCAAAACTTCAAAGAAGCGATCGTAGCGGCCATCGACAGCGGTACGGTCATCGTGGGTGGCGATCGTTGGCCCACCCGGATCCTTCGCAACGGCATGGCTCTGCGAATGAAAGAAGAAGGACTATCGGGACCCGATAACGACTTCGAGGCCTGGGAACATGAGTTGGGGATGGCCGTGGCCCGGGCGGCAATGCTTGACGGAAACCTGGAAGATGGGATCGCCTACACTGGGGCCGGAACCGGACTGATCTCCGAGATTAGCAACGTGGCCGCAGTTTTCAAGGAATTGGTAGACGGCGGTCAGGCCCTGGCCAAACAATTGGGATAACCTAGCTTCAGACTAAAGGCGAAATACCCGGCTAAAGGCGAAATACCCGGCGGCGCGCCTTTGCTATCGGGCCCTACGGAGGTCCGGAAACCTCTCGCTCCACCAGCTCTTCCGCGTGGCGCAATATCTTTTCTTCCCTCTCTGGTTCCACTCCCCGGCTTTCCAGGTAAACACGCAACGCCTCCATCGGCTGAAGATCTTTGGCGGAATCGGCGTCCAAGCGCGTCCGGCGAGATTCTTGAGGCGTCTCACGGTTGATCGCCGCGATGTAGTGGGCCGCGCTAAGGGCCTCTCGAATGTCCGCATCCCTGAGCTGGGCTTCCACTTCCGCCGGCAACGTAATCCTAACCCGCACCACCGCGCCGGCAACGTCCTTCCGGGCGATGGCCCGGACCACGGCAGAGGTCGGATCCGGGTCGCCCATGGGCACGGTAACGTCTACCGTGACGAACCGCCGGGCATCGAGCCGCTGAAAGTTGAAATCGGCTAACCGTTTTCCTTGAGGCGCCGCCGGGTCGAGATCGACTACGCAAAACCCCTTATCGTCGCCCTCCTCGGAAAAATCCACCCGTTGGAGGCTGCCGGAGTAGGCCATAAATGGGTTTTCTTTTCTCAAAATCTGGTGCTTATGGATGTGGCCCAGGGCCACGTAGTCCACCTGAGGCCGGCCGATGTCGCCGGCCAGCAACACATGGTCTTGGCCCAGCATCATGGATCGTTCAGTACCCACGGTAGCCCCATTTACCGTCACATGCCCGGTCAATATGGCCGGAATCTCCGGGTCCAAGGCCTGGGCCCTGGCGTAGATCGCTTCGGTCATCCGGCTTTGGACCGCCTGCCGCACCTCTTCAATGGTCAGGCCCCGAGATTCTTCCCGGCTCAGTATCCCGCTGCGCCGGGGCCAGGGAACGGCCACGATCTGCAACGGGCCGGACTTGGTTGGTATCGTGTAGTTCTGAAGGTTGCTTCCCACCTGCAGGTACGGCACTTGCAGGGTTTGGAAAATCTCCACCGCCGTGGCCCGGCTCACCGCATTGGGGAGATCGTGGTTGCCAACCAACAAGAAAGTGGGAATCTCCGCTTCCGACAGGCGGGCCAGGCGTTTGGCAAATTCCCGTTGATGAGTCTGGGAAGGGTCGCGGCCTTTATACGCGTCGCCGGCTAGAAGCACTAGATCAACGTCTTCCGTCAGGGCGTAATCCACCACTTCATCCAACGAGGACAAAAAGTCGGCCAACCGGGTTGACAAACCGGTCTCGGGGTCGGTCTGTCCGTAATTCTCGACACCGATGTGCAGGTCGGAGAAATGCAGAATACGCATCGATCACACCTGATTAAGTTGGGGAGACCGGCCTCTTCGCCAGGCTTCAAATATACAGGAACCGCCTCTTCATGGGAATTAAATCTGGAGGGACCCCAAAGTTGACAACAATGGCGGCGGTTCCTAGAATCAAACTGAGACGAAAATTCTAAATATAAATTATCAGCAAACAGCAAGGCGAAAACATATGACTTCTCCGAAAGAACTTTTCTCCCTTCAGGAACTGGACCTAGCTCTCGACCAGATCGACAGCAAGACAGCCAAGGCGGAAAAAGAGGTGAGCATAGGGGCAGCAATGGGGGGATTGGAGGAGGCATTACAGAAAGAATCACAGAGCCTTGAGGAATTCCAATCGCTGATGAAAACTCGGCGCGTGGAAGCTGAAACCCAGCGAGAGCGGTCCACTCACTTGGACGGACAACTTTACGGTGGTGAGGTAACCAGTCCATCGGCCTTGGAGAGTTTGGAGCAAGAAGCTGCTAACGTTCGAGCGCAGATGGAGAAACTAGACCTCGAACTTACCGAGCTTTCATCGCGCACCGAGGAGTCTCAGAACAAGTGCACCGAGATGGAGCAGCGATTGTCGGAGAACCGCACCGCCTGGGAATCCCGCCAATCCGAACTAACTGAGTCGTTGAACCGGCTGTCATTGGAACGTAAGGACATCGCCAGTCAGAGGGGTGATCTGGTGGCCACCTTAGACCCAGCCGGAGTTCAGCATTACGAAAAACTTCGCAACGCCAAAGGCGGGCTGGCGGTGGCCAAGGTCTCAAGGGGCCTTTGTCAGGCGTGCCGCATGGCTCTGCCCACGCAACAACAACAAAGTGTGCGGAATGGCCGCCAGACCGTTCTGTGCAGCACCTGCGGCCGGATTCTTTTCCTTACCTAGCTTATTTTCCATAAACCACCCTGTCTCCAATTACCCAAGTCCTTGATCCACCGGGGTCCGATTCACTGGGCACGCCCGCACGCCCGCTGGTGGCGTTTGCTTGACCCTCTGAAAATTGGTGTGCTACAGTCGAGTTGGAGAGGGCAGGTATACTGGGTGGCCGCCGCCCCGTACTTCGTTGGAAGAATCGGGGGGGAGGAAAGTCCGGGCTCCACTGGGCAGGGTGCTGGGTAACTCCCAGGCTTCTAAGGCGGCATTGCTGCCGCCTTAGGGGACGGATAGTGGCACAGAAACATACCGTCCCGGTCCGCCGGGATAAGGGTGAAATCGGACGGTAAGAGCGTCCGGCCGTCTGCGGTGACGCAGCGGCGGCTAAACCCCACCTGGAGCAAGGCCGAATAGGGGGACTATGGGCGCCCGGCCCGTCCCCGGGTTGGCTGCTTGACCCCGATGGCAACATCGTCCCGTTCGCGGGATCCCGGCGGCATCAAATGCCATCGGGAGGGCTAGATAGATGACCACCGCCCCGCAAGGGGATACAGAACCCGGCTTACAGGTCTACCTGACCCTCCCCACTCCACCTTCGACCCGTAACTAGGCGTCCTTCTCTCCGTCTAAACTCGGCGAAGCAGTTGATGAATCCACCGCCAACATTTATGATGGTGTCTGGGTCTAAACAGGCTCTGACGCCGTCTCTCAGACCCAGCTCAAATTAGGAGGAAACCACCGCCCGTGTACCTGGATATGCATAGCCACTCCGTTTCCTCGGACGACTCCCGGGCCACCGTGGAGCAGTATCTGAAGTGGATAGGGGTGCTGCGCAAGCGGGGCCACGTGGTGGACGGCATCGTCCTGACTGAGCACCGCAAGTTCGACTTCGACAAGGATTACTCGGCGCTGGCAAGCCAGTACGGCGTGGTGGTGCTCAAAGGATCTGAGTTGGACACCCGTTACGGCCACGTCCTGGTCTACGGAGTGACCGAGCCTCTGACTCGGGAGATAGACTTTTCAAACGTAGCCATGGACACCAGGGAACTGCTCAAGGCCGCCCGCCAGCACGATGCCTATGCCGTCCCAGCCCATCCCGGCCGCTTCGGCATCGGCTTGACCGAGTACATTCAGCAAGGGGAAACCTTTGACGACGTGCGGATCGTCGAACGGCTCAACGGCGGCAGCCGGAAAGGTGAGAACGAGCGGGCCTGGGAGTTGTGCGACAACATGGGCTACCTGGGCGTTGGCGGCAGCGATGCCCACCTGACCAGCCACATCGGCACATGCCTCACCAAATTTCCAACCGACATAAGTACCGAAGCAGAGTTGGTCGAGGCCCTGCTGTCCGAGCAGTTTCAACCCGTTTGGCTTAAAGACGCTACAAATGGAACCACCGGGGAGTGAATCATAATTCCGGCCCGCATCGAGGACGCATCCGGCATCCCAGCACATTACTTGATAACAACGGTCATGGAGATTAGAAAATGGCAACAGAGCTAGACTACGACCGCTCTCTGCACGACAAGGAGCACGAGGCAGGTCCCTTTGAGGTGACCGAATCTCAGATCCAGGCATTCAGCAGGGGTATCGCCGAAACCAACCCCATCTATACCGACCCAGCCGCAGCCAAGGCCCAGGGGTTCCGGGCCATCGTCGCGCCCCCTACCTTCTGCACCATCATGGTCCGCCAGGTGTCGCTGTCCGATATAAACCTCAAGTTCAACGGTGCTCCCATGGGCGGTGGCATGCATGCCGGACAACGGGTCCAGTCCCGGGCCCCCATCATGGCCGGAGATGCGCTGACGGCCTCTTCTCACCTGAAAGATGTCTATGCTAAAACCGGCCGCAGCGGAACAATGGTCTTTATCGTTTGGGAGACTACCTTTCGGAACCAAGACGGTACTGTGGTGGCCGACGTTCAAGAGTCCTTCGTCCGCCGGGGGTAGGGGTTCCCATCGAATCGGCCGGTTAACTTAACGAATGATTGAAGGTCCCTCAGGAGGAGTTTTGCCTTATTTTGAAGACGTAGAACTCGGCGACGAGATCGGCCCGCTGCAGACGGAGGCGACCGACTACGGCGTGTTAGAGTTTTGCCAGGTATGGGACAATCGGGGTCCCAGCCGTTTCACCGACCAAGCGATGGCCGAGGAGTCCCGTCTTCCCGGTCCCATAGTTCCGGGCATCATGTCAATGGGCATCATGGCCCGTCTCCTGACCGATTGGGCCGGAACGGAAGCGCTGAAGGACCTGGACATTGTTTTCCGCCAGCCGGTCCCACACCACAAACCGCTGACGATCGCCGCCACGGTTACAGACACGCGCCAGGAGGACGGTGAGAACCTGGTGGAGTGCGACATATTGATGACCGGCGCTGAAGGCGAACGATACGTTGGCGGCAAGGCCATCGTCGTTCTTCCCAGCAAGCCCTAACCGGCCAGATCTGCGGACCCGGTACCAATTTTTTTTGGCGCTTTGATCCAGCCGATCCGCGCTTCTTTATCCTCGGCTTCGACTATCCGCTAAGTTCGACTATCCGCTAAGAAGGTGACCGACACGTTGGACAGCCTGCGCCAGGTGGCCTTCCTGGTCCGCGACCTTCCGGAAGCCGCCGAACTGTACCGAAAAACCCTGAAAACTGCCCCTTGCCACACCGGCGAACTGCCTCAATATGGCCTGTCCAACATGGTATTGCCCGCCGGTCAGGGTACTTTCATCGAACTGCTGCAACCAACGTCCGCAAACTCCAATGCGGCCCGTTACCTAGAACGGCGGGGCGAGGCACCCTATATGTTGATCTTCGAGACGCGTAAATTCGATGAACTCGTCGTCCGTCTCAAGTCACTGGACGTTCGTATCACCGGGCAGACCGAAGAGGCCGGCCACCGTTCGGTCTTCATACATCCGGCTTCGGCCAACGGCGCTTTCCTGGAAATCATCGAGGTGAATGACTCCGGCAATCCTTGGCCCGCCGCGGGCCCCAACTGGTCCGACGAAGAAACCAAACCCTTGACTAAGCAGCTCCGCCAGTCAGCGATTCTGGTCCGGGACCTGGACCAGGCCACCCAACGCTGGGAGGAGATGTTCGGGCTCAAGACGACTCAACGGTTCGAAGTAAGCTTCACCGATCTGGAGATCGCCGTCATCCCGCTGGAGGGACTGAACACCTTCATCGAGCTGGCCCAACCCACCAGCAGCGACACTACCTCGGCCCGCTTTCTAGAGCGGTACGGCGAGGGCATTTATCTGACCATTTATGAGATCGAAGACTCCCTGGCGATGGACTCTTACCTCCAAGGTCAGGGGGTCCAATTCACCTCTTCACGAGTGACCGCCAACTACACCAACCTGGGTTTCAACAGCATCTGGCTACATCCCAGGGCGATGAAAGGTGCGTTTACCCAGCTTTCCCAGGTCTTCCACCCAGAAAACCCCTGGCCCCCGGCCGGAGACACCTGGTACCGGTAGGCGGAGTAAGCGCGCTAGCCGTCTCACCGGCGAAAGCCGGTGTCCAGGAAAGTTGATATTGCTAATGTTCGATGGATCCCGGCCTGCGCCGGGATGACGAAAGCCTAGACAATGCATCGGGTTATGCCTCCCCGAGTTGACCCCGGTAACCGCCCATGATAGTGTATAAATATTAACGAGACTAGGTATCATTATAGTTAGATCAAGAGTAATCCCCTTAGCAGAGCAATTGCTGGACACCCTGGGCGAGCAGGGCTACCGGTCGACGTCGCCGCGGAAAGCGGTCACCCAAGCTATCGCCGCAAAGCAGGGACATTTCACCGCCGAGCAGCTCCGCCAACAGTTGCCCGGAGTGGGTAGAGCGACAATCTACCGGTCGCTAAAGCTCCTCGTTGACTCCGGCGCCCTTTGCCGGGTGCTTTTGGAAGACGGCAACCTGCATTACCAGTTAAGCCATCAGGGGCATCATCACCACCTGCTTTGCGTCGAATGCGGGTCATCTCAAGACCTGCTAGGTTGCGACATTGAAGACCTGCTCCACCAAGTGTCGGCAGCCCACCGATTCCAGCTAAGTGGCCACTGGCTGGAAGTTTACGGTAGGTGTTACGACTGCCTGACCAAGGCTGCCACGGGGTAGTCTCTTTTTTTGGCCCATATTGATACTATATCTCAATAAGGAATCTAATTGATACCAGGTATTGATAAACTCCCGGAAACGTCGGAGAACGTAGCTGTTTCCCGGCATTCCAACTCGTCGTCCATCATCCCGGTGCTTTGGGTTTTACTGATCGGGGCTACGATGGCGGCCGTGGCCTGCGGTGGCATCACGACGGCCGACACCCAAAAGCCCCTTCGGGTGGTTACCACTACCTCCCTGTTAGCTGATCTAACTCAAAATGTAGCCGGCGCCAGCACGGTTGTCACCGCCGTGATACCTCCGGGCGCCGACGTGCACTCCTTCCAGACCACACCCAACCACAGCATCGCGATAAGCAATGCCGGACTCATCGTTTCCAACGGCGGAGGATTGGACGACTTTCTGTACCCGATGATTGAAAACGCCCAGGAGGATGGCGCCGTTCACATCGTCGCGTCCCAAGGCTTGGCGGGCGTATCGACTAGGCAAGACCCCCATTTCTGGCAGAACCCGGCCAACGCGGTCCACTACGTCAGGCGCATCCAGGAAGGCTTATCCACCGCAGATCCAGCCAACGCGGAGAGCTATCAGGACCGCGCCGACGCCTACGTCCAACAATTATTGGACCTGGATCAGGAGATCAGCCGGATCCTCTCAGAAGTGCCCCCTTCCCGCAGGCATCTGGTGACCTACCACGACGCCTTCGCCCACTTTGGAGCTCGCTACGGGTGGCGCACGTCGTCTCTGGTGGCCAACGACGCCGGCGGAGTCACACCCAACGCCATCGCCCACCTACAGGAAAGGGTCCGGGAAGAAGGTATTGCCGCAGTGTTCACCGAGCCTCAATTCCGGTCCAAGGTCATCGAGCTGGCGGCCAGGGACACCGGAGTCGAGGTCGGGACCATTTACTGTGACGTATTAGGCGGCGGCAGCGGCGCTGACACCTACCTAAACATGATGCGGCTTAACGCCCGAAACCTGGTTAAACTGCTTCGCTGATGGAAATATTCGTCTAAAGCCCTGCCCTGTCTCCCGGCTCAGGGAAACGGGATAAGTGGTAAAGGCGATAAGGATATATATGCAACCCGTGAAACCATCCCACCGAACCGGCCCAGAAGATACCCATTCCGGGCCCAACGGGCACAACGATGCCCAAAGGGTGGTAGACAAGCCCACAGCTGCTCTAACGCCAGCCCTGGCGATCGATGGGCTGTGGGTTAGATACAACGATCATCCAGCATTGGAAGACGTTTCTCTTCAAGTATCGAAAGGCGAGATCCTAGGCATCATCGGTCCGAACGGCGCCGGTAAGTCGACTCTATTGAAGACCATCCTTGGTCTGATCCACGCCTGGCAGGGCCAGATCCGGGTACTGGGAGAACCTGTTGCCACCAGCCGCCGCTTGGTCGGCTACATGCCACAGGTGGAACAGGTCGACTGGGATTTTCCGGTTACAGCCGGCGATGTCGCTCTCATGGGCCGGTACGCCCGGCGGGGTCTTTTGCGGCGAACCACCGGAGAAGACCGGGAAGCGGCGGCGGCGGCCCTAGACCGGGTCGGAATCTTGGACCTTAGCAACCGGCTCATTGGAGAGTTGTCGGGCGGTCAGAGACGGCGGGTGCTGCTGGCAAGGGCGCTGGCCAACCAACCGGAGCTGCTGCTATTGGACGAGCCGATGGCCGGCCTGGATGCCACGGCCCAGCACCAATTCCTGGATATCATCGACCGGCTGCGGTCCGACGGCGCCACCGTTGTCTTAAGCACCCACGACTTGTCTTGTGTATCGCAACGTTGCGACAAGGCTGCCTGCTTGAATCGGCGGTTGGTCGCCTTCGGCACACCCGGGGAAGTCCTCAACGAAGATATTCTTGGCGAGACATTTGGCACCCACCTCTTGCTGGTGCATGTGGACGGCCAGGCGTACGCCTATCAACACCACTCCCACGACAGCGGACCGGGCCCTTCTTCTGCGAGCGGTCAAAGTGGGGGCAAATAGTGGGGTCCGCGATTCATTACTCAAGCCCGATACACCCGGCGAGGTCCTTCGACAAGCTCAGGACGAACGGAGATAGCCGATCGGGACAAACCGCACCGCGCGGTTGCAAGGGCATCAGAAAGCTGTGATCGACCTCTTGATCGATCCCTTGGAGTTTCCTTTCATGCAGCGGGCGTTTCTAGCCGCTGGATTCGCCTCGGTGGTCTGTGCTTTAGTGGGCACCTTTGTCGTCCTGAAGGGCCTGGCGTTCATGGGCGACGCGGTCGCCCATTCGTCCTTAGCCGGAATGTCGGTAGCCTATTTTCTTGGCGGCAACATCTTCTGGGGAGCCTTGGGCTGGGCTGTCCCGGCTTCGTTGCTCATCACCTTTATCAGCCGGAAGGCTAACCTTCGCCTTGACGCATGCATCGGGATCATTTTCGCCAGCGGTTTTGCCCTGGGCATCGTTCTGATGAGCCGGGTCACCGGCTACGCGGCCGACCTTTTTGGCCTACTGTTTGGCAACATTCTGGGTATCTCTTGGGCCGAAGTTGCGTTGATTGGCGGAATTGCCGCCGCCGTTTCCCTTGTGATCGCGGCTTTTTACAAAGAGTTGTTGTTCACCTCCTACGACGCCACCATGTCGGCTGCTTCGGGGATCCCGGTGCGGCTGATGCAATACCTGCTACCGGTTCTGGTGGGCGTCACCACCGTCGCCTCATTGAAAGCGGTGGGCATCGTGCTGGTGCTGGCGCTACTGGTGACACCTTCGGCCACGGCCATGCTTCTGGCCCGCCGGATGCCCTCCATCATGGCCTACAGCGTCGCTGTGGGCTTAATAGCCACCGTCCTGGGCCTGTATCTATCTTTCTACGCCGATCTGCCGTCAGGCCCCAGCATCGTCTTGGTGGCGACCGGATTGTTCTTGCTGGCTCTATTGTTCTCGCCCATCAAAGGAATCCTCTGGCGGCGGAACGCCCTCCCATCACCTTCCCAAGAGCCGGCCGGATAAGGCTGGGATTCCGCCCGGTATCCGCCCATTCCGGTGGTAGAATCTAGACTAAAACCAGTTATCAAATCTAGGATTGAGAAAAGACATGTATGACCTTAACGGAAAAGTAGCCATCGTCACCGGCGCAGGAGGCCGCCACGGCATCGGCCGGGCCATCGCCTTGCGTTTGGCCCAAGAGGGAGCGGACGTGGTGGTAACCGACATCCAGCGGAGCACCGACGCCATGCGGCCTGAAGACCGCCAGGCGGGGTGGCGGGGTCTGGATAGCGTGGTCGGCGAGATCGAGGCGCTGGGACGACAAGCGTTGGGGCTGTTTTCCGACGTTTCCGACACTGGTCAGGTCTCGGACATGGTGGCCCAAACTCTGGACCGGTTCGGGCACATCGATATCCTGGTGAACAACGCGGGGTCGCAGCCGGGCAGAGACCGGGTCTTGCTGGTGGACCTGGAAGAGGACGCTTTCGACGAAGTTATGCGGGTCAACGTCAAAGGCACCTATCTGTGTTCACGTGCGGTAGCCACCCACATGATAGCCCGGGGCGGCGGCGGTAAGATCATCATCATATCCTCGGGAGCGGGCAAACGGGGCCGGGCACGATTTGCCGCCTATTGCTCTTCCAAATTCGCCCTCATCGGATTTACCCAGTCCATTGCCCAGGAGTTAGCCGAACACAAGATAAACGTAAATGCTATCTGCCCCGGCCTGGTCGACACCGAGAGGGCCGACTTCATCGCCGCGGCCCTGGCGCCCGAGGGGCAATCGGCCGAGGAGCATCGGGTCTTGATGCTTCGCGAACGGTCCGAGTCGGTGCCTCTAGGCCGAGTAGCCCAGGGTGACGACATCGCCCGTACAGCGGCCTTTCTGGCTTCAGGGGAGTCCGACTACCTCACCGGCCTGTCCATCAGCGTTGCCGGCGGTTCCGAAATGAACTGACCTCGGACCCGTGCGTTGATTCTACGAAAGTTCATAACTCCTAGAGGTATTTATATGCCCCTTGAACGCGCCCAAGTGGAACAGATCGCCCTGCTGGCCCGAATCAGCTTAACCCCCGAAGAAGTGGAATTGTTCCAGGACCAACTTTCCCAGCTTCTTGAACAGTTCCAGGTACTGAGTGAACTGGACACGACCGACGTGCCGCCCACGGGTCACGCCGTGGACCTGCAGGCTGTGATGCGTGAGGACGAGGACGAGGCCTCCCTGGCCCCGGAGGACGTGCTGAGCAACGCACCGCGCCAAGAAGGAGAATTTTTCCGGGTCAAGGCAGTCCTGGAGGAATAGGCTAGATGGCTGCCGAAGAACGGTTGACGATCCATGAGGCCGGCCGAAAGTTGGCCCAAAGGGAGATTTCCTCGGTTGAGCTTACCCGCGCTCAATTGGAGCGCATCGACCGTCTGGAAGAGCGGATCAAATCCTTTATCACCCTGACGCCCGAATTGGCGCTACGGCAGGCTGAGCAAGCCGACCAACGCATCGCGGCGGGAGAGGCTGGGCCCCTGACGGGGATACCCATGCAGATGAAGGACGTCATCTCCACCAAGGGCGTCACCACCACCTGCGCGTCGCGAATGCTCGAAGACTATGTGCCGGTCTACAACGCCACTGTAGCTGAGAGATTACTGTCCCAGGGCGCCGTCTTGCTGGGCAAGGGCAACATGGACGAGTACGCCATGGGGTCGTCTTGCGAAAACTCGGCCTTCTTCCCCACTCGAAACCCGTGGGACCTGGAGCGGGTCCCCGGCGGCAGCAGCGGCGGCGGAGCGGCGGCGGTGTCGGCAGGGCAGGCAGTCTACGCCCTGGGTTCAGACACCGGCGGCAGCGTTCGCCAGCCGGCTTCGCTGTGCGGAGTGGTGGGGATGAAACCCACTTACGGCATGGTTAGCCGCTATGGGTTGGTCGCCTATGCGTCGTCCCTGGACCAGATTGGCCCCATCACCCAGGATGTCACCGACTGCGCCCTGGTATTGAACGCCATCGTAGGGCACGACCCCAAGGACTCAACATCCCTCCGCCAACCGGTGGCAGACTATGCGGCGGGTCTCGGAGAATACACAAGCCCGTCCCCCCTTGCGAAGGGGGGACTACATGGGGGCCCCGTCCGCTTGGGAGTGCCCGAAGAGTACTTCGTTGACGGGATGCAAGACGGCGTCCGTGAGTCGGTGCAGGCGGCCATAGAAACTCTAGAAAGTTTGGGGGCTTCAGTAGAGCCGGTCTCTTTGCCCACAACCCGGTATGCATTGGCCTGCTACTACATCATCGCACCTTCCGAATGCTCGGCCAACTTGGCCCGATACGACGGCGTCAAATACGGCTTCTCATATCAAGATACCCAGAATATGTGGGAAGCCATGGAACGGACCCGTGCCGGCGGGTTTGGCCCCGAGGTGAAACGCCGGGTCATTTTGGGAGCTTATGCCTTGTCCGCCGGCTACTACGACGCTTATTACCTGAAGGCCCAGCAGGCCAGAACGCTGATCCGCCGGGACTTCGACCGGGTCTTTGAGCAAGTGGACGCACTGGTCACCCCCACGTCGCCGGTCGTAGCTTTCCGATTGGGCGAGAAGATCAACGACCCAGTGGAGATGTACCTGATCGATGTTTGCACGGTGCCCGCCAACATCGCCGGACTGCCGGGTATCTCGGTGCCCTGCGGCTTCTCCCAAGGCCTCCCCGTGGGCATGCAAATCATAGGCCCCCATCTATCCGAACAACGGCTGCTGAACATTGCCTACGCCTACGAGCAGGCCACCCAGTGGCACCTGGAGAGGCCAAACATCTGATCCCTTCCAACAAGACCTCTCCCAGTGCTAGAATTGGTCCCAGGAGATAGGGCCGATGCAGCGCAGTAAGATAAAGGAAATCCTGGGGCGGGAAAGCGCCGGTGGCGACGTTTTGGTACAGGGCTGGGTCAAGACCCGGCGTTCGTCCAAGGCGGTATCCTTCGTCCAGGTTAGCGACGGCTCCACCTTGGCGGATATTCAGGTGGTGGCCGACGAATCGCTCCCCAATTTCCAGGCGGTCGATGCCCTGACCACCGGTTGCAGCGTCAGCGTCATCGGAACACTGGTCGAGTCGCCCGGCAAAGGCCAGAAGTACGAGATCCACGCCAAGTCCATCGAGGTCGTCGGCGAGTCCGACCCGGACACATATCCTCTGCAGAAGAAACGGCACACGGTGGAGTTTCTTCGGGACATCGCCCACCTGAGGCCCCGAACCAACACATTTGGCGCCATGGCCCGCGTTCGAAACGCCTTGGCCTATGCGATCCATGGCTTTTTCCAGGACAAGGGATTCCTGTTCCTCCAGGCGCCCATGATCACCGCCAGCGACGCCGAGGGCGCCGGGGCCATGTTCCGGGTAACGACGCTGGACCTGGAAAACGTGCCCATGAAGGACGGAGCCGTCAATGCCGAAGAGGACTTCTTCGGCAAGCCCACCTTCCTTACGGTCAGCGGCCAGTTGGAAGCGGAAATATTCGCCTTGGCCCTTTCGGATGTCTACACGTTCGGTCCTACCTTCCGGGCGGAAAATTCCAACACGTCCCGCCATCTGGCCGAGTTCTGGATGGTGGAGCCCGAGGTGGCTTTCTGCGACCTGGACGGGCTGGCCGATCTGTCCGAGGAGTTCCTGAAGCACATCTTCACCTACGTGCTGGACCATTGCCAGGAAGATATGGGGTTCTTCAACCAGTATTTCGACAAGACCGCTATCTCCACCTTGGAGGGAATCGTAACCTCTGACTTCGAGCGTTTAACCTACACCGAAGCCGTGGACATCCTGCAACGTTCGGGCAAGTCCTTTGAATTTCCAGTGGTATGGGGTTCCGACTTGCAGTCGGAGCACGAGAGGTACCTGGCTGAGACTAAGATCGGGAAACCGATCATCGTTACCGACTATCCTAAAGAGATCAAAGCCTTCTACATGCGCCTCAACGAGGACGGGAAAACTGCCCGCGCCCTGGACGTGCTGGTGCCCCGCATCGGCGAGATCATCGGAGGCAGCCAACGGGAGGAGCGCCGGGACGTGCTGTTGGAGCGGATACGCCAGTCGGGTTTGGACGAAAAGAATTACTGGTGGTATCTAGACCTTCGCAGCTACGGAACCGTCCCTCATGCGGGATTCGGCCTGGGGTTCGAGCGCACGGTTCAATTCGTCACTGGGGTCGCTAATATCAGGGACGTTATCCCATTCCCCCGGACCCCCAACAACGCCGAGTTCTAGGCCCGGTCCAGGCTGACGGAGAACACATTGCCGGACGGCCCCTCGGCCCACTCCCATGCCGGAAAAGAAGTGCCCAACGCCCGGAGTATGGTGTCGGCCTTCGGCCCCGATAGTCCTGCTTTCCACCAGGCTTACCCCGAATTGCTGGCCCTGTTCCAGCATGTCAAAGATGTTCCGGAAGTTTCGCTGCAATTCCGCCTGTGGCGCGGATACCAGCTTGGCGTTGATCGCTCTCCCGAAGACGATGAAGCCCTCTTCATTAGGGAAACCTATGTCGCTCTGCTGGCCCGTCTGGTGGCTAGGATGTTCCTGGACGTCAGTCCCATTACGAAGGATGTAACGGAGCTGACGAAGATTCTAGAGGGAGAATTCTTCCAGGCGCAGAACATCACCAACTTCATCGAAGACGATTTCTTTACCTGGCTGCTATGTCCGCCAGTCGTCGACCAAGGCGCCGCTCTGATGGCAACCCTGGCCGCGTCCTTGTCCCACTACGATTTCGTCAGTGGCATACCTGATCTGCTAACGGGGTTATATGAAGAATTCGCACCCCGTTCACCAGAGACAGACGCTGGCGGAAACCCCGTTCCAGGGTGGCTGGCCGAGTCTGCAATGAGCAATGATATCGGGTCGCTCCCCGGCCCGGACCAAAGCGTCTTGCACCCGCACTGTGGGTCCGGGCAGTTTCTGGTTGCGGCCGTCGGCGCCATCAAGCAAGCCAGGCTGGAGCGGGGTGACGACGCCTTCGACACATTGCTGCTGATTCTTGACCGATTGCAAGGGATGGACTCTCGTCCGCTGGCGGTGACGATCGCCCGCACCGGTTACCTGCTAGCCTTGGGAGACCTGGTTCAAAACTTCCACCCACCGGTGCTGTTGCCGGTGTACCTGTCCGGCGTCACGACACCGCCGGTGCGCGATCCGGAGCAAGGGCGCGGCGATTCGGAACCTGTGTACGAATTCGGATCGGGTGAACCCGGCGAGGTTTTCCACATCCCGGAGAGCGTCGCCCTTGACCCGGTGATGCTCGATTGGCTGTTCGGCCGATTGCCCAACTACTTGAGAGGAGCCCTTCTCCGCACCCGGGGTCAGGACACTGAAGACGCGATTCAAGCAGTCCTGGCGGCCTTCCATAACTACCTGGCCGCTCCCAAGCCCAGAACGCCGATACCCGATCCACTGAGTCGTTTCGCCGCCGAAGTGATGCTGAAAACCGCTGAATCTTTGATCCGGATTTATCTGAATCAGCCCACCAACGTCTGGCTGCACATCTTAAAGAACGCGCCCGCTCCGGTACATATGGCCCAGCGAAAGTTCGACTTGGTACTCGATAGATTTTCCACGGATTCCTGAGGCTCCCACGGTCATTGTTGACGCTCATTCTCCGCTCCGAATATAATGAGTTGGATTTCCCATGCCACGCTCCCGGAACACGACTGCCCAAAAAGGAGACTAGATGACCACCCAAGAAACCGTGCTGCACCCCGCGGCAATAATTGAGGAACTTAAAAAGAACGAATTCACCCACGTGGTGTGGCTTCCTGACAGCGAGACCAATTTCATGTATCAGTTGCTGACCAACGAGCCGTCCCTCGACTTGGTGCCCGTATGCCGGGAAGGGGAAACCATGGCCATCGCCGCCGGGCTCTGGGTGGGCGGCAAAAAACCGGTTGTATTGATTCAAAACACCGGAATCTTCGAATCCGGTGACTCTATCCGAGGCCTTGGGTTGGACGTCAACCAGCCCTTGGTTATGTTGGTGGGTTATCGGGGATGGAGCCGCCACGGCATCACTCCCGATTCGGCGGCCCGTTTCATCGAGCACATCTTGCATGCCTGGGGAATAAGCTACTACTTGATAGAGACCGACGACGACGCCGGGCGCATCACTTCCGCCTTGGAAGAAGCCGAGCGGACCAGCAAGCCGGTAGCCGTACTGGTGGGCACCGAGTTCGGTGCCTAAGGCCACGTAAATCCGGTATGACTCCGGCCAGGTCCTTCGACAGTTTCAGGGCGAACGGTATCGGCGCCTCCTCCCGTTTGCGGTGAACTCCGACCGAAGGCCGCGAGTCGCGACAAAGTCGGACTTGTCGAACCACACTTTGAAATGACGCAAGACCCCTTCGAAGGAGAATAGCGAAAAAATGATAGGCAACACCGATGCGGTAAGACTTCTGGATAGCAAGCGCGAGGATTCAGTTCTCGTAGCGACCATGAACGCCAACAACGTAGGCTTCGGCCTGCCCAGCGTCACTAACAACGAGCCCCTGGACTTCCCGATCTCCGGGGCCATGGGCAAAGCTTCTTCGGTAGGTCTGGGTCTAGCCCTGGCCCAACCAAATCGGAAGATCATGGTTTTGGATGGTGACGGAAGCCTCCTGATGAATCTGGGGACTTTGGTTACCTTGTCCAACAAGGCCCCCAAGAATATGTACCATTTTCTATTCGATAATGGCGTTTATGCCGTCACCGGAGGTCAGCCGGTGCCCGGAGCCGCCAAGGTTGACTGGGAGGATATGGCCAAGGGAGCGGGCTACGCCGCCGTCTTCTCATTCGATAATCTGGAAGACCTCACCACGGGTATCGATCAAGTCCTAGCCACCCAGGGGCCCGTGTTTATCCACCTGGCCATAACACCGGAAGTCGAAGACACTCCAGTGGCGTACCGGCCTCGGGCTCGCCGGTCGGTCCAGACTGCGTTCCGGGAGCTGCCGGTGGCGTTGAGTAGCGACTAGGCTACTCCCGGTGTGCCAGACCATACGGTGCTCCGGTTCGACATAGCTGGTGCATATCCGAACGTAACGAGGCGATGGCTTGGCCGCCGCCTCGTTTGCTATTATGTTATGGTCATTGATACCGTTAAAACACAAGGCTGGTAGATGCTAAAATCGTTGGCGAGGGGCTTGTTCGGCAGGCTACTGGGCTACGGAGGATTGGTCCTGGGGTTCTGGCTGCTTCGGGAAGCCTTCATAGAAGTCAGTTATCCGTTGGGCGTCTTGGGTGGTCTGGCGATTCTGGCGGCGATGTACGTGATTGTGAAGGCCAGAAGCCCACGTAGCGATTCCACGCAAGCTCAATATTCGAGCAACGAACTCTCTAAGACCGAGGAGGACGACCCTGGTGATTCCCTCGATGGAAGCAACGAAAGCGATAAACTACCACCGTAAGGATTCCTTGGTGGTGGCGACTTCATCGGCATTGCGGGAGTGGAACGGGGTCTCCCAGCGCCGGAATCTGGACGTAGACCTGACGGATTGCATGGACCGGGCCCCCGCGGTGGGTTTGGGATTGGCTTTGGCCCAGCCCAATCGCAAGGTACTGGTCTTGGATTGCGACGCCACCCTGCGCACTGACTTGGGCGCATTGGCCACTGTGGGACAATCCGAAACGGAAAACCTGGTCCACTTCGTTTTCGACGATGCTAACAGATCCTCCACCGACGGCTTACCCATCCACGGCGCGGACAACGTGAATCTGCTGGCTATGGCCGAGGGAGCGGGTTATGCCAAAACCTACCAGTTTGATGCCTTGGAGGAATTTCTCATCGGTTTGGAAGAAGTGATGGAACAGCCGGGGCCCGTGTTCGTGCTGGTAAAAGTTTTTCGGGATGGAGAGCAGTTGCCCTTCCCAGAGCGCCCGATGGCCGAAGGTTGGGGCGCCGTCCGCCAAACGCTCGTGAATACATAGAACGGGAGCCCGTGATAGGGAGTGTCCAATCTTCGACTGGAAGTTCTAGAGGGAAAACAGAAGAACGTTCGTCCAAGAGGTCCCGCAGGCTTACCGAACCCCCGAGTTAGGCGCTAGGCCGCACCAATATCTGACTTGCCACGTTGTATCCGATGGGAACCCTGTTTCCTCCCGACGCCACCATGATAACGCCCAAGTACGGAGCAGCCTCATCCACGCTAATCTCATTGCCAGGTAGGATCAGGGCATCAGCCAAGAACTTGAGAAGCATGATGTCTTCTTCCGGTACCCGGTCGACCACATACGCAACATTAGCGGACGCGTCTTCCAAGGTCAGAGATCCGGGGAGTATCGCAGGAGCGCCGGTGCCGGGAATGGGCCGTCCGAAGGGTGACCGGTCAGGATATCCCAGCTTTTCCATGAGCTTTTCCTGGAATTCCTGGGACATACCGTGCTCCAGGCGGTGGGCTTCCACATAGGCTTTGTATAGGTCCATGCCAAGAAGGCTAACCACCAGCCATTCCGCCAACCGGTGTCTTCGGGCGATGTCGGCGCCGCCCTCTATGCCTAGCTTGGTGAGCCGTATCCGTTTATCCTTGCCCATGTCGACCAAGCCTTGACGTTGCATGCGGCGGACCATGCCGGCCACCGATGGGACCGACGTCCCCAACCCTTCAGCGACCGGAACCTGTTTCAGGGTGTCGGTAAGCTGGGTAGTGGTGGGAGAAGACGAATCTTCCCACAGCTTGTACAGGCACAGCAGATAGTTCTCTGTTCCCGGCGATAGACGCTCGTCGGGAGGGTCTTCTGCGGTACCTTTTACTCCGTTGCCAGTTTTTATCATTCGCGCCATCGACTATCCACAGATCCCGGCCTAATCTCGATCTACCGCCCTGCCTTCCGAGAACGGTTTAAGGGAATGCCCCTGACGCAGATCTACCGATACCGTGGTACCCACTGGTAGATCTTCAATATGAGACAGGAGACAACGCACGGAGTGGCCCGAAGGAAGGGCGACGCGATACAGATAGAACGGACCCCGAAATTCCCGACCGGTGATCCGTCCCTGCCCCTGGCCGGAAGGAACACAGCTCAGACAATCCGGACGCACCATCACCTCCAAGCTTTCGCCGGTATCCTCGAGGATCTCCATCGGCGGACCGAAGGGTCCTGAACCGTCCGGCCAAGAAACCGAGCCAACTTCCGTCATCAACTGGTCGCCCTGACGCCATGCGGGAATAAAATCGACCATGCCGAAGAATTGAGCCACGAATCGAGTAGCGGGGTTATGAAAAATATCTTCCGGAGGCCCGATCTGTTCGATCCGGCCCTCATTCATAACCGCGACCATATCACCCACAAGTAAGGCTTCTTCCTGGTCGTGGGTAACGAATATGGCGGTGATGTTACCGTCTTTGAGAATCTGCAGAACGTCCTGTCTCACCTGCTCCCGCAACTGAGGGTCCAGGTTGGAGAATGGCTCGTCCAGCAGCAGTACCTCCGGCTGTGGCGCCAAAGCTCGGGCCAGGGCCACTCGTTGCTGCTGCCCCCCTGAAAGTTCGTGGGGCATCCGGTCTCCCAGTCCATCCAGGCCAACCAGGTTCAGAACGTCGCCCACTCTCTTCTCCCGGCCATTTCCCCTGGGAAGACCGTAGGCAACGTTCTGCGCCACGGTTAGGTGGGGAAATAGAGCGCCTTCCTGGAAGACCATGCCAACGTTTCGCTTCTCCGGGGGCATGGCGTATCCCGGCTGGCATACCTGGCGGCCGCCCACCGTGATGACGCCTTCATCGGGCTGTTCAAAACCGGCGATAAGGCGCAAAGCCGTTGTTTTTCCGCATCCACTAGGACCGAGCAGCGCCACGATCTGACCCGGTAGCACCCTCAGATCTAGGCCCGCTATGGCGTTCACCTGGCCGAACCGTTTGGTAAGACCTTGGCACTCCAAGGCGGCTATCTGGGAGCTGGTGTCGTCCGGCTTAGTGTGAATGTGACCGGGGTGGCTCACCATTCGAATCGACCGTTCCTAGCGTTAGCAGTTCAGGCGCTGGGCAAATGACGGTTATTCGGCCCAACCAGTCAGTAACTAAATCTAGCCATTCACCGCTACCAATAGCATGCATCAAAATTAACTATACATCTACTGTAGCAGAAAGTTAGTGTAGACATTTAATCGTCCAATGTCAACCGAAATCGTTGGCTCAATTTACGAGCAAAAACAGCCATGCCAGTCCGATATATCGGGCCTGAGGCGCATAGGATTCGGAGAATAACCATGGTCTTCCCTTGCCAAATATCAATGCATTACGTATCGGTTTTAGATATAATTTTGCCTCAAAATGTCATTTCATTGTATTGACATATCAATCATGGAACGGTATAGTCCGACGTTAAATAATGATGCCCATATTATGCTAGTAAGCCCATACACTAAAGCAATCTTTGATCGGCCATGTCAGACCTCTGACAGGTCTCTCCAAAGTGACGATATGCGGTGGACCACACCGAAAATGTTCATTTTAGGAGGTCGACCTCATGAGCCGGGTTTCCGCGTTCCATCCACTCATTCCTTTTTTAAATATATAGTGGCCGGCGCCGGACGGCCAAGCGCTGGTCTGCGGTGGCTATTAGCCATCCTGTCATTGGCCGCTATCCTAACGGGCTGCTCCGGTGGGGCTGACAAAGAGACCGTGGCAGCGGCGGGATCTCCTGGGAAGCTCACCATTTACTCGGGCCGCAGCTCGTCGCTGGTCGATCCGATCATTCAACAATTCGGTCGAGCCTCGGGGATAAAGATAGCGGTAAAGTACGCCAACACCGCCCAGTTGGCGGCTACTCTATTAGAAGAAGGAGACAGGACACCCGCGGACATATTCTTCGCTCAAGACCCGGGTGGCTTAGCAGCGGTGGAGCATATGCTGGCTCCTCTGGACGCGACGATTCTGGACCGGGTGCCGGACTGGGCCCGGTCCCCGGACGGCAAATGGGTCGGCCTGTCGGGTCGAGCGCGAACGGTTGTGTACAACACCGAAACTCTGACCGAAGCGGACCTGCCAGACGACATGTTCGGATTTACCGACCCCAAGTGGAAAGGGCGCATCGGCTGGGCGCCCACCAACGCGTCGTTTCAGACCATGGTTTCCGCCATGCACTCTATATGGGGTGAGGATAAAACCCTCCAGTGGCTTGAAGGAATCCAGGCCAATGACCCGAAGGTATACCCCAAGAACACCCCCCAGGTGGCTGCGGTGGCCACCGGCGAGATCGACGTGGGCTTCGTCAATCACTATTACCTTTTCCGCTTTTTGGCGGAGGAGGGTGAGTCCTTTCCAGCCCGTAACTACCATCCTAGGACCGGCGGCCCGGGCGCGACCGTCATGGTAGCCGGGGCCGGAGTCTTAGCCGCCTCCGAAAACAAAGAGGTGGCGCAGCGGTTCCTGGAGTTCATGCTTTCCAAGGTTGGCCAGCAATATTTCGCGGGACAAACATTCGAGTACCCGCTGGTGGAAGGGGTCAACACCCCCAAAGTTCTTACGCCACTATCCGGATTTAGTCATCCTGATATTCCGATAAAGGACTTGGGAGACCTGAAGGGCACTCAAGACCTACTCCGCCGGGCCGGCGTAACCCCCTAGAGATGTTGGGGATAACCACCGGCGGATTCAAGTCATTGGGCCGGGCAATCTCGATGCGATACCGGTTCTTGCTAACCAAACCGGGACGCCCCCCGGTCTTATTGTTGCTGGCCGCCGTGTCCGTCGCGGCGGTCTTGCTGTTATCTCCCTCTTACCTGCTCCTACGTACTTTGGGGGCAGGACCGGAAGTCTGGGACCTTCTGATCCGCATTAGGGTGCTGGAGATACTGGGCCGCACCCTACTCTTGGTAGGCGTGGTGACCGGAGCCTCCATCCTGCTGGCCATCCCCTTGGCCTGGTTGACCGTTCGCACCGACCTTCCATTTAAAACCGTCTGGTCGGTGGCCACCGCGTTGCCTTTGGTGATTCCCAGCTACGTGGCCGGCTTCATCGTGGTGGTGACCCTGGGACCGAAAGGCATGCTCCAAGGACTGATGGAGGGTATGTTCGGCCTGGAGCGGCTGCCGGACATCTCCGGCTTCCCCGGCGCCGCTTTGACCCTCACTCTGCTCAGCTACCCTTACGTACTATTAACCGTGCGGGCAGCCTTCTTGCGGTTGGACCCATCACTGGAGGAGATATCCCGGGGGTTGGGCCGAAACCCCTGGGCCACTTTCTTCGGGGTAATCCTGCCGTCATTGCGCCCCGCCATAGCCGCCGGCGGCCTGTTGGTAGCCCTGTACGCCTTGGCCGATTTTGGCGCTGTTTCCCTACTACGATTTGAAACGTTTACCTGGGCTATCTTCTTGCAATACGAATCGGCGTTGGACCGGGGATTGGCGGCCGCCTTATCCTTGGTTCTGATTGCCATTGCCTTAACCCTGGTGGGCGGCGAGGCCTTCACCCGAGGCCATTGGCGTTATTACCGAAGCGGTTCCGGCGCCACGCGGCCCCATGCGCCGGTGCGCCTGGGCCGCTGGCGGTGGCCGGCATTGGCGCTATGCGCCGCGGTTGTCATGGCGTCCCTGGTTCTGCCCATGTCAGTCCTCGCCTATTGGGTTTTCCGGGGCGTTTCCGCCGGAGAACCGCTGCTTCTGTTGTGGGAAGCCGCCCGTAACTCAGTCTACGTCTCCGCCATCGCCGCCGGTGCTTGCGTGGCGGCGGCGCTACCCATAGCCGCGCTGTCGGTGCGTTTCCCCGGCATGTTGAGCGGGACCTTGGAGCGGATCGCCTACATCGGGTTCGCTCTTCCCGGAATCGCCATCGCCTTGTCGTTGGTATTCTTCGGGGCGAATTACGCACCCTTGCTCTACCAAACCACCGGCCTGCTGGTGTTGGGCTACGTGGTGCTATTCGTTTCGGCGGCGGTGGGAGCTGTCCGTAGTTCCTTCTTGCAGGTAAGCCCCAATGTGGAAGAAGCGGCCAGGGGATTGGGACGGACACCCTTGGGAGTATTTGCGTCGGTTACCCTCCCGT
The DNA here is from genome assembly GCA_950072105.1 of uncultured Dehalococcoidia bacterium. GTDB lineage: Bacteria > Chloroflexota > Dehalococcoidia > Lucifugimonadales > UBA3495 > UBA11650. The sequence goes on from CATMOE010000006.1 coordinate 86,376, forward strand.
TGGTGCGGCCCGGCATCGTATCCGGCGCCGCCCTGGTTTTTTTGCTGACGATGAAAGAATTGCCCGCGACGCTGATATTAAGTCCCATAGGTTTCCAGACTTTGGCAACTTCCATCTGGTCGGCGGCATCCGAAGCATTTTTCGCCCAAGCGGCGGCTCCGGCCCTGCTGCTGATCCTGACTTCCTCGATCCCTCTGGCGTTTCTTCTGCTGCGCGGTCGCCAATAGGCTATAATTTGGCGGCATCGGACGGATCGGAATCCCCCCTTCCGGGAGGTTGGACAACAATGCTCCACTGGGAAGTGGGAGGGTCTATCAACATCGGGTGGCCCGACTTCGGCGTTCCTGAGCGGGAATACACTTAGGTCGAGGTTGACCGGCACGGCCAGGTGTTCCGGGCCAGGGTTACCGACGGTCAGAAAGAGGGTGGTTTCTTAGTGGTGTTCGACTGACCAGAGGTGGTTCTGGAGATGCTGGCCGAGCAGGCCAACCAGTCATTAGACTTCAAAACCGTCGTCTCAAGCCTGCGCTGCAGTATAGACGGCACGGTGTTACGAAGCTTCGATTACGAATGGTATCCAACGCCGGAGTATGCCGGCCGTCCATCGTTGCTCACGAAAACCATCGCGGATTCTCTGGACTCCATGCGCCGGACCACCGGAGATTGACCCCACTATCCCCATGACTAGAACGCCAGGCTAATCACCTGGTTGAAAAGAGGTCGAAAATGACCCAGGATAACAAACTATCTTCCACGACGGCCGCCATTCCAGACACCAAAGTCACGGTCTACGAAGCTTTGTACCGGCGGCGCATGTCCTGGGATTTTCAGGACCGTCCCGTCGCCAAAGAGGTTGTGGAACGAATGCTGTCGACTGCGGTTTGGGCGCCCAACCACCGGTTGACGGAGCCTTGGCGCTTCTTCGTGGTGAATAAGGACAGCGGCATCAGGAACATACTTGGCGACATGGCTTTCGAGGCGTCGATGGACCGCAACAACAACCCGGACCGGGCGGAAAAAACGAGACAGGCCCAGCTAGATCCTCCCATCCTCATTTACGTTTACACCGTGCCCGGAACCAACGAAAGCGCCACCACCGAGAATTACGCTTCCGTGTGCTGTGCCGTTCAAAACATATCCCTGACCGGAGTCGCTGAAGGCTTGGCGGTCACTTGGGAAACCGGTGGCATCACCGGTCACCCCCGCCTTAGTGAGACCCTGGGCGCCGATGCCGAGTGGAGCCTTGTGGGGTTGCTATCCGTAGGCATTCCCGCCGGACCCCTGGAATCTAGACGTACATCCGCCGAAAACTTTACGACCTGAGTGTAGAGAGCCGCATTCATGGACTTGACCACTGCTCCAATGTATCATTACCGGCGTTGGCCGGTGGCCGACGGCTCCGAAGGTTAATCATCGGATTTAATTCGTACAAACATCTTGAAAGGAGAGAGACATGAGAAAGATTACATTGAGCTCGGGTTCCAAAACCGAGGTGGAATTGGGCGGACTCTTTACCGGGACCCGGGTTTGGCGGCAGTCGTCGTTTAACCCAGAGGATTTTACCAATCTAAACTTCGGAATAGTCGCTTTCGACGCCGGCTCCCGCAATAAGTTCCACAAGCATTCCAGTGACCAGATCCTGATAATCACCGAGGGCACTGGCACCGTCGCATCCGACACCGAGAGTCTAACGGTTACCGAGGGCGACGTCGTGGTGATTCCAGCTCAGGAGAACCATTGGCACGGCGCTCCCGACGCTACTGCGATGACCCACATTACCGTGACGGCCAAGGGCAGCCAGACTGAGCAGACTGAAGCCTAGCCAACTTACCCGTTTACCCGGCAAGTCAAAGAGTCCCGGCGGCAATCACGCTAAGACGGGACTCTTTCTATTACCGATATGTCATTCTGAGGAGCGGGGCGACGAAAGAATCTAGCCCCATCGCAATGAGAGATTATTCGCTTCCCTCAGAATCGTTCATGCTGGTTGGCGCCAGCACCACAGCCCACGATAATGGGCGATTCGTGTCACTCCGAGCCTTCGGCGGAAGGAGAGGAGTCTCATGCCTGGTTGTAGCCGTCAACCGAGATTCCTCGCCGCCCTTCCGCCGAAGGGCTGGTGTCGGAATGACGAAGCGTGCGGCTGAAGGTTGGCAACTCTAACTTCGGAGCGATGACGGCCAAGGGCTTCGCCACGCCTACAGATGTAGTCAGCGAAGAACCGTTGCCAATGATTTACGCCGGATGCGCCTGAACCCACTCGGCGAGAACCATGATGGTTTCCTCCAGGCTTCGCTCCGTGTCCCGGCTCTCAGGGGTCTCGTCACCCATGGAAGTGCTACCGATCATTCGGTACATATCGGCTACACCCTGGAATAA
>CATMOE010000007.1:0-87897 GCA_950072105.1 uncultured Dehalococcoidia bacterium
GTGGTGGCGCCGACCAGGGCCAGCATCTCGCCTACCCGGGTACCTGAGGCGCTTTCGTCGCTCCAGTTCATGTTGCCCTGGGACTTGGCGTGGTCCAGCAGTTGTGCCTTGGTCTCTTCGCCAACTTCTAGGAAGCCCATGTGCTCGAGCGACGCATCCACGAGTTCCTCAGGGGTATTGACGCCGGCCGTCTTGATGTCGTTGATGATTCTTTTCACGCCGGGCAGGCTGGTGTTGGCCACCCGGTCGGCCACGAAGTTGATCCGAGCCAGCAGCGAACCGCTGTTGATCCACTCGGTGCCGGTGTACCAGCCTTCAACGCTGGGCGGGTTCAGTAGGGCTTGTCCCATGTATCCGGACTCGGGACCAACGTCGGGAAGAGTAGGCTCGGGGGTCTGGAAAGAACCCACCAATTTCAACGTCCCGGCGACGACTTCGGCAGGACTCTTGATCTTGGAGTACCGGGCGTTCTTGAAGAAGTCGGAGTTGAACATGGTGCGTAGCACCGCTTTGATCTCGTAGCCCGACTCCTCGAAGGCGTTGATCATCACTTCCAGAGCGTCCTCGTCCCGTGCATCCTCGATCGTCCAAGCGGGGACCTGAACCTCGTCGGCAACGAAGAAGTTGTACAGGTGGCGGCAGATGAACCGAGCCGTGGCCGGTTCCTTCACGATGATGTCGATGATATCCTCACCGTCGAAGTTGCCGGTGTGGCCCAAGAAGGTCTTTTCACCGGTGTCGTGGTCTTCGCCCCGGTAGTCGAACCTCCAGGGAAAGCGTCCAAAGGGCTGGCGGGGCAGCTTGGGAGCGATGGTCCAGCCGGTGAAGGCCCGCGAGGCTTCCCGAACGTCAACCTCGGTATAGTTGCTGACGCCCATGGAGAATAACTCCAGCAATTCCCGCCCCCAGTTCTCGTTCACGGCGTCGCGGTGGTTCTCGTTGTTGTCCAGCCAGAAGAGCATGGCCGGGTTCTTGGACAGCTCTACCAGCATCTCCCGGTAGCTGCCCATGCCGAACTTGCGGAACATGACCAACTGCTCCAGCATCTGGTCGCAGTTGTCCACTTTCGCGTTGCCGGTGGCGAAGACGTGGTGCCAGAACAAGGCCGTCTTCTCAACCAAGGGCCGCTGTGTGGTAATCATGTGGTACATCCAGTTGTACTGACCCGGAGTCGGAGTGCCGCCGGGCAGCAACGCGCCTGGCAGGTAGCGCAACAACAGCGCCGTCTTGCCGCTGGGGATGTCGTCGGGGGGATTGACCAGTTCGTCAACGGTGGCTTCATATCCCATCGCCACGTACCGGTCCAGCTCTTCTGGCGTCGCACCGAAACCGGCCCGGCGCATTAGGTGGGCCATTAGGGCTACATCTTCTTTATTTGTCATCCAACTGCCTCCTTTTGGATTCCGGATTCGTAAATCAAGCGATAATATTATCGCCAACAGGCGATAATGAGCCTAGGCTATAACTGACCCGATAATATGGTATCGCTGAGTCTGTGTCAACGACTCACCGTGCTTAACCAACGGCCTCGGCCGGTTGGAGACGGGAATCGTCGCCTCAATGCCGCACAGCTCGATTCTTGTCACCTTGTCGGCTCAACTGTATGATGGATTCTCTTCAGACCTAGCCTGCGTACCCAAGGTAAACTCAAGATTCAGCGGCGCGGTCGATCGACAGCTCCGGTACTGAGAGAAGAAGAAATGTTGCGGCCCTTCAAGCTTCACGAGCCAACATCGGTGGATGACGCCGTTTCCCTCCTGGGCCAATTTGGGGAGGAAGCCAAGGTCTACTGCGGCGGTACGGAACTCCTGTTGGCGATGAAGGAGGGCCTGCTCCGCTACAACCACTTAGTCAACATCAAAACCATCCCCGGCCTGGATGAGGTCGGCTACGACCAGGCGTCTGGGATGCTGTCCATCGGGGCAACAGTCACCCACACCGCCCTGGAGCACTCACCTCATATACAGTCTCATTTCCCCATGATCGCCGAGGCGGAAGGAAACGTGGCCAACGTTCGAGTCCGCAACGTGGGCACCATCGGCGGCAACCTCTGCTTTTCCGAGCCACACTCCGACCCTGGGGCCTTTCTTCTTCTCTTCGATACTCAGGTGGAGATCCAAGGCTCTGGAGGTCAAAGAACGATTCCCCTGGCGGAGCTAACCCTGGGCCCGTTCGAGACCTGCCTGGAAGACGACGAGATCCTCACTAGGATACTGGTCCCCCAGTTCCCACAGGGAATGACGGGCGCTTACCTCAAGTTCGGCTATCACGCGCGGCCCACGCTGGGAGTGGGAGTCTCGGTGCGTCTGGAACCAAAGACGTCCACTGGCGAACAAATCGAAGGGGCAGTCGTCGCCGAGGTCCGCGTTGCCGTGGGATCGGCAGGCCCCAAAGCGGTGCGGGTTGCCGAGGCTGAACAGTTGTTGGTGGGAAAGACAGTTGCCGAGCTGCTACCAAGGTCCAACGGCGGAGAGTCATCAACTATGAATGAAGCAGGCCGTATTGCTGGCCGGGCATCCGACGCGATGGACGACATACACGGCTCAGGGGAGTACAAAGAGCACATGGTTGGAGTCTTCCTAAAACGGGCCTTCGCCGAGGCCATCAATACTCGTTAACCAACCGTCCAAAGCCCCCTTTCATAAAGGGGGTTGGGGGATTTCGTCCCGATATTGGAGAAACCACAGTGGCAATAAATGAAACCCAGCGCCCAGATATAGAACGCATCCCGGTCAACCTGACGGTCAACGGACGTACCGTAACCGACAACGTACCACCGGAGCTGACCCTGCTGGACTTCCTACGCGACTGGTTGGGACTGAAAGGCGCCAAACGGTCCTGCGACATGCAGGTCTGCGGGGCCTGCACCGTGCTGGTCAACGGCCGGGCCGTAAGCTCCTGCACCTTCCTAGCCTTTGAAGCCAGGAACGACGAAGTCACCACCATCGAAGGCTTGGCCCAAGACGGGGAGCTTCACCCACTACAACAATCCTTCATCGACAACGCCGCCTTCCAGTGCGGCTTCTGCACCCCCGGCATGATCCTAGCGGCCAAGTCCCTTCTAGACCAAAACCCCCACCCCAACGAAGAGGAGATCCGAGCCTACATGAAAGGGAACATCTGCCGCTGCACCGGGTATAAAAAGATTGTTGAGGCGATAGAGGGAGCGGCTTTGGTGCAATGAGGGCAGTCAGTGTCTGGACAATGGCAACATCTGGAAGTTAGCTTTGAGGAATAGAGCACGTTTTTATGGATAGTTTTCTCGGTGCATGGCAGGGTGTCGCTATTGTTGGAATCGTTGTTGGGATTCTCGGAAGTCTTGTTGGCGCAAACCTTAAGGCGCGAATAGATCTGCTTCTGTCATCGGTTTCGCATAGGTGGGCGACAAGGACAGACGTACGCCGGAAACAAAGAGCGGAGCGAATTGAACTCCTCATAGACAGTCTAAAAGAACAGATGCACGCCCAAATGGACAAACTCAAGTCTCTCATCTTGTCAGTGGGACTTCTCGTGGGGAGCTTAGGGGTTTTTTATCGTTGGAAACCTCGAGAACGACGCCTTTGGTGGACAATTTTTCTCGTTTGTGCTTACTCTAACGGCACTCGTAACTGCTCTGTTTGGGCTACGTGAATCCATGGAGGCGAAAAGAATCGCTCAGGAGATTCGAGAGGCAAGGCTCCTCGAAAAGATGCCTGTAAGACCTGAATGCGATCAATTCCAGAAGCCAATCTGAGCCGCAGTCCATGGTATGGGTAACAGGCTCGACGGACGTGGTTATCGATATACAGGTTTTTGATTTGGACGATTCTCCGTTGAGCTCCACTCCCTGTCTTCTTGATCGACCAGATATGATTTGCAAATATATACATTCAATACAATGCGTACCCGCGGAGTCGAATGCTGCCAGATTTGGCGGAGCGTGAGCAACCATGAACACCGTAGGCAAACCAGTCCCCAGAATTGACGCTTTGGACAAAGTGACCGGGCGGGCCGCTTATGTGGGCGACCTGGAGATACCGGGCATGGTCCACGGGCTTATACTGCGCAGTCCCTGGCCCCACGCCCGCGTCCTGAGCATCGACTCTACCGAAGCCGAGCGGTTGCCGGGGGTCTTGGGGGTGCTTACCCGGGATCATTTGGGTGGTATCGACCCTTACTTTGGCTCGGTGGTGCGGGACCGGCCCATCGTGGCCATGGACAAGGTGCGGTACCAGGGAGAACCGGTTGCCGCCGTGGCCGCCAGGGACCTGGCAACGGCCCAAGAGGCCCTGGAGATGATCCGGGTCGAGTACGAAGAGTTGCCCCTGGTCTCCGATACAGGAGAGGCCCTGGTCTCCGGCTCGGCCGCCCTTCATGAGACTAACCTTTGCGCCGAGCACCATTACGACTGGGGCGACGTTGAGGAAGGGTTTGCGCAGTCGGACCGGGTGTTCGAAGATACCTTTACCTTCCCCATGGTCTACCACTACGCCTTGGAGCCGCATACGTCCATCGGCCACTACACCAATCAGGGCATAACTGTGTGGTCCACGGCCCAGCACCCCTTTTTGGTGCGGAGTGACCTGGCCCGCATGTTCGGCTTCTCACTGCACCAAGTCAGGATCATCGTGCCCTACCTGGGCGGAGGCTTCGGCAGCAAGTCATACACCAAGATGGAGCCATTGGCCGCGGCATTGAGCAAGGTGGTGGGCCGGCCGGTGCGTCTGGCCCTATCGGTGGAAGAGGCGTTCAAGACGGTGCGCCGCCATGCCGCCCGCTTGACCGTCAAAACGGGAGTCAAGCTGGACGGGACCTTCGTGGCTAGGGAGTGCCTGATCTATCTGGACACCGGCGCCTATGCCGACAACGGGCCTTTGGTGGCGGGACGGGCTGGGGAAAGGATAGCCGGTCCCTATCGTTGGCCCAGCCTGAAAGTATCATCGTCCGCTGTTTACACCAACTCCACCCCTGCCGGGTCTTTCCGGTCCATCGGCGCGCCCCAGGCGGCGTGGGCCAGCGAGTCCCAAGTTGACATAATCGCTGCGGAACTGGGGCTTGACCCTCTGGAGATTCGCCTTAAAAACATGGTGGCCCGGGGAGAAGAGGTGCGTAAAGGAAGGCGGCCTCTGGAAGGCGACCCGGCTGCGGGGCTCCGGTTAGCGGCCCAAGCCGTGGGATGGAGCGGCAAAGAGGAACCGGGGGCAACGGAGAACGACGGCACAGGATTAGTCACCGGCAAGGGCCTGGGCTGTAACCTTTCCGGCGTCGGATCGAGTCCCACCTCAACGGCCCTGGTGCGCATGCACGTTGACGGCACCCTCACCGTGTTGGTTGGCACTACTGAACTGGGCCAAGGCTCTCGCTCCGCCATGGCGCAGGTGGCTTCCGAAGAGTTGACGGTGCCCATGGAAAGCGTGGACGTCATATCCTCGGACACGTCCATAGTGCCCTACGACCGGTCTACCGGGTCCAGCCGCTCCACCACCCTCATGGGTTTGGCGGTCCAAGACGGAGCCATCGAAGTGAAGGACCAACTGTTGGAGTTGGCGGCCCTGCATTTCGAATGCCCCGTCGATGAACTGTCGATCGAGGAGGGTCAAGTCCTATGCCGTGGAGAATCGATCTCTTTCAGTCAGCTTATTCAGGAAGAGTTCGGCGGAGTGGCCGGGGAGCTTATGGGCCGTGGCTACGTAACGCCGCGAAGCCACGGCGGCAGGTTGAGCCAGTCTCCCGTGTTTTGGGAGGTGGGTATCTCCGCCGCTGAAGTGGAACTGGACGTGGAGACCGGGGCCATCCGGATACCCCACTACGTCTCGGTGGCCGACGTGGGTAAAGCGATCAATCCTCAGCAGTGCGAAGGGCAGGACGAAGGCGCGGCCATGCAGGGACTGGGCCACACGCTGTTCGAGGAGATGCTTTACGAGGACGGCCAGCTCCTCAACCCGAACCTGATCGATTACAAAGTGCCGACCTTCGCCGAGCTTCCCGATAAGCTGGAAACCATCCTCATCGAGAACGGGGACGGTCCCGGACCATTTGGGTCCAAAGGATTGGGTGAGGGAGGAATCGTCGCGGCAGGTCCGGCGGTGGCCAATGCCATCTTCCGCGCCACCGGTGTTCGTATCAAGGAACTGCCGCTGACGCCGGAACGGGTTTGGCGGGCATTACGAAGAGCCCGAGGGCAGGACTAGGCTTAGCTCATGGACTTTTCCCACAGCCTTACCGTGGACGCGCCCGCAGACCGGGTGTGGTCCTTGCTGAGAGACCCCCACAGTATCGCCCCGGCCATTCCTGGCTTCCAGGCGCTCGACGTGATCGACGACGATAACTTTTCGGTCCGGATCGCCCAGCGCATCGGCCCCTTTCGAGCTAGATTCGATCTGCGCATGACCATAATCGAAGTGGTCGACTTGAAGCTGATCCGGGCCACCGGTCAAGGCGCCGAGGCCGGCGGAGGGTTGTTGAAGGTCCCTTCGGCCGTAGTGGAAATGGCTCCCTTGGATGATGGGAAGACTGAGTTGTCGTTTAACATCGAATTCACTCTATTGGGAAAGCTGGGGGCCATGGGCTACCCGCTGGTGAAGCGGAAAGCGGGGGAAATGGCCCAGCTGTTCGGTGAGAATCTCCGAGAGCGTCTGGAACACGCCGAAGATTCCTAGAAGCCCATGACTGGGTGCGTTTGGCCAGCTCTCCGGATAGCGCAGATACACCAGTAATCTCTTCTCTGCTCCATTGACGATAGGTTCCGGAAGCAAATAAGCTTTCGCCGCGACTTCTCCAAACTCACGGCCCCATTGGTTTCTGTTGAATCAAAATGAGGATCATGCTGGCAGAAAAGCCCTACTTGCGATTGTTCAAATACATCTTTGTGGCGTCGGTGCTTCTACTCCTGACGGCCGGCCACTGCGAATATAGCTTGAGCACGCCATCGGAGCCTCCTGAGGGTGGAATCGTTCGGAGGGACCCCAACTCATCAAGTATTCCCCATGAGTTCCCGGTGGCCTTGACGGCCGTTCCCAACGAGGGGTTCGTTTTTTCGCATTGGGAACCCACCGGTAACGAATCCCCGATCGTCAGATTCAGGATGCCCGATGGTGACCGAACCCGGACCGCCGTGTTCATACCCTTCGATCCAAACTCGGCGGTCTCTCAGCCGCCCAAGGTGACAATTGTTAGCCCGACAAGGAATGATGCGACACAGTTTGAGAACGCCGAACGCATTCTGTTCAGCGGGACGGCTGTCGATCCTGAAGATGGGAATCTCACTGGGGGGTCATTCGTTTGGGTTTCGAACATAGATGGTCAAATAGGGACCGGAGAGTCCTTCACCACCGTCCTCAGTACCGGGCACCACACTATTACCTTAACTGTAACGGACAGCCGACAAGTTGAGGGAGCCGACGCCGTCATCGCCATCGTCGCCGTCGCCGCTCCGGATAACGGTGCATCCGCGGGAGGCATGACCAGCCCGACAAGCGGCGACGAATACTTGACCACGGATACGATTCATTTCACCGGCGCGGGCCACGACCAAGAGGACGGAACGCTTACCGGAGCTTCATTGGTTTGGGCATCGGACATCGACGGTGAGATTGGAACCGGAGAGTCACTGGACGCCACTCTAAGCGAAGGCAACCACCGCATCAGCCTGACGATCTCCGACCGCCAGCAGAAAAAATTGACCGTGATGAACGACATCGTCGTGGAGATGCTGGTGAACGAGCCACCTATAGCGGCCATTCTCAGTCCGCTGTTCGGGGAATCGGCCTTAACCTTCCTAACCGCCGACAGCATCGATTTCAACGGAGTGGCCAACGATCCCGAAGATGGCGTACTGCCTAGGGAATCGATAGTGTGGGAGTCTGATCTGGACGGTCAGATCGGTATCGGGGAATCTATCAGCGCCTCTCTCAGTCCGGGAGTCCACAACATTACGCTTACGGCCACGGACAGCCAACAGGCAGAGGGGATCGGACTTACCATAGTCAGAGTGCATGCGCCGCCCACGGTGGCAATCACTAGCCCGGCAGACGGAGACACATTCCTGCCCGGCGACAGTATCGCCTTCAGTGGTTCGGCCGATGACCTTGAGGACGGCGCCCTTACCGGGGCATCCCTAGTATGGGCTTCCGACGTGGCCGGCCTGCTCGGGACCGGAGGGACTATCAACGCCAATATCAGCCTGGGCCGCCACGCCATCGCTCTTATTGCCACTGACAGCCAAGGAGGCGTCGGAACTGTAACCATTAGCATCATCGTGGCTCTGCCGCCAAACGTGCCGCCGACGGCCAGTATCGAGAGCCCGGTTTTCGGAGAGACCTTCCGGACGGACGGCGACATCGCCTTCTACGGTATAGGCAACGACACAGAGGAAGGTTCACTGAAAGGGGCTTCATTGGTGTGGACCTCGGACATTGATGGCGAGGTCGGCACTGGAGAGGCCTTTAACGTTTCGCTGAGTGAAGGCACTCACATAATCATCCTGACAGTCACCGATAGCCGAGAGGGCGCTGGAACCTCGTCGGTCACCATTACGGTGGTTGCCCCAGAGCCAACCGCGACACCGGAGCCGGCCGCCACGCCGGTTCCTTAGCCGGTACCACTGCCGGAGCGGGCGGCGGGATCGGTCCCCCATCTGTTCTTTGGTTCTGCCACACTGGGCGGAGCCTCCGCTACAGACGGCACCTTCGTTACAGCTTGGGTAGCTGAGTTCTCGGAACCGGTGGCGACGGCGGTGGTTGCGGACGGGCAGTACAAAGTCTCGATGTTCCAGTATGGAAAGAGCAGCTTTGCCGGCAGAACGATAACCTTCAAGATAGGGGAGGCAGATGCCCAGGAGACTGGGACGTGGGAATCCTTTGGGGCTGATTTGCTGAACCTTATCGCCGGATGATAGCGCATCGCCCAGGTTCTGCCGGGTAAGCGCGTCAGGTTTAAATGGAGTTTTTCCGGAATAGGCAGCTTGCCTAGATAAAAACGCCGAATCACATTGACTGTGTTGCGTAGCCGCCTATAAGCTGGGGGTTGCTTTACGCTGATTGTCCTAAGATTGGTTGAATGAACGAGGATCATGCTGACAAAAAATCCTTTCTCCAAGGTTTTTAGATACATCATAGTCGCGTCCGTGATTTTGCTGACGCTGGCTGCCGAAGACTGCGGGAAAATACTTACGACGGAGGCGGACCCCGTCCACGGCGGTATCGTCCTCCACGATCCAGACGACGGGCCAAGGCCTCAAACCCCCTCTGACCAGGAGATCAACCAGGGCAACGAGGTTAGGATTGAAGCAGTGCCGAACCCAGGTTTCATATTTTCCCATTGGGAACAGACCAATTTGGAAACGGCGGTCGTCATATTCGCTATGCCAAGCCGAGACATTACACGTACCGCGATCTTCGTTATAGATCCAGCCATTGCGGCGGGCGATCCGCCAGCGGTGTTCAGAGCCAGTCACGCAGAGGGTGACCAGATCCCGACAGGAACCGTCACATTTAGCGGCACAGCCATGGACGGGGTGGACGGCCCTCTCACCGGCGACTCTTTAGTCTGGATCTCGGAACGATCCGGCGTTATCGGTAGCGGTGAAACCATCACCAAAGGTATGGGCTGTGGGATCGACATCATCACCCTGACCGCCGCGAACAGCGCAGGGTTGATTGGTTCAGCTTCGATCAATGTTACGCTCGGAACCATACCCGAGAATCCTAGCACCGTGTTCCAATGCAATAAAAGGCCTGAGTTAACGATCGAAAGCCCGGCAGCGGATGCCGTTTTCCTTACGTCTGACAGCATCACCTTCACAGGTTCGAGTCACGATCTTGAAGATGGCATCCTCCCGGGCGGCTCCTTGGTGTCGTCTTCGCAGACGGACGGCGATCTTGGAACCGGCGAGACCATCACCGTTTCGTTGAGCCCGGGTACCCAGAGAATCAGACTTGACGCTCTAGACAGCCAAGGTTGGAACGCGTTCACTGCTAACCTAACCATTCTCGTCGAACAAGCCGGTAACTTTCCACCGGCGGCAACCATCACTAGCCCGGCGGAAGGCGGCACGTTCCTGACTTCCGACGTAATCTCGTTAACCGGCACGGGCCTTGATCACGAGGATAATATCCTTACCGGGACTTCTTTGGTATGGGTGTCTAATCTGGATGGCGACCATGGCGCCGGTGAATCTATCACCGCTTCTCTCAGCGCGTGTAGCCACGTTATCTCCTTTGATGTTACTGATAGTGGAGGAGGAACGGTCAGTGAGTTCGTCAACATCACCGTGGAAGCAGCACCCACAGCATTGATCAACGTACCGGCGCAGGACGGGATCTTCCAGGTCGGCGACAGCATCGCATTCAGCAGGTCTGCCAACGACCCTGAGGACGGCCCCCTAACGAATGGTTCGTTGATTTGGACATCTCACCTGGATGGCCAGATAGGGACTGGTGAGTCGTTCAGCGTTGTTTCTCTAAGCGCGGGGGGTACACAACATTGCATTGACCGTCACGGACAGCCAGCAGGCTGCGGGAAGCGCCACTGTCGCTATCACCGTAACCCTCCCCAACGCGCCGCCAACGGCATCCATCTCCACCGAGTCAAGTGAGGAAACATTCTTGACTACGGAAAACATCGTCTTCAACGGTTCTGCCAATGATCCCGAAGATGGTACTCTTACGGGTGGCGCATTAATTTGGACGTCCGACGTTGATGGTCAATTGGGTACCGGAGAATCCATCACCACGTCTCTCAGCGCGGGGCAACACACCATCTCCTTGACGGCCACAGATAGCCAAGGGGCCTCAGGCGTCGGAACTGCTATCATCACCGTTGAAGCGCTTAACCTGCCGCCTGAGGCGTCGATCACGAGCCCCGTAGCCGGTCAATCCTTCGAGACGGGCGTCAACATCGCCTTCACCGGAACCGGCACCGACCCAGAAGAGGGTTCTCTCACTGGAGCTTCCCTGGTGTGGACCTCGGACTTTGACGGCCAGATCGGAACCCGGCAATCGTTCAGTGCATCTCTGAGTGCGGGCAGTCACATCGTCACGCTGACGGTCACGGACAGCCGACAGGCTGAGGCGGCCGTATCGATCAGCATCACGGTTGCCGCTCCGGTGCCGACGGCGACGCCGGCACCCACAGCCACGCCGGTACCCCAGCCGGCACCGTTGCCAGCGCGGGAAGCGGGGCTGGCCCTCAGCCTGTTCACCGGCACCGCAACTCTAAACGGATACCTTGTCCCGGATGGAACAGTGGTTACCGCCTGGGTAGCGGACTTCTCAGAGCCGGTGGCGACCGCGGTTGTGGCTGATGGACAGTATGTAGTTTCGGTGTTCCAATACGGGAAGAAGAGCTTTGCCGGTAAAATCATTACCTTCGAGATTAGCGGGATCAAGGCCCAACAGACCGGTTCATGGGAATCTTTCGGCGCCGAAGTGCTCAACCTTACCGCCAGTGGGTCTTGATCCATGGATTAAAGGTGATAAGTACAACTCCCCTTCACGCCAACTCTCTTCCTTCACCAGGGAGAGTCAGGATGGAGGTGCGAATCGGTTGCCCAAACCCACTAGGAACCGATGCTAGATTCAGGTCACGGTTCGATCGCCGATCGGCTCCGATATCTGCCCGGAAAGCTATCACGGTGGGTAAGACGGGATAAAGCCCGCGGTTCCAAACCAGGAGGACCAAGCATGAAATACGACGTAATCATCATCGGCGCCGGGTCCGCCGGAGCAATTCTGGCGAGCCGGCTCTCGGAAGATTCCCAGCGGTCCGTTTTGCTCTTGGAAGCGGGGCCTGACTATCCCGACTTCGAACATCTGCCCGACGACGTTAAGTACGGTTACGATACCGGCATCGGGATCCCTCCGATGCGTACCCCTGGTGGCCATCCGGTGGCGTTGGCGTCCAGCATTCACAGTTGGCAGTATGTGGCCAGGGCAACCGGCCTTGCGCCGGAGATGGCCGTGCCCCGGGGCAAAATCACCGGCGGCTCCAGCGCTATAAACTCCTCGGGGTTCTACCGGGGTATCCCTGATGATTTCCAAGCCTGGTCGGACATGGGCAACGATGAGTGGGGCTTCGACCAAGTGCTCCCCTACTTCCGCCGCCTGGAAACCGACGTTGACCGCCACGACGAACACCACGGCAGCGACGGTCCCATATTCGTGCACCATTCGGACCGCAGCCAGTGGCACAGCACCCAGACGGCCTTCTACGACGCCTGCGTGGACGCCGGGTATCCGGAAACCCAGGATCTTAACGAACCGGGTTCCGAGGGGGTCGGACCGTCTATCACCAACAACCACAACCGTGTCCGCTTCAGCACCTCCCTAGGGTACCTGAGCCAAGGACGGCATCGGCTGAACCTCACCATTCGGGCTAACTGCGCCGCCCGGCGGCTTCTGTTTGACGGGCAGCGGGTCACGGGCGTTGAGGTAGAGAGCGGCGACGATACCTTTACCGTGGAAGGAGACCAGGTCATTCTTAGCGCCGGGGCCGTCGGCTCTCCCCAGCTTCTGATGTTGTCGGGAGTTGGTCCGGCGGAGCACCTGGCCAGCCTGGGGATCCCGGTAGTCTTGGACCTGCCCGGCGTAGGCCAAAACCTTAGAGACCATCCCAAACTGTACGTGACCTGGCGGGTCAAGGAAGGGTGTCCCGTGGAAGAACGACCGGCCCGGGGCGGGGTGGCCTTTCGCTTCACCGCCACTGGGTCCCATCTGCGAAGCGACCTGGGTATCAGCATGGGGGCATTCGTTACCCCCAGGCTAAAGCCGTCGGAGCATGCGGCTTCCAGAGACGGCAGCGACTTGTCCGATCGGCGGGTCGAGATGATGGTGGGGCTGCTCCTGCCGGTAAGTTCAGGGGAACTCACGCTCATGTCCACCGACCCCACCATTCAGCCCTACCTCAACTACAACTACCTCGCCGAACCCTTTGACCGTGAAAGAATGCGGGAGGCGGTCAGGCTGTGCCTCACATTGGCCGAAAACCCGCGGCTGGCGGACGTGATCGGTGAGCGGATGGAGCCAACGGATACCGACCTGGCGTCGGACGATGCCTTGGACCGGTGGATGATGCGGGAGGCCCACACCTATTCCCACATCTCCTGTACCTGCAAGATGGGACCGGTCACCGACTCCATGGCAGTTACCAGCCAATTCGGAAAGGTTCACGGTATGGAAGGTCTGCGTATCGTCGACGCGTCGATCATGCCCGACTTGGTGCGCGCGCCCATTAACCCCACGGTCTTGATGATTGGGGAGCGGATCGCCGACATGATCAGCTAGTATTCAGCAGCCTTTTCTGGATCAATGTCATTCCGATCCTTCGGTGGAAGGAGAGGAATCTCATGCGCGCTCGACCAGCCAACCTGAGGTTCCTCGCACGCCTTCGGCGGTTCGGAATGACATTTTTTATTTTAGGGATGACTAGGTACTAGAGGCCGATTCTCTTAGACTAATGGGTAGGAAGCCTGGTATTATGGGGCGACTCCACCGGAAGCGGTGATGACAGGAGAGAGTAATGTCAGTATTGGGCGATGACAAAGTTAGGCTTAAGAATATCAACCACATAACATACAACGTAAAAGATAAAGACGCTGCGTTGAAGTGGTACCAGGAGATACTTGGGTTGAAGCAGATCCCCAAGATGGTGAACAGCGACCATCTGTACTGGCTCCAACTGCCCAGCGGGGCGATGGTACACATCATCGAAAACGCAGACGCTCCATCGGCGCCGTCCCACCACACAGCGTTTGAGGTCGATGATCTCGACGCGGCCCGCGACGCGGTCATGGGAGCGGGCGTGGATGTTACCGAGATTCAGACCCGGAACGACGGCCAGAGGGCCTGCTACCTCAACGACCCCGACGGCAACCGTATCGAGCTATGCACGGTATCCGGGTTCGGGGTATTGGTCTAGCGACTGTGCCATGTGGAAATCCCCTCTTGCCCTTTAATAAACGGGGCAAGGGGGGATTTGGTTCCATCTCGGTAAATCAACGTTAGTTAATCTGGACGCCCTCAGGCGGCGGCCAGCCTCTTCACCACCGCCTCGTCAAACTCCGCGCCTAGGCCGGGGCCGTCGGGTACCTGAAGGTAGCCGTCTATGACTTGCAACGGTTCTTTCAAGATGGGCCACTCGTCTCGGATGCTTAGAGGCTCGATGTTGTATTCCTGGGCGTAGGGGATGTTGGCGTAGGCGGCGCAGACGTGCAGGTGGGCCACGGTGCTGATGGTGGGTTGGGTGTTGTGTACGGTGATGGGTTTGCTGAAAGCCGACGCCAGGGCGGCGATCTTCTGGAACTCGGTGAACCCAGGCACCTTCACGATGTCGGGCTGCAGGATGTCCACACGGCCCTGCAAGATCAGGTCCCGGTACTGCCAGTGGGTGTAAATCATCTCTCCCGAGGCGATGGGTATGTCCAGTGTGTCGGCTATCGTGGCCAGTCCCGGCAGGTCGTAGTGGGGCCTGGGCTCCTCGAAGTGGAAGACCCCCAAGTCCTCCAGGGCCTTGCCGATCTCCAGAGCATGGTGGGTGGTAAAAGCTCCGTTGACGTCCACCAGTATCTCGATGTCGTCGCCAACCGCGGCCCGGACCGCCCGCACCGTTTCGATGGTCTGGTCGGCGGGGTCGTCCATCTCCCCCGGCACCGCGCTGTGCAATTTGTACGCCGTATAGCCCTGCTCCACGAAGGACGCGGCGCGCCGGGCCTCTTCGCTGGGAGACATATCCCGGCGTAGGGAGCTGGCGTACATCCTGATTTTATCTTTAAGTTTGCCGCCCAACAGCTTGTGGATTGGCATCCCCAGGGCTTTACCCTTGATGTCCCATAGGGCGATGTCCAGACCAGCGATGGCGCAGTAGATTGCGCCTCCCATGTCTGATGCTGAGCCAGCGCGGTACATGTCCCGCCAACGGAGCTCGTTGTCCAATGGGTCTTTAGCAACCAGCGCCGGGCCCAACGTGTACTCGATCAACGTCTTAATAACCTGAGGCTGGCGGCGGAAACACTCGCCGATTCCGGTGATCCCCTCGTCGGTATATACCCTGACGAAGGGATTGACTCGGTCCAGTATCAGGCATTCCACACTGGTGATTTTCATTCGTACGCTCCTGTCTAACTAAACACCTAGGATTGGCGGACATCTGTCACATCTTACTCGATTGGCTGAATGACGTGGCAGATATCTGTACGCCTCGGTGATATCAGATTCGATTAGACGAAGTTAATCGTCGGAGATTAATTTGTTCTTAACCGGTTGCCGGCCATAATTGACACTATGGCTTCGTTTATTCTAAATTTGGGCAACTCTTGATTTAAGGGGAAAAGTATGGGTTGGTATCTAGCAGCTCTCAAGAAGTACGCCGTATTTAGCGGACGAGCGGGGCGCCAAGAATTTTGGATGTTCATTCTCATCAACTTTGTCGTGTCGATAGTGATTAATGTCGTCGAGGGTGCCGCGGGCAGTCCCGGTATAATTGGAGGGCTCTACACTCTCTGAATCTTACTCCCGGCTATTGGTGTAGCGATTCGCAGACTGCACGACACCGGCCGCAGCGCGTGGTGGCTGCTGATGGGGCTGATTCCAATTCTCGGCGCGATAGCTTTAATCGTGTTTTATGCGACAGGCAGTGAACCGCGAGAAAATCGATATGGCCCCGAGGCCGCGATATCAATCGATTAGGATAAATTCGGCTCCGGAGGCAGCGAGACCGGAAAGGGCACGTTAGGGTATTGCTTCAGGAGCCGCCGCCACACGTCGTGGCCTACTTGCTCCGCCCGCTGGACGATGTCGTCTTCGTCGATGGTCAACACCTTACCGTCACGCATCAGCCAGTGCCCGTCAACCATGACCGACTGAACGTCGGATGCTTGGCCGTTGTGGACGAAGCCTGAGACTATACGCAGCGTGGGCACTAGGTGAGGACGCATCATGTTGATCATGAATAGGTCGGCCTTCTTCCCTACCTCCAGGCTGCCCGTCTCCTGACCCAACCCTAAGATCTGGGCCCCGCCACGGCTGGCCCACTCCAGCACCTCCTCGGGCTGGGGGTCCATCTGGTCGTTGCGGCGAACCCGTTCCAGGAACAGGCCGGCTCGCATAACCTCCACCATGTCCTCGGCCATGTTGTCCGTGCCCATGCCCATGCCGCATCCCGCCGCCAGAAGCTCCTTGACCGGCGCGGCCGCCCCCCGCCGAGCGGCGATGGCGGCGTTGTTGGACACGCCACACCCCGCTTGACCCAACAAGGCCACCTCCGCTGAATTCACGTAGCGGCAGTGGGCCAGCACCAACCGTGGACCGAGGAAGTCGTTGGCGAAGAGATAGTGGGTCGGAGGAACTCCCCTGGCCCGCATCACCGACTCGATCTCGTTGGGGCTCTGGGAGAGGTGAATGGTATAGCCTACGTCGTAGCTCTCCGCCATCTCCCGGCTCCGTCGAAGCAGGTCCGGCGACACCGTCTCGGGCGCATGGGGGGCGACGAAACAAGAGATTCGGCCATCGCCTTTCCCGTGCCAGCCATCGATCAGGTCGGCGCATCTTTGCAGGCCCTGGTCCATGCGGGCCGACGATGAGCCTGACGGCCCGGCTGACTCATCCACGTCGTTCACGCTGTCCGCCAACACCATCCGCATCCCCGTTTTTTCCAGGTGCTCCGCATAGTCCGCGACTTCAGCTTGGACCTCCAGCAAACAGGTGGTCCCGCTGCGGATGGCTTCCAGCACGCCCAACGTCGCCATCACCTGACGCTCCTCTTGGGACAACATGGACCGGGCCGATGCCGGAAATTTCAGTGTGGTTGGGAACCCAAGATCTTCCAAGATACCCCGGTCGTTGGTGGCCAGGAGGTGGGTGTGGCAGTTGACCAATCCTGGGAAGACCGCCTTCCCCGAGCCTTCTATCTGCTCGGCGGCGGGATGGGCCGCCGTTACCTCCGGTGTAGGACCGATCGCCACGATTCTGTCGCCGTCGATGGCGATGGCGGAATCGTAAAGCACGGTCCTGCCGTTGTTCCCGGTCACGATGGTCGCGTTCTTGATGATGGTGGTCATGTTGTCTTTGCTCCTAGCAGGCGATTGTCAGCAGCATAATACCACCGTGCCGCCCACCGGAGGGGCTAAGGATCCGGTTGTTTTCCCGGCGAGCAAGGGTACAATGTGCTGGTTGAACGGGGTGGGATTACGCCGCAAAATTCCGAATAGGAGAAAAATCATGCCGGAAGTAGAAAAGAAGCTAAACGACTTGGGATACCAGCTACCTCCGCCCAGGACCACGATGGCGGGAAACTTCGTGTCGGCGGTGCGCACCGGCAACCTCGTTTACTTGTCGGGGCACGGGCCGTCATTGCCCGAAGGGGGATTTTCCCACACGGGTAAGTTGGGGGGAAACCTGACCGTCGACGATGGCTACGCCGCTGCCCGCCAAACCATGTTGAACCTGCTCACTTCGCTCAAGAACGAGATTGGCGACTTGGACAAGATGAAACGGGTGATCAAACTGCTCTGCATGGTGAACGCCGAAGCCGATTTCCGTGAGTCCCCAGCGGTAGCCAACGGGGGTTCGGACCTATTGGTCAGCATCTACGGCGACGCAGGCCGCCACGCCAGGTCAGCGGTGGGCATGGCAATGCTGCCCGGCCAGATGGCCGTAGAGATAGAGATGATTGTTGAGGTTGAGGACTAGTTTCAGTTCAACTGATATCCGGCCGGTGGTGCTCCCAAGGTCTGGCTTGTTCGAAGGCGGCGGAGGCGCGCAAGACCGTCGCTTCGTCTCCCCTCTTGCCGATGATGTGTAGGCCGATGGGCAGCCCCTCGCTGGAGAAGCCGCAGGGAACGCTGGCGGCGGGCTGTCCCGATAGGTTGAAGGGCCGGGTCATGGGTGAATAAGATGACCTGGGCGGTACGTCCTTGCCATCGATACTGTCCGGGGGCTGGCCGATGGGGAAGGGAGGCACGGCCATCGTTGGCGTGAGCAGCAGGTCGTAGTTGTCCATCAAGTCGTCTATCTTAGCCTTCATCTTGTCCACGGACCTTATCGCACGGGCGTAATCGGCCGCGGTTGCTTGGCTGCCGTGTTCGAAGCAGAACCGGGCGTTGTCGCTTAGCTTATCAGGGCACTCTTCCATCAGATGACCGTAGGACGTGTAGTTGCCCGTATAGAAGATCGTCAGGAATGCCGGAATCGGGTTATCCAACGCGAATTCCGGATCGTCCACCGTGCAGCCCAGTTCTTCGAAGACACGGGCTGCCGTTGACGTGATGGCAGCAACCTCCGGGTCGATGGTGGCATAACCCATGCCGGTGCTCCAGGCTATCCGGAGTCCCCGCACGCCGTTATCCAGTCCGGCTAGAAAGTCGGGCACCGAATCTCGCATCGACCCAGGGTCTCTGGAGTCGTGCCCGGCCAGCACTTTCAGAAGAATCGCGGCATCCCGAACGTTACGGGCCATGGGCCCCGACTGGGACGTAAGGTTGGGAGCGGGACGGCCCAGGCCGCCAGCTCGAGGGACCCGGCCCAAGGTAGGTTTGATGCCGTAGATCCCGTTGAAGCTGCTGGGGTTTCGGATGGAGCCGCCGCCGTCGGTGCCGGTGGCAAAGGGACACATTCCGGCGGCCACCGCCGCTCCCGCTCCCCCGCTGGAACCACCGGCGGTGCGCTCAGTGTTCCACGGGTTTCGGCACGGGTCGCCCAGCCGGTTCTCCGTGGTGCCCTGCAGTCCGAACTCGGGGGTGTTGGTCTTACCCAGAAGTACGGCCCCACTGGCTTTGACGCGCTCGGCCACCACTGAGTCAATCTCCGGTATCGTGTCCTGGTACGCCAGAGACCCCATGGTGCTGCGTATCCCCTTGGTGGCCTCCAGGTCTTTTAGGGAGATGGGAATACCCAATAGCGGCCCATTTCCCTGACCCTGCCCAATCTTTTCGTCGGCGGCCTTGGCTGCGGCCAAGGCTTCGTCGCCCGTGACCGTGAGATAGGCGTTGAGCTTGGGATTCAGCTGTTCGATACGGCGCAGGAACATCTCGGTCAACTCCGTTGAGGAGACGCGGCGGGTGTCCAAGAGTTCTCGAAGTTGCCAGACTGGTGTGTAAAGTAGGTCGGTGTCTTGCATGATTCTTCTCGATAATTAATTTGGCGGGGGAAATCCCCCTTTTCGAAAGGGGGACTTTTTGGTTTGTTGACGCCGGCAATCGGGGGAAGCCGATTATAGGCGGATTAGCCCAGTAATGCACATTAGCCTTCCGGAGGCGGCAGAATCTCTATGTCATGGCGGTTGGCCGAATCAATCATGCGCTGGATGAATGCGTCGGTTAACGGTTCAAGGGGCGCATGCCGGTCCGTGGTTTCTTTGAACGACTCTCTAAAGAACTCTTCTATGTCTCCTGCCGGAACAAATGTAAAGACCATCTTGGTCGTGGTCCGTGATCGATTTTTGAAACAATGGGGGGTGTTCTTGGAGACATGCACAAAGTCGCCGGCCTTGGCCTCATACACTTAGCCGCCCACCGTTATCTCCATCTCCCCTTCAAGGATAAAGAAAGTCTCGATCTGGTCATGGTGGATATGAAGGGGCGGGCCTCCATCAGGTGGCACCAACGCCTCTAACGCGATGTAATCCCCATCGGTCTCTTCTGAACTCGCGAGAATAGTGTATACGTCGCCGGGTCCCATTAGAATCGTCCCTGTGTCTGTGGCTCTGAAAAATGACAAGATGCTTACTCCTAACTCAAACTCCTATCGTAGGGGCGGGTTTCAAATCCGCCCCTACGATAGGAGTTTGTGGTTACAGGCGAATCATCCCCACGTCGCCCTCGATGGTGATCTCGGTGCCGTAGGGCTTGGAGACGTCTTGAAGCCAACGCAGGGTTTGCTGGGCGATGGCGCTATCCGCTATGACCGGCCGGCCACGCTGGGCGATGGGACGCCCGTGGCCCATGTCGATGGGGTGTAGGACGATCTCTTTGAGATTGCCGCTTGCGTAGTTGCAGACCGCGACGACGCTCTGCCAGAAGATGGGGTCGCCGGCGAAGGCTCTGGTGCCTCCTCCGGAGCGGGTGTCCAGGTAGTCGCCGGGCGTCTGGTCGTAGCCCAGGCCGAAGCGCCGGTAGGCCTCGCTCGGAAGCCGGAGCACGCTCTCGTTCTGGAAGATAAAGTTGCCCAGGCTGTAGAATATGGGCTTGCCCTTGTAGATCTCGATGCCCCGCAGAAAGTGGGGACCGTGCCCGGCAAACATGGCGCATCCTTGGTCGATGGTCCAGCGGGCGAAGTCTTCCAAAAACGCCGGTGGCGACACCCGGGTCGTGCCGTGGAACTCGCCGGTGGTTCCGCTTTCATGGCAATGGGTCGCGTAAATCATCCAATCCGACAGCTTTTGGGCGCCCCGTATCCAGTTGCCCATCCCGGTCATGTCGTCCTGATTGGGCGAGGTCTTGACGCCGAACTCCTCGGACAGGATGAATTTCTTCTCCATGAACTCGATCTCCGTGGCGTGGTCGGTTGCTTCGCTGTGGCCCCTGAATCCAAAGGCGTTGGAGGCTTCCTCGATGTCGGCGTATCCCAACTCCTGATTGGCTTTGTGCAGGGCATCGAACACATCCCGTTCCACATGGTGCACCAGATCGTGCCGCAGGGCATTCACTCCCGGCCGGCCGGGGAAGTCCGGCCTGCCGCCGCCTGCCCTGGACTGCTCGCTGAAGGTGCTGGTCGCGGACATGATGGCCAGACGGCCTCGGGGAGAGTCAACGTACGCCGGGGCACGGGCCTCATCGATGTCGCGGCCGCCGCCGGCTTGGGGCAGGTCTACATCTTTGCAGTGCTCCAGCGTGGTAAGGAACCCTCCCTCGGAAAAGTCGAAAGAGTGGTTGTTGGCGGTGGTTACGGCGTCGATGCCCATCCACTTCAGTTCTTCCAGGTTTCGGGGGTCGGACCTGGTGTAGGTGGCCCCGCTCCATTGCCAACTGCTTTCGTAGTCGTGGAACAGCATCTCCAGGTTGACCACCGAAACGTCGGCCGCCCTCAAGATTTCGATCAACTTGAGGAAACTGGGCTCGTTGAAAGCCTTCATCCGCCGTGTGATCATGGCGTCGCCGCCGACAGCGATGGAGATGTCTCGTTTCTCAGCGTTGTAGATCATGTTGCCTCCTTTGATGGGCACGAGATGGGTGCTGGAATGCGCCTGAGACCAGCCTCAGGCGTCAGGTGGGCCGATTATACCACCGGCGTTCGGAGTTTGGGTGGGGGAATTTGGACACTTGGCTCTAAATGTATGGACGAGGTCAGGTGTGAATTTAAGTGAGAATGCCATGGAGGATGGTTTGATCGCCTGTGTTCCCGAAGCTGGCTCCATGAGCAATTTGGGCTGAATTTAAATATAATTCGAAGTAGTACAACCGATGACAGAAAAAAGGAAATGTGAGATGGCTATCGACAATTGCAAATATACTTTCGCTGAATTGGCCGAAAAGAATTTCCCCCAATATATGGCCGGACTTCGCCTAAGCATCAAGCAATCTGTACCGATGTCCCAGTTTGCCGTGAAAGGTGTCGGCGTAGCTACACTATTACCGCAGTTCGATTTGCCCAGTGATTTCTCGGGCTGCTATGTACTTTTAGACGGAGGCGTTCCCAACTACGTCGGGATTTCCCGAACAGTATTTCACAGGCTCAGACAGCACGTATTAGGAACCAGCCATTACGATGCTACTTTCGCCTACCGGATCGCGTTTGATCGGCAACCCCACAAGACGACCAGGAGTGCAGCCATGGCCAACAAAGATTTTTCGGCAACATTTTTACATGCTCGAGATGACATTCGTGGAATGGACGTTGCATTCATCAAAATAAAGAACCCACTTGAGCTCCACGTGTTTGAGGCGTTTTGCGCCATGGAGCTAGACACCAAGAAATGGAATACCTTCGCAACTCATTAGCAGGAAGCCTGGTTGAAGAGGATTACCGGTGGTAAAGGCGGGCGCTTTCGGAGAAACCGGTTACCTGGGAAGAATCGCGTCCTGGGATCACTTCAACCTTGATGGTTGTGTCGTCCACTACCTGAGCTAGGAACACGCCAAGGACTTGGCCTTCGGCATTCCTGGTGGGTTCGCGGATCCCGGTGTTGTCGATGAATTCACGGGCCACCAGGTCGTATTTGACCAGACCGGAGGCGGCGTCGATGGTGGCGGGGTTGGGGCCGTTGCTCTTTACCCCGTAGACGGCTTGGCAAATATAGCAGGCGTTCTGGGGGATCCCGGTTTCCGCTCCGATGGAGATTCTGATCTGCAGGGGATCGATGTGGTCGTAGGCGATGGCAAGATGGCCGTTCCAATAGGGGCAGGGCCGGTTGCCGCAAAATCCGGATTGCTCTTTTGAGCCGCCGCCACCGTAATCGACAGTCCCTTCCATGAACCAATTGCCAACCAGGCGTCCTTTGATGTCGTAATCGATCTTTCCTCCGTAAGGAGCGGTCTTTCGAGGGTTCTTCTCCAATAGCTGGGACCTAACCGGTTCTTGGAAGTAGTCGAAGGGGTCCACGGTGTGGATCTTCCAAGCCTCTCCCTGATAGTGTTCTGGAATCAGCAACCCTTCCAAAGTGACTCTGGTGTCGTGGACGCTGAAATCTATGCCCTGAGCACCTACTTTTCCAATCACCTGACCGGCTTTGACCGGGATAGACTGGCCCCCACGCGAGGCGCTCCAGCCCTGTGAGCCCCCCTGCAACTGGCCGGTAACTTCCAGTATTTCAGGAGCAAGACCTCCCAGGTGGATAAAAATGCTGGAAACCTTGCAAGAATGCCAGATGATTACCCGGTAGTCCTCCAGGGTTCCGGTGTATCCTTCCGGCGCCGGACCGAAGGGAAAAATCCCTATATGAACAATCAAACCGTCGGCCGGCGATTTAACATCGAAAGGTGGGGCCCAAGGTTTCGATGAGCCACCCGATCGGACCGCGCTGGCCTGCTCCTCATATTCCCGCAGCTTGTTGTGCACGAAGTAGGTGTGGTCGGTGGGGGTCACGTGGCTGCCGTGGAGCTTTCCTTGAGGAGTGATCTACCACAGGTTGTCCGGGTCCACTGGTGAAACAGAAAACTTCGCGTCCTCTCCGCTGCAATCAGCGGGAGGCAACCACGATCTAAACCGGGGTTGTTGTTGTCCCGGCGCGGGCTCCGGAGTATTTCCCGGCGTTGGGTATTCAACCGGCGGCTGGGCTTGTCTGACCGGCGGGGTGGGTGACGGCGTTGGAAAAACTACCGGAGCAGGATGGGCCGGTGTTGGGCCCATGTCCGGTGCGGCCGTGGGGGATGGCGGGTCCTTTACCGGCGTCGCGGTGGGAATCGGGCTGATCAAGGTGGTGGGCATCGGCGTGGATGTAGCCCCGACGGTTGCAGTGGGGACCGGCGTGGCAAACATTCCGGAAGTTGGCGAAAGTCTAGGGATCGATCCCGCCGACCTTGCTTCCGGGTCTGCGGGGGGAAGTGTCGCTTGAAACTTTAGTGTCTCCGGAGTGGACCGTTGAGGGACCGGGCTGGGTGTGGCCGGGGGCTTAACGCAGGCGGCCAAAAGCAGGAATGTAAAGGCCAGTGCTAATATGCTCAGCTTCATGTTGGTATCAACATCATCTCGGCGGCATTTTGGGATACCTTCAATCCCAGGCGTTACACGATCTACTGTAACGGACCGGTTTCTTATTTTATAGACCGCCGTCCGCGTTCCGATCTGGGATGACCTCGAACCACCTGTGGGAAACGGCTTCGCGGACCGAAGGTGCTGACCCTCGGTAGCAATGTGTTACCACCCTGACCGAGTTTACGGGGCTTTAATATAATCGTCTTACCAAGGCAAAAGAATAAACCTGGCCCCTGTGAGCTGAATACATGACGAAGGTTTTGGTGATCGATGACGATTCGATGGTTCGGGAGACGGTTGTCCGGCTCCTGATCTTGGAAGGCTATCAGGTAATAGAAGCGGCCTACGGACAGGCCGGTTATGCCTCCGCCATATCAGACTCGCCTAATATCATCCTGCTGGACCTGAATATGCCCATCATGGACGGATTTGAAGTGCTGCACAAGCTTAAAGGCAATCCGGAGACCGAGCGTATCCCGGTGATAGTTCTAACCGCCAGGATCGACGCCGAGTCGGAACGCCGGTGTATGGCGGCGGGAGCAACGGACTACATCAAGAAGCCCTGGGGCCCGGCTGAGCTTCAGGAACGGATAGCAATTCTCGTCGGCGCCAAGGAGCTGGAGCGTGAAGGATACGTTACGCAAAAGGCAAAGCCGCACATCTTTAGAGATATGGTCAAACCGCCGGGATTATTTGAGCCTCCCCCTTAACGATTCCTGGTAGCTATGATATCCACCTCTCCCCGCCGGATGATAAAATCCCCCGAGTAGATAGCCTAGAGTTGGCTTGTGATGCCTGTGCTCAAGGCCTAAAAGGGGTGGCGCATTGCCGGTTACCAAACTTGAGGTCGCCAATCGTAGTCAGTTCTCCAACGGGGATTCATTCGGAGATATCGGTCCATATGAACTCGTTGAGGGCACGGTCCATTTTGCCGTGGACCCTCTGCATCCCAGAAATCAAATCATCACCGATCTGGACCTGGCGCCCAGAGACTCGGCTGGTCAAGTTACCATGTCCGCCGACTTCTCGGTGCTAAAGCCCGCCGAACTTGGCCAAGGCAATCGCCGGCTGCTGTTCGACGTAGTGAACCGGGGCGGGAAAACCGTCATTACTGGGTTCAACAGCGCGCCGGCGGTTACAGACCCAAAGGCGCCCTTGGAACCGGGAAACGGATTCTTGATGCGCCATGGCTACACCGTCGTCTGGGGTGGCTGGCAAGCCGATCTGCCCGATATCCCCGGATTGATCGGGTTGCAAGCGCCCCAAGCCGTCGGCCCCGGCGGTCCCTTGGCCGGAAAGATTCTCTGCCAATTTCAGTCTGATAATCCGGGGCAGACCTTTTTGCTGTCCCATCGCGGGCATCGGCCCCACCCACCCGCGGACTTGGACGACCCTTCGGCCACCCTCACCGTGCGGGATCATCCCAACAGCCAGGCGATGCCCATCGACCGGGGAGATTGGTCCTTTGTGCGCCAAGAAGACGCCGAGGTGGGCTCCGATCCCAGCCATATCTACATGCCGTCGGGCTTTCTGCCGGGCAAGATCTACCAGTTGGTCTACACGACAAAGGGGAGCACGATCGTCGGATTGGGCCTGGCCGCGGTCCGGGAGGTGGTGTCTTTCTTGAAATACGCCGATGGCGCGGCGGGAAATCCATGCGCCGGGGACATCGACTACGCCTACGGATTCGGCCGGTCACAGAGCGGCCGCTTCCTCCGCCAGATGATTCACCTTGGGCTTAATGACGACGAAGAAGGGCGTATTGCTTTGGATGGGATCATTCCCCATGTGGGTGGCGCTATGCGGGGTGAGTTCAACCTCCGCTTCGGCCAGCCCTCCCAGGACATCTGCTTTATCTCGCCTGAGATGTTCCCTTTCACCGACACCACGCAGACCGACCCCGTCACCGGGGCCAAAGGGTCCATGCTGGAAAGATTGGAAGAACAGGGCCAAGTGCCCAAGATAATGTTCATCAACACCTCGGGGGAATACTGGCGTGGCGATGCCGCGTTGATCCACACCGACTTGGGGACCGGCCCGGATGATATGAAAGACGCGGCGGAGTCTCCGTCAGTGCGCCGCTATCACTTCGCCGGTTGTCAGCATGGGGTCGGCGCTTTCCCTCCTTTGGAAGTTAGGACCGGTGGGGGCAGTCGGGGGCAACTTCCCTTTAACAGCGTGGATTACGCCTGCCTGCTGCGAGCCGCACTGGTTAACCTGGACCGCTGGGTGTCCGGTGGCGAACCAGCCCCGGCCAGTAGGCACCCCAGCTTGTCCGACGGTACGGCCGTGGATTCCCAATCGGTGATGGACAGATTCACCGGGTTGCCCGGCGTTAGCGTGGCCGCCAAGACGACCCACGCGCTGCGTCTGGACTACGGACCGGAAACACACGAAGGCAGGTTAACAAAGCTGCCCGCTGAGGAAGGCCAGGAATATCCTGCTCTGGTGTCGGATATTGATGAAGACTTCAACGACCGGGCCGGCATCCGCCTGCCCGATCTGACGGTTCCGGTGGCGACTTACACCGGATGGAACCTGCGCGACGCAAGTATCGGTAATCCAAGCCTGTTCATCGGGATTTCCGGGGGATTGGCGGGTTGGACCCTGCCCTTCCCAAAAACCGCTGCAGACCGGGAATCCAGCGGAGACCCTCGGCGATCCATAAGCGAACGCTACGACAGCCGGGATTCCTATCTTCAGCAGGTGGAGAACTCCGCCCAAACCTTAGTGGAAGAGGGATATCTTCTGGCCGAAGACCTGCCGAGAGTCGTGGAGCGAGCCGGAATAAAATACGACTATTTCATGGAAGAAACCCCAGCTTGATGAGCGATCGGGTCAGCGTGGCGAAAATGAAAATATGGATGACGCGAAGGGAAAGTGATGTTGAAACTAGGTAGCCGCCTGACCCGTGTAATCGTCCCGGCCATGTTAGTTTTGTTGGTGGCGGCCGTCGCTTGTGAACCCGTTGACCACAGGGATCGAGCCGGGATGAGATTCGGCAATTGGTTCGGGTCGAAGTTAACTCCCAGATCGAGGCGGCCAAAGAAGAGATGTCTCAGGACTTTGGTCCGTTCAAGGGCGATATGGATTTCCAACTGATGCAGCCGTTGAACGAGTTGCGGTTCGAGTTCGACGGCCTGAGAAACCAGGTGGAAGGAGCCGAATACGTGTCAAAGTTCGATCTGGAAAGTCTCAGGCTGGACATGCAGGAGATGGGGTCCTATATCGACACTCTGGAATTTGAATACGCGCGGCGAACGGACTTGGATGAACTGCGATTCCAGATCGACGACATAAACAACGATATGGCGTTGAGAGACCTGGAATCCAACCAGAGTTCAGACATCGCCCATTTATGGCTCGGGATGGAAGAAACTAAGGCGACGATTGAAGACGAGCGGAACCAAACGAATCTCAATCTTGATCAACTCCGGTTGGAGATACAGAATGTCGAACGGTTCTTAAACGACTTCCAAGCCAATTTCAACTTCGAACTGGACACCCTGAGATTGAGGGTGGATGCGCTGCAGTAAATCTGGTTGGCATGACCAAATCAGATTTCACTGTGATGTAGGGGCAGGTTTCAAACCTGCCCCTACGCTTGTCCGGAAAATTGCAATGCCGTTTTCCTTCGCCCCTAATCAGGCAATACTGCAATAGCCTCAATCTCAATCTTAATATCGGGTGTTCCCAATGCGGCAACCTGCACCTGGGTGCTGGCCGGGAAGTTGCCCTCAAAGTATTTGCGCCGGACTTCGCCGCTAGCTGGAGCTTCCCGCAGGTCGGTGACGAAACTGGTTACCTTGACGATGTTGCTTATCGACCCGCCGTTGGCCTCTAGAATCGTCTGGAATTTTTGCAGGATGACCTCGGTTTGGGCGGCAATGTCGCCGGTTTCGGCGGCGGTCCCTCTGGCCGTGCTGCCCGCGATGAAGAGCATGTTGCCAAAGCGGACCGAATGGTGAAAGGCCCCCGCTGGTTGGGGCATGTCCGGGTAGTCGCGGCGGATGATTTCCATGGTATCCCTCCGTATTGGTCTGGCTTCTTTAGGTCGGGTCTTTAGGTCTGGTCTTCCTTCGTGGGAAAAATGAGAGACTTTACCGTGACCGGAACGACCTCGGAAATGCCCATGGGCAGGCCGATATCCAAATAGTCCAAGTCACCCACGTCGATGCCGTCCACCACCACCACGTCCTGGCGCAGGTTCAGTTCCTCTTTCAGGATGCCGCCCAGCGACTTGGCCACGTCGGTGTCAAGAACTATGAACACCGGGGCATCTACGCCCTCGCCCTTGGTCACCACGGCGGCGATGCCGTCGGCCAGCGTTTTCAGGATTCGGTAGTTGGGCGGCTCTTCAACTTCTAAGGCTAGCGCTAATCCGGGAGCAAATCCGGTCAGATCGAACTTGGCTAACGCGCTCTGTATCGACCGCTCTACGGAATCTTGACCGTTCATGCGGGGGCGGACCACTTGCAGACCAAAGGCCGGCAGTGAGTCTACGCCGGACAGATGACTGGTGGCGCCGCTGGCTTGTACCGTGTACTCCCCTGCTCCTATCACCGTGGCGCGGATACCCTCATCGGCTTGCCGCACCGTCCCCTCTTTGAACACCGCCTTCAAGCTATCGCCGATCTGCCGTGCAAACTTGGGGCCTAGATCGCCGTAGGAGGCTGCGTCGTGGCCGTAGATGTACTCTGACACTCCCCCGGAAAACACCACGAAGTCCACCTCGGACGGACCTTGATAATCCTCCATGGGGTCTGTAATCAGGAATTCTTCTGTCACGCCGGTCAGGGGGATCTTTTGGATCACCTGTGAGAGTAGTTTGGCCATGCGGGCGGCAAAGGCTTCCTTCACCGGTTCGCTGATGGACTGGCCCAGAGACAGGTCGAATCCCAGTTCGTTCAGTAAAACGATAGCCGGTTCCTCCAGCCGAGTCACCCGGTCCTCGTCGTCGAAAGCGATCAGCCGGGCACCGACACTAATGGCCGCGGTACTCGTCACCACGCCGTTACGTATCAAGCATAGCTTGGTGGTGCCCCCGCCCACGTCGATGTTCAAAACAGTGGCGCTTTCAGACTCAGATAGGGCGACCGCTCCGCAACCGTGAGCCGCCAACAGGGCCTCGTGGTTAGGTCCAGCGGAGGCGCAGATGAACTTGCCCGACTCTTTGGCGAAAAGCTCACTGATGGGGCGGGCGTTTTCCTTCTTCAGAGCCTCGCCGGTGATGATCACGGCGCCCGTATCTACGGTATCCGGGGTGAATCCGGCCTGCCGGTAAGACTCATGAACGAACTCTTGAATGTTGGCGGTGTCGATCAATGTTCCGGAGATGTAAGGCGTCAACAAGATTGGAGACCGGTACAAGACCTTCCGATCGGTCACCCGAAACCGGCTGGAAAAAGCGGACCCCTCCCTTCTCAGGATCAGTTGCGAGAAAACCAGATGCGAGGTAGACGAGCCGATGTCTATGCCCACACTGCGGATGGTGAGCATCTCCATGCCTTCAACGTCCACGACCGGGCCCACGTCACCAAAATCGTCTAGGTCTTGGTGAGGGTCAACCGGAAAATGGTCATGGCTATGGCCGTGATCGTGAAGCCCGTCTTCGAATTCGTCGTGATCCATGGGTTGCAAATCTCCGATCGCCTTAGTGCCTATCCGAAATCTTAAGAGAAGAAAAGTCCAGGCCCTTCGACAAGCTTAGGGCGAACGGATTTCACCCGACGGCATTCCCCCGTTCGTGGTGAGCCTGTCGAACCACCTCCCCTGGTGGCGCTTACTGGGCCGCGGTCCGGTAGTCCCACTCGTAGTCCCGGTCTTTGTAAGCTTGGTCCGGCATGAGGCTGGTCAAGCCGCGCTTGGCCAGTTCTTCCTCGAACTTCTCGCGAACCCAGGGCTCCTCATCCGCGTATTCGATCTGGTCGTTAGACAGATCTCCCACCGATTCGTCGGTATATCCGTGGAACTGGCGGGGCGGATGGAGGGCCAGGTATCGCGCCTTGGCGCCGCCGATGTTGAAGTGCTGGTGGAACCACCGGTTGGGCGGGACCAAAGCGCTGCCTTCCTGCCAGGGCACCACTATTTTTTCCTTGCCTTCCTCCCACAGGATGGTGTAGCCCTCACCCGCGGGAATAACTATGACCCGGCCGGGTCCGTGGCGATGGGCCTTCTTATAGAGTTGGGGGGCGAAGACGGACATATGAGAGGACATTTCCGAGCCGGGGAATTGGATGTAGACGCTGTGGCCGCCCGCTCCCCGGGATTCGTTGCTATCTAGCTGGTCCCAACTCTGCATGTCGGGGAAAAAGTTGCCCCGCCAAAGGAATCCGCGGCGCCCCCGGCGATCGGCCCGGGGCACTGCCTTGGCTTCGGAATAGAATTCTCTACCCTCTACCTCCGGGGCGTCGTAGGGGTTGTTAAAGAAGAAGGCGGGGTCCGGGATCGTGGACATGGCCAGAGGCAGGTAGTTGTAATGGAGCAACCTGACCGGGAGATCTCCCCGGGTGTTGCTGAACTGATGGAAGCGGTTGCGTTCCAGCAGGAAGATGCTGTGTTTCTGCCACTCCACCGTCTGCCGCCGGGAGTCTCCCGCTCCCCAAACGCTGGTCAGACCTCTTCCTTCGACGACGTAGACCACTTCGTCGACGGATAGTTTGAAGGGCGGCAGGGACTCTCCGGGAGGAATCTCGCTAACCCTGGCTTCGATGATTCCTTCCTGCCCCATGAGTTGGATGAAAGCAGCGTGACAACCCCGCTCCTCCCACCAGCCTAATTCCAGTGTCCTGAGGTCGGAAATGAAGAAGCCCGTGTGAATGGGAATCCCCACCGACCGCATCCAAGCGTCGTAGGTGTAGACGTTTATCCCGATGTGTGTCGTCGCTACGTCCTCGGAACTGTCTAGGGTACCCCACGTTTCAACCATGACACTTCTCCTTCTCGCCAGCCTCGGACCAAGGCGTTCTCTAGGTAAGGCACGCCTGCATCTGACGGATTCTAGCAAGCCTAATCCGATGGGTCAATCATGTGGTTTGCCCGGGGAGGTCACGTCTCCTGCGCCGGAATGACGGTGTTAGGGAATCGGCCGGCTTTCATCAGAATTTCAAAGTCTCTGAATACGAAGTGGGACGGAGGGTTGTTCGCACTGGAACGTGATTGTCGACGATGGGTCTGGCTCCCCAAACGTCCTGGTAACGCTAGGTCTTTGTGGTTGATATAATGCGGGCAAATTCTTCACCGGGTTTCGTTCGCAGGGGATAAGTCCCTGCCTTTTCCCAATGCCAATACACCGTAGGTGGAGGCGTCCATGGAATCGGTCCTCATCGTCGCGTTTGACGGGCTTCAGCCGGCTCAGGTGATACCTGATCTGATGCCTAACCTATCGTCGCTGGCTGGCAACGGAGTTACCTTTGCCAACCACCATCCCGTGTTTCCCTCGGTCACCAGGGCCAACGTTGCCAGCCTGGCCACCGGACTTTATCCGGGAGGGCATGGACTGGCGGCGAACACTTTGATGATGCGCGAATTCGATTCAATCCAGGTCTTTTCAGCATTGGAACCAAAGTTGGCTGAAGTCGCCGCGAAAATTGGGCGGGTGCTGCTGGCTCCCACCCTGGCGGAGATTCTGTCCCAGAACGGCCAGGAGTACGTTGCGATAGGCGTCGGGACCAACGGCAATGCCTACTTGCAGAACCCCACGGCGGAGCGTGACGGCGGCGCGACCATCCACCCCGATTTTACCCTTCCCTACGGTCTGAATGAGGATATCACCGCCCGATTCGGACCCTGGCCCGATGAAACTAGGCCCAACACTCCTAGAATGGCCCAGGCCGTTAAGATCATGACCGAATATATCCTCCCGGAACGTATCCCTGCTGTTTCGCTGATCTGGTCGTCGGAACCGGACAAGTCGCAGCACGACCAGCCGGTGGGTTCCGATCTTTCCAACGCCGCGGTCAAAGAGGCCGATGAACAGTTCGGGATACTGATGGAATGGTTGAGTCAGTCTGGCCGGGCTGCGGATACCAACGTGATAGTAATATCCGACCACGGTTACTCCACTATCATCACCACGGTAAACGTCGAAGCTTTGGTGCGGGAGGCCGGCTTCCCTCCGAGTGGTGAGCCCGGCGGCGTGGCGGTTGCCAACAATGGCGGCGCGGCCTTGTTTTACATAACGGACGGGGACCCGGATACCGCCGAGCGGCTGGCGGTCTGGCTGATGGGCCAGGAATGGTGCGGGACCGTCACCGCGTCGGACGCCGTTGGTGAGATTCCGGGCACTCTGCCGGCGTCGGTGGTCGGCAACCAGGGGCCCAGAGGACCGGAGATCACGATGTCATTCCGATGGAGCTCGGACCCCAACAGCGCCGGCTACCAAGGAAAGGTATTCTCCACGGGTGGGGGTCCCGGCCGGGGTCAGCATGGCTCCATGAGCAAGCACGAGATGAACAACGTGATGATCGCCTGGGGTCCCGGTTTCAAACGGGGCATCACCCTGGATGTTCCCTCGGGTAACATCGACGTGGCCCCCACTATATTGAACTTGCTGGGCCTACCGGTTGGCGATGCCATGGACGGCCGGGTGCTGGCGGAGGCGCTGGCCGGCGGTCCCGATCCTGAGACCGTTGATTGGTCTGCCGAGCTTTACAACACGGAGCGCCGGCTGAAAGAGAAGGTGTATCGTCAGCAGATCAAGCTATCCGTCGTGGGCGGCACCACCTATGTCGACCAGGGCAACAGCACGTTGGGGTGGCGGTGAGTTGTATCGCGGGATGTTACCATTGGGCGCCGGATTATCCTGTCAAAAGATAAGGAGTAGAAATGGCTGCAAGCGATGTGATTAAAACTTCTCTGGAACGTAACTGGGGGATGGTGGACCGGGCGGTGGACGGTTTGGACGATGCCATGTTGGGCCGCCTGATAGACGGCCAAGTCAACTCTATCTCCTGGTTACTCTGGCACATGACCCGCGTGGTAGACGTATTCATCCAGACACGGCTTCAAGGCAAACCCCAACTGTGGTCCCAAGACGGGTGGTGCGAGAAGTGCGGCCTGAGTGAAGATCCGGAAACCACCGGACAGGGCTGGTCGGCTGAGCAAGTCGCCGCTTGGAAGGTGCCTTCTCGGGTGGTTCTTTTGGGGTATTTCGAGGCAACTAAAGCCGAAGCCAGGAAATATCTGGACGGCCTGTCCGATGCCGACCTGAACGCAACCCGCATCGTGCCCCCGGCCACCGAGCCGCGGTCTGTGTCCGAAATGCTGGGCATCCTGGTCTTCGACAACGTGACCCACGGGGGCCAGATCGCCTTCCTCCGGGGCTATTTCGAGGGGAGGGGCTGGTTTGTCCCGTGATTCCCGCGCCGCCGCGACGGATTCGTCCACCAGATCCCACGCTTTTTCAATCTTGGGCAACGCAAAGGGCCTGATACAGCATCCAGTTAATTGTGATGAATGCAAATCACCCCCCTCTCTAACTCTCCCCCTTTACGGGGGAGAGTTAGAGAGGGGGGTGCCGGCCCGTGCATCAAAATCATCTATAAATGGTATTAGTTTGACATCAAGACAAGGCCCCCCGGACATCGTGTTGCACAACGGCAAAGTGCTCACGGCGGCCGCCGATGGCGTGGCCCACCAAGCCTTGTCAGTCAGCGGAGACTCGATACAAGCCGTGGGCAGCGACCGGGACATGCTTGCCTTATCGGGCGCTGGGACCGAAGCTATCGACCTCCGGGGACGCACCGTTATTCCCGGCATCATCGACATCCATGCCCACATGGACCGGGAAGGTTTGAAAAGGGCCTGTCCGTCTCTGGAGGGTCTCCGGTCGATCGACGATATTCTCGCGGCCATCAAGCGATTGGTGGACCAAACGTCCCCCGGTGAGTGGGTGGTCACCATGCCGGTGGGCGACCCTCCAAGCTACGTGGACGTTCCCCAGATTCTTCAGGAGGGCCGTTATCCCAACCGCTGGGAGTTAGACCGGGTCTCACCTCAAAACCCAGTGTACATCCGGGGGATCTGGACACCGTGGAACGTGCCGCCGTCGGTTGCCGTGGCCAATAGCCTGGCTTTGCGATTGGCTGGGATCGACCGGGATACTCCTTCGCCAGACCCCAGTGTGACCATCGGCCGGGACGCCCAAGGTGAGCCCACCGGCATCTTAATCGACACCGCCAGGTTTCCGTCCCTGGAATTCACGCTGATGAAGGTCGTGCCCCGGTTCACCCACGCCGAGCGGGTAATAGCCCTGAAAGAGTCCATGACCCTCTACAACTCCGTGGGCGCCACCGGGACTTACGAGGGGCATGGCGTGGCCCCGGAAGTGCTACGGGCCTACAAGGAGTTGTGGGATGAGGGGCGGATGACCGTGCGCTCCCACATGGTGTTGAGCCCGGCTTGGCGATCAGTTAAAGAAGCGGCCCAGGAGATGGACCGGTGGGGCCATTCGGCGTCGGGCGCCGGGTACGGCGACGATATGTTGCGCATCAGCGGCTATTACATCCAGTACCGTGGCAGCCGCTACACCTCCCGGGCACGCTCCGCCGAGCTTCCCTTCACCGGTTGGGCCGGGTTCGCCCAGGGTTACAATCCACCCGGGCGCTTCCGCCGTTTGGTAAGATTGGCCGCCCAGCACAACCTGAGGGTAAATACGATCGTGCGGGACAACCTGGACGAGGTGCTGAGCATCTTCGAGGAGGTCCATCGGGACATGCCCATCGACGGCCGGCGGTGGATTCTGGCCCACATCCGGGAGACAACGGGCCGCCAATTGGACCGGATCAAGGCGATGGGGTTGGTTCTGGAGACCATACCGCTGACCGAGCTGTGGCTGCGAGGCGGGCCGTTGGTCGATGATCCCCAGGCGGCCTCTGTGGCCGTTCCCCACCAGACCTATCTGGAGCGAGGCGTGCCTTTCGGATTCGGCACCGACAATAAGCCCTACAATCCCTTTATGACCCTCTGGTCGGCGGTGACCCGCCAGGAGCGCCACACCGGCAAGGAGTTGGCTCCGGAGCAACGTCTTAGCCGCTTGGAGGCCCTGAAGGCTTTTACTTTGGGCGGGGCCTACTTCACCTTCGACGAGGACCGGCGAGGGTCCCTGGAGCCGGGCAAGCTGGCCGACTTGGCGGTGCTCTCCGACGACCTATTAACCGTTCCCGAAGACGACATTCCCAACCTGCACTCTCTGCTCACCATGGTCGGTGGCCGGGTGGTGTACCAGAACGGGGAACTTTAGCCTCGGCGCCACCCATTCGTCAGGGGCGCGGATTACCAGCGCCGGATCTCCCGAATACTCGACCGCCGGATCCGTCATGCTGCCCTATACCCATCGCCCTATGCCGGG
This sequence comes from uncultured Dehalococcoidia bacterium, assembly GCA_950072105.1. Classification (GTDB taxonomy): domain Bacteria; phylum Chloroflexota; class Dehalococcoidia; order Lucifugimonadales; family UBA3495; genus UBA11650. The sequence continues at coordinate 34,948 of CATMOE010000007.1, forward strand.
GTGCCAGCAGGACTGCTGTTGGAGCACTCGCTTTTCCACCGAGCCTCCCCATGCCGAGACAGCTTCTCTCGGACTGCTGCTAGGGAAGCTTAAGTGAATCTTAAATACGTGGTGGCCGGACGTAACATTGTTTGGTAAACTGCCACACATCCTAAAGGAGGACAGCGATGAATCCCGGCATTACATGTCCTAACTGTCTTTCTGAGATTCAAGAGAAGAGCGAATTCTGCTCCCAGTGGGGTCACCGGTTGGCCGCTCAAAAAGGGGGCGGCATTGTCTGGTACTGGCTGGGTATTTTGGTGGTTGTTTGCTGTGCGATCGCGTGGGTGTTTCTCCTTCTAGGCATAGCTGATGATAGAGAAGGTTGGGCTGATGCCATCTTGGGTGGTGTGATAATTTCCGTGATCCCTTTGGCGTTGGGCATCTTCTTAATCAAGAAACGGCGGAAAGGACCAAGCCATAGCGCCGATTCCGGGGATGGGGCATATTATCAAAACCCAGAGGATGATAGGAGATACCGGTAGCGGACATTGCGATGTTGGGATTGGCCGCGTTGCTTAGTCGCCGGAAATTTCTAACCGGCAGATCATTCGAATTGTCCCGGTGCCCGAATGCGCCGATCGAATATCGGTTAAAAAACCACCACGGACCTGAGCACTTCTCCCCGCTCCATCTTGTGGAAGGCGTCTTCCACGCCATCTAGCGGGATCGTCTCGGAAACGAATTTTTCCAGGTCCAGGCGGCCCTGTAGGTACAGGTCGATGTACATGGGGAAGTCACGGCTGGGCAGGCAGTCGCCGTACCAGGAAGACTTGAGGGAGCCGCCCCGTCCGAAAAGCTCGATCAGGGGCAGTTCGATCTTCATGTCAGGGCTGGGCACGCCCACCTGCACTAGCGTGCCGGCGTGGTCGCGGGCGTAAAAGGCCTGCTCGTATGTTTTCGGGCTGCCCACCGCCTCAATGGCCACATTGACGCCGTTGCCTCCGGTGAGCTTGCGTATGGCCTCCACCGGGTCGGTCTGGGAGGCATTGATGGTGTGGGTCGCGCCGAATTCCTTGGCCCACTCAAGCTTACGGTCGTCGATGTCCACCCCGATGATGGTGTGGGCTCCGGCCAGACGGGCTCCGGCGATGGCGGCGTCGCCAACACCCCCGCAGCCGAATACCGCCACCGAATCGCCCCTGGTGACATCGCCGGTGTTGATGGCGGCTCCCAGTCCGGCCATGATGCCGCATCCCACAAGCCCAGCAGCTTGGGGGCTGGCATCGGCGTTAACTTTCACCGCCTGCCCCGCGTCCACCAGTGTCAACTCGGCGAAAGCGCCGATGCCCAGAGCCGGCGACAAGGGCGTCCCGTCGGCCAGGGTCATGGGTTGTTGGGCGTTGCGGCTGGCGAAACAGTACCAGGGTCGGCCGCGCAGGCAGGACCGGCAGGTCCCGCATGGGGAGCGCCAGGCGATGATTACGAAGTCTCCCGGCGCAACGTTGTTCACGCCGTCCCCCACGCTCTCCACCGTGCCCGATGCTTCGTGTCCCAGCAGGAAGGGAAACTCGTTGTTTATCGCTCCTTCCCGGTAGTGCAAGTCGGTGTGGCAGACGCCACAGGCTTTGACGCGGATCAAGGCCTCACCGGGACCCGGATCGGGCACCAGGATGTCTTGCAGCTTCACTGTTGCGCCTTTGGCGCCGGCGATGATTCCTCTGACCTGGTGGGGCATTTCTTAGCTCCTTACGCCTTTGGATGTTGGACCGAAGGACCCGTTTCCTCACTCCCCAGTGACCGGAAACTTCGCCCTTCTACGATCGGCGTTAAGTGGGATGCTGCCAGCTCTTTCCCCAGCCGCCGTCAAAGGCCACCTCTTCCAGCGCCTTGCGCCTGGTGGGGCCGTATCCCACGCCTTCGGCCGGAAACCCGATGGGCAAAAGGGCAGCTGTAGCTACGCCTTCCGGGATATTGAGCAATCGTTTGATCTCTTCTTCAAACCTCATCTGCCGGGTAGTCAAACAACTGCCAAGCCCCATCCCCCGCGCCGCCAATAATATGTTCTGGACAGCGGGATAGATGGATGCAGCCGAAAAGGTGCCGTTGTCGTTAGCTTCTATGCAGGCAAGGATGAACACGGGGACCTCTTCCATGTGGTCTTCCAGGTATTGAGCGGCCCCATAGACCCGCCGCGCCTGACCGGTCATGTCCGGCGTGATCGAGAATCCATCCCCCGATCGATAAAGTTCTCCGATCTTGTCCTTGGTCTCCTGGTCTCGAATGACGATGAAGCTCCAACCTTGCCGTGCCCCGCCTGACGGAGCCTTGATGGCGGCCTGCAGCAAGCGGGTGATGAGTTCGTCAGGGACCGGGTCGGATTTGAACCGGCGTATGGCTCGTTGCGAGTCGATGGCTTCGAACAGGTCGATGCTCTGAGTCATTCGCTTCTCCTCACTACCTAGGTCCTATTTCCGCCTGCAAGTCGCTGATCACTTTGTCCCGGGTGCGCGGGTTCCAGCGGATCCGCTGGTTGATGGGCACGTTCTCCACTTCCGGATGGATCTTCAGGGCTACGAACACCGGGCCGGGCGCGTTCAAGATCGCCTCGATGTTATTGGTGAAGTCCTCCAGATTGTCGAAAGAAAAGGTCGAGGGATAGCCGGAGCCTTTGGCGATGACGTCATAGGCGATGTTTTGGGCGTTGGGCACCGGCTGGCCGCCGGTAGTGGCGTAGACCCCGTTATCCAGCATGAAGTGGTAGAAATTCGGTGGGGCCTTCTCGGCGATGGTGGGCAACGCGCCCATGTTCATCAGAATGTCGCCTTCCGAGTCGAAAAGAATCACCTTTTCGTTGGGCCGGGCCAGGGCGAAACCCAACCCAAAGGAGCCATGGCCGCCCATTGCCGGGTCGCCCAAGGGCACGTCACGTTCCGGTTTGTCGCTGATGGTGTGCCAATGGCGTCCGCCTCTGCCGGGGATAACTATTGCGTTGCCCCGGTATTTGGCGAAGACCTTGAGCATATCCTCTGTGTGAATCATCTGGTGTCTCCTAAATTTTCACGTTAACGGCCTATAGCAGCCGGGTTATCTCGTCTGCGGAGTCTAATCAGCGGTTGAAACCGTGGAACTCGTCTCCGACCAGGACCGCCACGGGGCCTTGCGCTTTCTCTGCTTCCTCGAAGGCCCGGGTGATCCGGCTCGCGTCGTCGTTGTTCTCAATCAAGTAGTACTTGATGTTGTAGGCGTTCAAGAAGGGTTCGGTGTAGGTTGCGGCGGTGTCGGTGTTGTCGCCGTGGCGGGTATATCCCCGGTAACCGACCATCAACACCACCGGGATGTGCATACCCATAGTCCAACCGCGCATCGAGTCTCCCGACTCCTGCAACCCGGTATTCTGGATCAGGATCACGGGTTTTGCTCCGCCCACCGCCAGACCGGCAGCGGTGGAGAATGCTTGGCCTTCCCGGCTCACGGTGATCAGATCTAGGGTTGGTTCCGCCTGCATCAGCAGGTACAGCCAGTTGGTCTCGCTGTCGGGCAGCCAAACCACGTGGGTAACCCCGTTCTTCTTCAGTTCTTCTAAGACCGTTTCCGGGCTAAGCTCTGCCGCTTGTTGGGTCATTTCAGTCACCTCTCGTGGCACACTCAAGTCGTGTGCTGTCAGCTAGCAAACAGCCATGATTATATCCCTAGCCGGGGACAGAGCATAGTGATACCGGACGATAGAGCCGAACGGCAGACGCCACGGCCCGGCCTTCACGCCTGATTTCTGGTAGCATGTTTACCCAACGATGCTAGTATGGGAGAGTGAAGCGCGCATGCCTCCACCGGAGCGATACAACACTGGATACAACCTCGGCGTGGGCGGCGCGGTGGTGCGGGACGGACGTCTGCTGTTGGTGCGCCGCCTGTCACGGCGGGGCCACGGCAACTGGCAGGTACCCGGTGGGTTCGTCGAGCAGGACGAGACGATCGAGGTCGCGGTGGTGCGTGAGGTGGAGGAGGAGGCCGGGGTCACTGCCGAAGTGCGGGGCGTGTTGGGCATCAGGAACCGTTACGACGAGGACGGCGGCAACAGCATATACGTGGTCATGTTGCTGAACGCTCTAAGCGGCGAGCCCAACCCCGACATGACTGAAGTGGACCGGGCCGAGTTTTTCACCTTGGATGAAATTCTGGCTATCGAGCAGATCGGGGCGATCAATGTGGAGGTCGCCAAACAAGCCCTGTCAGCCGGCCACCGCATATTGTGTCCGCAGACGATTGAGCAGGTGGGACGGGGGACTTATACATTGTTTCTGGGGTAAAGAGAGACGAAAGCCCCCCAACCCCCCTTTACGAAAAGGAGGCTTTCCGGTGTGTCTAGCACTGCGGTTGGTTTGACGCCGTGGCATGGTGCTGATACACTCGCCGATGTCCCTGTTGTGCCTTTTATTCAGGCTCAACACGCTTAATTTCAATTCATTTGACACGGGAGAATTGCTATGGTGGTGGTTGATTCAACACCCGAACTTGTTGCTAACGCATACACCATAATGCGGCATAACCTGGAGATCGTTCGCCCGAGATTGGGCCGGCCCATGGGTCTTGCTGACAAGCTGGTGCTGTCTCACCTGGATGACCCGGAAAACCAAGAGCTGGAGGCCGGTAAGAGCTACTTGCTGGCTCGGCCGGACCGCGTGATCCTCCAGGACGTCTTGGGCCAAACCGCCATGCTGGTGTTCATGCAGACTCGAAGGTCCAGCACGGCCGTGCCGACCAGCGTCCACTGCGACCACCTGATCCAAGCGAGGGTGGGCGCAGACTCGGATCTGTCAGAGTCCGTGTCGGAAAACGGCGAGGTATACGACTTTCTGCGCACCGCCGCCGCCAAGTTCGGCGTGGGATTCTGGGGTCCCGGCGCCGGTATCCTGCATCAGGTCAATCTGGAGCAGTACGCCTTCCCTGGAGCCATGATAATCGGCACCGACTCCCATACCCCCAACGCCGGCGGCCTTGGCGCTTGCTCAGTGGGTGTTGGCGGGGCCGACGCCGTGGAGGTGATGGCGGGTCTTCCCTGGGAAGTTCTCTATCCCAACCGCATCGGCGTTAAATTAACGGGCCGGATGAGCGGATGGACCGCTCCCAAGGACATCATCCTGTACCTAGCCGGAGAGCTTACCGTATCCGGAGCCACCAACTCGATAATTGAGTATTTCGGTCCCGGAACCGAAACCATCAGTTGCACCGGCAAAGCTACCATAACCAACATGGGCGCGGAGTTGGGAGCGACGACATCTGTATTCCCTTACGACGAGTCCATGGCCCGGTACCTGCGGTCCACCCGGCGTGGAGAGCTGGCAGAGCTGGCCGACCAGAACCGCGAGATGTTCCGGGCAGACCAGGAAGTGCTGGACCACCCGGAACGTCACTTCGACCGTGTCGTGGAGATCGATCTGAGCAAGCTGGAGCCCCACATGGTGGGCCCCCACTCTCCGGACCGGGCCCGCCCGATATCCGAATTGGCAAGCCAGGTTAAAGATCCGGCCAACGGTTTTATCGACGAGATTTCCACCGCTTTGATCGGAAGCTGCACCAACTCTTCCTACGAGGATATGAGCCGCTCGGCCGACGTCGCGGAGCAGGCCAAAGCTCTTGGGATCAATATCGCTACTCCACTAATGGTTACACCGGGTTCCGAGCAAGTGCGGGCAACTATTGAGCGGGACGGCCAGTTGGAGTCCCTCCGGTCCATCGGAGCAACGGTCCTGGCCAACGCCTGCGGTCCATGTATCGGACAGTGGCGGCGGTCCCGAGACTCGCAAGAATCCAATACTATCGTTACGTCCTACAACCGTAATTTCCCCGGACGAAACGATGCCAGCCCCCAAACGATGAATTTCATCGCCAGCCCGGAAATGACCGTCGCGCTGGCCTTGGCCGGAAGGCTGTCCTTTAATCCGATGACGGACACGCTGCCCGACGGCCAAGGCAATCAAGTGATGCTGGAACCGCCGAAGCAGGCGCCCGACGTACCGGAGGAGGAATTCGACCCCGGTAGCTCTTCCTACATCGCACCTCCGGAGGACGGAAGCAGCGTGGAAGTCGTGGTGGACCCCAATAGCCAAAGGATAGAGTTGATCAACCCCTGGCCGCCCTGGGATCAAACGGACATCGTGGATGCTCCCGTCGTCATGAAAGCGCAGGGAAAATGCACCACGGACCATATATCCCCCGCCGGAGTATGGCTGAGCCTTCGGGGGCACCTGACTAAGTTCAGCGAGAACTTCTTGATGGGGGGCATCAACGCCTACACCGGCGATGCCGGGAAGGGTCTGGATGTCTTATCCGGTGAGACCGGAGTGGCCATCTCACACATCGCTAGGCACTACCAGGAGGAGGGGCTGAAATGGGTGGTGATCGGTGACTCTAACTACGGTGAGGGGAGCAGCCGGGAACACGCCGCCCTATCGCCGCGATTGCTGGGCGGCGGTGCGGTCATAGCCCGCAGCTTCGCCCGCATCCACGAGACCAACTTGAAGAAACAGGGCCTGCTGGCTTTGACGTTCAGCAACTCGGACGAATACGACCTGATCCGCGAGGACGACCGGATAAGCCTGACCGGTTTGAATGAACTGGCGCCGGGCAAGCCCGTCGCCTGCACCGTCAGCCACTCCGACGGGACCAGCGAATCGTTGAGCCTGAACCATACTTTGGGTGAGCCCCAGATAGAATGGTTCCGGTTAGGCTCGGCGTTGAACCTGTTCCACCAATCGTAGGGGTAGGCTAGATCCACCGACCGCACCCGCCGTGAGTGGCGCTTAGACTATAACTTAGGATGAACGTCCCCCTGCGGAAACAGGTTTCCAAGGGGGACGTTCTGGTTTCGCGAGATGTCTCGGGAGGCGCGAATGGGAGGCGAAGCAGCCGATTCGTTGATCGCCAAGCTCAGGGCCACTATTGGGAAAGAGACTGTTTTCCAGTCGCCTGACGAGTTCGGACGCTCGTCGTTCCGCCAATATGCTCTGGCCATCGGCGACTTCAACCCTTTGTACACCGACCCTGATTTCGCCCGATCCCACAGCCTCCCCGATGTGATGGCGCCGCCTACACTGATCTGCGACACCTGGCAGTTCGTCGAGGGCGACATTGACGAAGAAGGGCGGCAATTAGCCCTGAAAGACGATTTGGGATTGGGAGGTCTCCGCGCCGGGAACGCCTACGAGTTCTTCCAGCCGGTTCATCCCGGCGACGTCGTCACCGCCAAACGCAAGACCAAAGACGTGTACGAAAAGACCGGGAGGTCGGGCCGGCTGATTTTCTGGGAAGTTGAGACTTCCTATTACAATCAGCGGGACGAGCTATTGGCTACCAACGTGGAGACCATGTTCCTGCGCCTGTAGGGCTATCATACCTAACCGCCTGCCATTGCTACGAAAATAGGATTGCCAATCTTCGGCCGCACACTTCGTCATTTCGACACCAGCCCTTCCGCTGAAGGGCGGCGAGGAATCTTAGATGACCTCGACAACCAATCATGAGACTCCTCTCCTTCCGCCGAAGGATCGGAGTGACACAGACTCCTCCCTGAGGCCGGAATGACAAAGGGAACTTTCACCTGGAGACACTAGACCAGCGGTAGCCCGCGAGGGGGATATTTGGACAGCACGACCCTCAATTATCAAGACATTTCCGTGGGCGATGAACTGACGCCTTTGGAGAAACAGATAACCGCGGCCCGTATGATGGCCTACGGAGCGGCCACCTGGGACTTCATCCGCATTCACTACGACGCCGATTACGTCCGAGGTCTGGGGTTTGACGGACCCTTTTTGGACGGGCAGATGATGGGCGGGTTCTTGGCCCAGCAGGTGCAGGACTGGGCTGGACCGGGGGGCTTTTTGCGCAAGCTGAGCTTCAGCAACCGGGCGATGGTCTACCCCGGCGACCTGATTATATGTCACGGTATCGTTAGCGGAAAATCTGCTGAGAATGGCGAAGAGCTGGTGACTTGCGACCTTTGGGCGGTCAATCAGAGCGGTGAGAAAGTGGTGCAATCGGCCAGCGCGCTGGTCAGGTTTTCCGCACGGATCTAGTTTCAGAATACACGGAGCACGCGAATGGGCCGAAATGTTGTTCAGGTTGATCCCACCAAGTTCCCCTGGCTCGACCTCCGCCGGTACACCTTTAGCATGGCAGTCGAGGCCCGCGGCGTAGTGTACATCTCGGGGCAAACCGCCGGCGAATACGACGCCGATGCGGGCAGAGTTGGCTGTAAGGGCGGCCTGGTTGAGCAGACCCGGTTGATCTACGAGAAGCTAGGCGTGGTCCTAGAGGCTGCCGGTCTTGGGTTCCAAAACGTGGTCAAGACGGTGGATTACTTGGACCCGGTGGCTCTCCCCCACTATCGTCAAACCGCCGCCGTACGCCGGGAGTATCTACGGGGTCCGGTTGCCTCAACCGGGGTCTGCGTGCAGCGGCTGCTTCGCCGGGACGCTTTGATCGAGATCAGCGCCGTTGCCATGACCGGTGATAAACGGGCTGTTAGTCAAGATGGATCAAACCAAGCTGTGACCTTCGCCCCAGCGGTAGAATCGGGTGATATTGTTTGGTTATCCGGCTTGGTTGGTCATGAAGACGTTGATGGGCAAAGCCATTATCCCCAGGACACCCGGAGGCAATTGGAGTTGGGATACCAGACCGTTGGCGGCGTGTTGGAGGCGGCGGGCGCTCGGCCCAGCGACGTCGTGACCAGCTTGGATTACGTCGACCCACAAGCTTTCCTAAGCTATCCCGATGCGGAAGGAGTCCGCGGGGAGTTTTTTGGGGATATGCTACCCGCCGCCACCGGAGTGGTTGTAAATAGACTTTTACGGCCGGAAGGACACGTGGAACTGGAAGCGGTTGCGGTTAAAGGCGGCGAACGCCAGCAGATCGTCCTGCCAGAATGGGAAGCTCAATACGAGCGTGCCAATGCGGTCCCAGGGACGAAAAAAGGCCGGATGCTCCACATCTCAGGCCAATCGGCGGTGGACCATGCCACCGGCGAAAGCGTGGGGGGATTCGACGTAGCGGCTCAGGCGGAGCAGGCCTATCGGAACGTCTCCCAGGTCCTTGCTGCCGCCGGATACACGCTGGACGACGTGGTCAACACCATCGAATGGGTCGCTCCCAACGGCCTCATGGGATACCGGGAGGTCCAGGAAGTTAGGCGGCGGCTTTTTGGCCGCGATTTCCCCTCTGCCACGGGAGTTATGGCGCACCGGTTTACGCGCCCGGAAACGCTGTTCCAGGTTTCGGCGGTTGCCGTCGTCTGAGAAGCAGGTTGAAAGCCAATCCCTTCCCCCTGGACGGGGGAAGGTTAGGATGGGGTGAATCCCTGTGCATCATAACTAGCTTGAAATTAATCTAGCGGTCGCTGTTCCCGGAACTCTTAGTGGGTATCGAAGATTTCTTGGAAGCGTTGCAATTGTTGCTGTAACCGCTGCCGGTCATCCGCCGATGGGTTAGCTACATCAGTGAACGGAGTTAGCATTCCCAGCTTTTCGATAGCCAAAATCAAGAGCAACCTGGCCTTGACCGCCATCAGGTTATCGCAAGAGATGAAGGGATTATCGACCAGGCGGGGCACCCGGCCGTGGTCGCCACGATTGGCTACCGCCACGGGGAGCCCGTGCTGGTACATGGCTGTTTCCAAGATAGGCATCTGAAACTGATGGGGCTTGCCGTCGTAGGCGAACCCTTCCACCAAGATGCCGTGCTTCTGGGGCGCGCCTGGTGTCGATCGCTCCTTCAGCGCCCGGTCGATCAAGGCCGCGATAGGCACGTCGTCGGCCCCGGCGTAGGTCTTGACGATATCGACCCTAGGCATCACCTCGGGCAGGGTCCCGTTGGGACGCACGTCAGACCAGAGGGTATGCTTCCGCTCCGGCCGGAAGTAGAAGGTTACCTGGTCGCTTTCCACCGACCCCAAGGCTGAGGCCGAACCGCCTGAACTGGCGAACCCGCCGGGACGTTGGTTGGTTTTAGTGACTTCCCGGGCTGGCATGATCTCTTCATTCATCATCAGCATGGCGCCCCGGCCCTTGGCGTCGGTATGAGCCGCCACCCGGACCGCGTCGACCAGGTTCCAGTCGCCGTCGTTGCCCATGCTGCTGTGCCGGCGCTGGGACGCGGCCACGACCACGGGTTTGTCGCTGTCGACGGTGTAATGCAAAAAGCAGGCCGTTTCTTCGGCGGTGAAGGTGCCGTGGGTAACGACGCATCCCGCCACGTCATCTTCCGCCAAGGCCTGGTTCACGGCGTTGGCGATCAGAACCAACTCAAACATGCTGAATGTCTGGCCGCCGGCCCGCAGCTCCCGCCCTGTGCGAGGGTCGATGATCTCCCGGACCTCCAAGGCTGCCGCCTCGGCCAGCAAGTTATTCCGGCCTGCGGTATCCAGGCCGAACCGGTCTATCTCCTCGATGATGCGGCGGGCGTTCATGTGAACCGCGGCGTATCCCTGGGGCGGGGATTGCCCTGGCGTCATCGGAGGCAGCAAGTAAAGTCCGTCGGCTGGGTCCAAGGTGACGTCCCAATACGGTTCCTCGTTGGGACCGATGGTGAGGGGATTGCCGTCCAGGTCCTCCTTGGCAATCTTCACCGCCACGGGTTCATGAAGGCGCTGGGGTCTGAGCAGATTGAAGTCTCCGCCCGCTTTTGAGGAACTGACCAAGGGCTGTCCGTTCTGGATGGTGCCGCCGGTTGGGATTATCGCTATCTTCGGTAACGCCACGTTAAACCTTCCTAGATCCGAGATTTCCGCTTGTTGTTGTTGTGTGATTTATCACTTTGGCGACGGCTACTCTTCGCCGTCGTCGGCCGAGGCCGCGTAGGCGGGGCGAAGTTGCTCGACTCCTCCGGTTCGGAGGTCACGCAGTTCGGCGCTACGAACAAACAGTACCCCGGCTACCACGACCATCAACGAGGCGCCAATGGCTACCGACCACGGGGCTCCGATGTATTGGGCAACTATTCCGCCTTGGGTCATTCCCAGGGGGGCCAGACTCCAGGTTATGCCGTAGAGTCCCATGACCCGGCCCCGAAGCTGTTCCGGGACCAGCTGCTGTATGGTGCTGAGGCCGCCCACGAGGTACAGGGAGTTGGACGCGCCTACCAATACCAGCATGGCCATGGATGCCGGATAGCTACCCTGCCAGGCCGCCAAGGCGAAGAGGATCTGGGTTAGCCCGTATAGGGCCGCTCCGGCCAAGATCAAGCGGCCCTTGGGAGCGCCATCCTTGAGATTGCCGATGTACCAAGTGCCGATGATGGCGCCTACGCCCGAGGCTCCGAGCAGCCAGCCGATCCTTTCTGCCCCAACGTCCAAGACGTCTTTGGCAAACACGGGCATCAGGAACACGTAGGACATTCCGAACAGGCTGTTGCAACAGGTGAGCACCATGACGTTCAAGAAAACGGGATGTTGACGCACGTACCGAAGGCTTTCGGCTACCTGGGAGACGAATCGCCCTTTGGCCGGAGGGCGGGGCCGTAGCTTCAACACGGTAAGCACAGATGCCAGCATATAGAAAGAGGCGGCGCTGATGAACATGGATGTATGGATGTCTCGCCAGGCGATGACCATCCCCGCCAGCGCCGGCGCCACAACCCGCGTGACGTTCCAAACGATCGAGTCCATCGCCACGGCGTTGACGATATGCTCAGTGCGGACCAAGCGGGGCGAGACGCTGGACCGGCTGGGCGCGTCGAAGGCCTGTACGGCCCCGATGATGACCCCGGCGGCTAGAACGTGCCACGTCTGCACGTGCTCCTTGAGGACCAGCACGGCCAGCGCCACCACCACCGTCGCCGAAACGGTCTGAGCCGCTGCCACCACATATTTGGGTTCCCATCGGTCGGCCAATACACCGCCCAGCAGGTTCAGGGCTAAAGCGGGGATGGCGATGGCGACTCCGAGGAAAGCTATGTCTCGGGGCTCGCCGGTCATCTCGAAAATAAGCCAGCCCAGGGTGAACTGGAGCAGCATCTGGTGACCGGTGACTCCAGCCAGCAGGGCCAGCCAGTAATACCGGAATTGCCCGTATTGCATGGAGGAGGGCAGATGCCGGTTGATTGTCGCTAATGCCGCCAACTTAACGTCTGATGACCTGTCGTTCTTGTAGATCAGTCATGTCTCAGATGCCGGTGACGTCCGGAGTGGACAGGAAAATGGGGCGTGCGTGCCGTAATCGTCACAATGAACATGAGGTGATTTAATACGTGCGTTAGTATCGTTGAAAAGTGCTCGAAGTATATACGGCTGGAACCTCGGAGTCCAAACCCGCCATCGGGAAGCCAGTGGAAGTTGCCGTTTAAGTCTGGGCGTTGTAGCTGGTGTGGGGCTCCGTATCCCGGGGCATCGTCCCCTGGTAAAACTGCCGCAAGTGAGGTTCAACCAGCCAACTCAGCTCACGGCGTTCCGTCTCTTGGGACGTGAGAGGCCGGTCTAAAGCCTCTTTCAGCTCTTTGAACAGTCCCGCTTTGTCTATCTTGGTAAGCTGTCTGTCCTTCATGACGACCTCGCCATCGACGATCACCGTGTCCACGTCGATGCTCCGGCCCCGGTGTACGACGGCGTCGACCAACGGCACTTCAGGGTCCAGAAAAGGCTCTTCGATGTTTCGCAGGTCGAGCAAGATCATGTCCGCCCGTTTGCCCGGCTCCAGGGTCCCGATGCGGTCACCGAACATGCTGGCGTAGGCACCGTTCACCGTGGCCATCTGCAGTACCTGGTAGGCGGTGGGTGGCGTGTTTTCGATACCCGGCACCCGATGCAGCTTAAGGACCATCCGCATCTCCTGGAACAGGTCCTTATCGTCGTTGATGCCCGCCTCATCGCTGCCGATGGCCACCCTTACACCAGCCGCCAATATCTTGCCGATGGGGGCGATGCCGCTCTGCAAGCGCAGGTTGGAGCTGGCGTTGTGGCACACGTTGGTCCCGGTGGCCGCCATCAGGGCGATGTCCTCGTCCGTCGCCCAAACGCTGTGCCCGCAAGTAATCTCCGGTCCCAGGAAGCCCAGGTCGTTAAGGTGCTGCAGCGGGGTCTTGTTCCAGGCCTGCAACCCGTAGAGCTTTTGGTAAACCGTTTCCTGCAGGTGGATGTGGATGCCGGTGCCGTGGCGGGTGGCCATTTCTTTGAGGGCCACCAGCATCTCGTCGGTACACCGGTGGACGTTGCTGGGCGCCATGACGACCTGAACCCGCTCGTGGCGGTTGTTGCCGTACTTGGCGCAGATCTCCTCCAGGACGGGCATGACATCGGCCACCGGCCAGTAGCTGCGGGCCATGAACGACCGGTATCGTTCCGCCAGATCGCCGGGCATCCGCGACGCGAATTCTTCCTCGCCGCCACCGGCCCCGGCCACCATGGAATTCTGGTCGGCGATGGACGGAGCGTAAGACACCCGCATCCCCGAGTCCTGGTAGGCCTTCACCACTTTGTCAGCCACGCCCAAGTCTACCGGGGCAACCCCGCGCCCGGCGGAATGGATCGCTTGCACCGTGGTCGTGCCCGACTCGATCATCTGGACCGCGCCGTATAGCTGATCCAGGTAAGGGTCGATGGACCTGGTGCCGATGCGGGCCAAGCTCCACATCTCCAACGGCAAGTCGGGAGCGCCCAACTGAAAGGGCGTGAGGCCAACGTGGAAGTGGTCGTTGACCAGACCCGGCATGACCACGTAGTTGCTGGAGCCAATGACCTCCTCGTCGGGATAGCGCGAGCGGAGGTCCTGGTATTCTCCCACCTCGATGATCAGGCCGTCTTGTTGCAACACCGCGCCGTCGGAGATCACGACGGCCGAGTTAGGTCCGGTCACTTTGGAGATAACGTACTTGCCACGCACCAGGCTCGAAGCCATAACAACCTCCCGATTGCCGTTCAGCGTCAGGGGAATACACGGGAGTATTTTACATGAAGCTTGGTGATTAAAGAGTAGGATTCCGGCGAGGCCGAGTTGAAAAACCCCGGCTGCTTCACCTGTCCGATGCTGGTGTTACAATCGCTCGATATAGGCCATTTGGAGGGTAGAGCCATGCGGCTGGAAAACAAGGTTGCCTTGATCAGCGGTGGCGCCAGGGGCATGGGCGCGGCGGAAGCCAAGCTGTTCGCCAGCGAAGGGGCCAAAGTTGTCATCGGAGACATCCTGGTAGATGAAGGACACCGAACGGAAGCCGAGATCAACGAGGCCGGCGGCGAGTGCGTCTTCGTCTGACTAGACGTGACCAACGAGGTGTCCTGGAAAGAAGCCGTGGCCACTGCGGTCCAACGCTTCGGCAAGCTGGACATTCTGGTCAACAATGCCGGGGTGTTGTCCCGGGGCACTCTGGAAGACACCACGGTGGAAGAGTGGGACCGGGTGATGGACATTAACGCCAAGGGCGTTTTCTTGGGCACCAAAACCGCCATCCCCGAGATGCGCAAAGCCGGCGGGGGCTCCATCGTGAACACGTCCTCCATCTCCGGGCTGGTTGGCCAGGCTACCATGCAACCGGTGTACAACGCCTCCAAGGGCGCCGTCCGTATATTCACCAAGTCGGCCGCCATCCAGTACGCCAAAGAAGGCATTCGGGTAAACTCGGTGCACCCCGGCGCGGTAGACACGCCCATGGTCGAATACCGGTTGGGCAACCCGGAACTTCAAGCCCAAGCCAACGCCCGCTCCCCCATGGGCCGCACCGCCCAGCCCGAAGAGATAGCCTACGGGGTGCTCTACCTAGCCTCCGACGAAGCATCCTTCGTCACCGGGAGCGAGCTAGTTATTGACGGCGGGTTCTCGGCCCAGTGATGCCGTGGTTGACAACCTCGGTGTATGCTAATAACACATATCTAATCAGCACAGTTCCCAAGAGCCTGCGTTGAGGAACCCGATTATGGGCGCGATCAGTTTCCTTTTGAAATACCATTGTCTGGACAAATGCCGTTCGCCGTTCAGTTTTATTGCGGGACACTGGTCCGGTGGGAACGAGGCAGTCCAGGCCGTACGCCTAGGGGCGGATCACGGTTTATTTTGCGTTGGTTGCTGCTGCTCCTTGATGCTACTGATGTTCGGCGTGGGCGCGGGCAACATCGGCTGGATGCTGGTGTTGGGGTCGGTCATGGCCTTGGAGAAGAATATGCCTTGGGGAAGGCGGCTCAGTAAACCTTTGGGGGTGACCCTGATCGTTTGCGGAGCGATAGTGACCCTGGGCTATGGCTCCTTGCCGGGCTAACAGTTACTTTGAGCCACGGATCACCTTCCCTCGATGATTATCCAGCGGCAACACGGCCATGTACTTGCTGCCCACTTCCCCGGCCAGCTCCATCGGCTTGGCAATGACGCCACCGATGGAGCTGGTTCTTTCGCGGAGGGAGTTACCGGGGACCTAACTCTTAATTTAAGGATGTGGCGATGCGCATAGGTTTGCTACCCGGCGCCCGGCGGGACGCTATGAATCTTGCCGATACGGTGCGGCAGGTGGTTCAGGCCGAAAATGACGGCTTTGACAGCGTTTGGTTCCCCCAGATGTCCGGCTTCGGCTTTGACGCCCTGACCATAATCTCCATGGCAGGCGTGCAGACGGAACGGATCGAACTGGGCACGGCGGTGATTCCCACCTTTCCCACCCACCCTCTGGCCATGGCCAAGCAAGCCCTCACGGCCCAGGTAGCTTGCGGTGGCCGATTGACGCTGGGCTTGGGCCTGTCCCATAAACCCTCTATCGAGGGCACGATGGGTCTTTCCTACCAACACCCCTTACGGCACATGCGCGAATATCTGACAGTGGTACGCTCCCTCGTAGATGACGGCTCGGTCGACTTCGATGGGCAGGTGTTTCAGGTCAAGTCCGATATCAACGTTCCGGGGTCGTCGCCGTTTCCCATCGTGACCGCCGCTTTAGCGCCCCGAATGTTGCGCTTGGCTGGAGAGATGGCCGACGGCACGGTGACCTGGATGGCCGGGGTGAAGGCCATCGGATCTCATGTTGTTCCACGCATCCGGGAGGCCGCCGAGGCGGCAGGCCGTCCCAGACCCCGGGTGATAGCATCCCTTCCGTTGGCCGTGACCGACGACCCGTCCGAGGCCAGGGAGCGAGCCGCCAGAACTTATAACCGCTACGGTCAGTTGGCCAACTACCGGAGACTCCTAGATATCGAGGGTGTCGAAGGGCCATCAGAGGTGACGGTCATCGGAAACGAGTCTCAGGTGGAGCAACAGTTGCGGGACTTTGCCAGCGCCGGCGCCACCGACTTCGTAGCGTCGATACTGCCGGTGACCCGTGATCGTGAGGCATCGGCGGTCCGCACCATGGAGTTTCTGCGCAGCATGGTGGGCCGCATCTAGCCGGCTGGCGGCTATCGCCCGATTGACACGGCAGGTACCCCTGTCTACAATCCGAACCAACACCATCGAGGCCAGCGTGCCTCTATATCTGGAGGGACATCAGTAAATTTTCCAAGGACCAAAATAGAGGAGGAGTTATGGCAAGGATCAAACATATCGCATTAGCCACCGAGGACCCGGCCAAGACGGCCGCTTTCTACATGCAGAGCTTTGGACTCCAAGAACTGCGTCGAGAGCCCGCTGACACCGGGGCGGACGGCGTCTGGCTCAGCGACGGCTATATCTACTTTGCGATTTTGAAGGTTGGCAACCCCGACGTTTCTACAACCTTGCCTCCCGGAGCTACCGGCACTGTGGACCACATAGGATTTTACGTGGACGATTTGGAAGAGTCCTGCGAGGCTGTAGAGAAAGCCGGGTCCGTTAAGTGCGACAACAGCAGCGAGCAGAACCGCAAGTATGCCGACCCCGATGGCATCATGCTGGACATCCGATATCGAGGATGGGACGAGCAGATCGGCGCTAGGACCCAGCTTTATGAGCTGACCCCGGCCAAGACTCCCGCCCAGACTTAGCCACATATAGCTGCTAGATCGCTATGAATCAAGGCCCCGTCCCGATCACGTTGGGACGGGGCTTTATGCTGGGATGCTGGTTCGCAGATGGAATGGGTATTTCTTTGGCCGTCCCACCCCGATCCTAATCTTCCCCCAACAAGGAGGAAGGGATTGGGCTCTCGAAATTGCAATTACTGCCTGTCATTCCGAGGAGAGTAGCGACGAGGAACCTACACCCGCCCAAATGGAGATGCTGGTGGAAGGGGAGGCGCTGGAGGTCCTGGTGGAGGTGACTACTTTGAGCTACCGCCTTCGGCTGGCACCTGGCTAGCCTAATTTTGAGTGTCGGGAT
The DNA here is from genome assembly GCA_950072105.1 of uncultured Dehalococcoidia bacterium. Taxonomy (GTDB): domain Bacteria; phylum Chloroflexota; class Dehalococcoidia; order Lucifugimonadales; family UBA3495; genus UBA11650. The sequence goes on from CATMOE010000007.1 coordinate 52,188, forward strand.
TGGTGACAGTTATGGGGACGTCCAGGGCAAATGGGCTACCCCAAAGGATCGACTTGAGCAGAGACAGGTGAATCTGGGCTTTTAGGCTTAGCAATGGAGCGGTTACACCATGAGAGTGGGGTAATTGAGCGTATTGCAGAGCAGTTGATGTGCTCAGGGTGTCATCTTATACTCCGAGGCATCCCAGAGGGCCACGGATTCAGGGCAGTCACGTTCATCTGGGGAACATCGGTTTAGTGTTAGAGGATCATACTTACGAGAGTGATGTGTCAAGGGGCTCGCCTTTGGAGGTTGCTCTCGCCGATCACCGGCCCAAACAAGCGACCAAAATTGTGATGGGAGGAGAGGATCCAAGATGAGACGCTTTGAGATGGCGATCGCGTTACGAACTCTGATGGTTTTCCTGTTGCTACCTGAGGCATATGCTGACGCGGCAACCATTTGCCGGGGCATGACGGTTCGGTAAGGATAAGTCACATCCTTCCGGCCGATGTCGACAAGGGCGGGACGGCGGATATTCTCTGTGAGATTAAGCAAATCAAAGTAGGCCATGGTTTCCTGCATAGCCTGTTGTAGTGCTGTGTACTGAGCGCTGGGCGATGTAGACGTACCGATCAAGGACAGGGTGGGTAGTTTTATCGATCGCCCCCGGGTTAGATACGTGGGATTGGTTCTCGGCTGCAGGCACCCGGCGGCGCGTGTCCAGCGAGGTGGTCGCCAGGGTAAATCCACGGTTGTTCATTAGGGGGTGCATATGTAGATAAGTGGCACCAGAGTAGGAGTCACCGCCCCACCAATCTAGAATCCATAAACAAACTAGGAGGGAGCCAAGAAAATGCGAATTCACAACACCATTACAAAGGCGTATCGAGCCATCCCCGGTACGATGCTGTTGGTAGCAGCGGTGTTGGTAAGTTTAATCATCGCCATCTCCGCATCCGCCGGCCCCATCTCCGTGGCCTCCGCCGGCCAAGAGAAGGTGACTGTGTGCCACTTGCCGGGAACCCCTGCGGAGGTGACTTTGGAGATACCGGTCCCCGCGGTCCCCGCACACATGGCACACGGGGACGCTGTGGGCGCGTGTCCAGATGGTCAACAGGCCTCGGGGTGCAGCGACCTCAACGCAGTGGTGCCGGCCGCCCACGTCCCAGGGCAAAACTATGCCTTCTCCGTAATCGGTCTACAGTTCAACCCCGGGGAGAAAATTCATGCGGATATAACCGTGGAGGTCCCGAGTGGAGGGGCCATCACTTTGGTGAAAGTGACAGTGTTGAACGGTACGGGTATACCTATCGCGGGAGCGAGCAGGCAGGTGCTGAGCGGCCCAATCACCGTAATGGTCGACCACGTGGTCGTCGCGGGTGACGACACGGACGGGTACGATTCTTCACCGCGCAGTCCATTACCAAACCACGGAATCAGATCGTGACAGGGGTAAAGATCAGTTGTAGTCCTGCGTGACCAGATGGGGATCGCCACCACGAAAGGCCGTGCCGCATTCCCGGCCCAAGGTGCTGCCCGGAGCCAAGACACCTTGTCCGACTGGGGCGCGGGTCACGAATGGGGCCTCTGCCGGGGGGAGCCTGCCCCCGCACCCGGGAATCATCAAGGGAGGGTAGGGGCCGTGCGCTGTAGCCGTGAGGTCGGGAGCGAATCGGGGGGGAGGCGGCCCGGCCGCCGACCCAGCCCCAAGGTCCGCTCATCTCGTTAGACGGTTCCCAGAATTTATGCAGAGAGCATCAAACCCCCCAGCAGGTATTGAGCCACTTTCAAGCACTTCTACACCAAGGGGCACTCCGGCTCTAACCCATCTCCACCAGAGTCGTACGTATTCCCCGATGCGGATCGCACCCACACCTTGCTCATAAAGCCGGTCATACGGTTTGAAGAGAGAGTTTCGTCTGACGGGGTAGAGAGGGACAAGCCCATCTTGGTAGCGTTGGGCGATCCCCCTTTTACTCGGTTAGCTCAACGAACCTTACGTTAGATCAGGCAGTCCTATCCGGCAGGGTTCCCTTCATCAACATGCTGTTGCGCGATTTCTCTCAAGGCGTCCATGTTCGCATCTAACCACGCTGGTAAGGCGGCTGGTGGAGGTTCCTCTCTGTTGGCTATACTCCGTAAATAATGTCGATAAATGGCAGCGAAGGTGCCTGGAATCGGATCTTGGCTGACTGCTTTTTGCCCTCTCAACTGGTGATGCTCTCTTGAATGCACCCGCGCCAACTCCAGCACTTCTGTGGATGTGGGAAGGCGGAACCCAGATTTCTCTCTTTCCGCCGAAGGATCGGAATGATAAAGGCTAGGGTCGGCTTGACGGTTGGGTCGGCATGACAGTTGGGGCGGCCGGAATGACAGTGGCCGCTTTTACCTAAATCAAGCGCTGGCAAGTCCCGCAATAATCATTGAACGTGCACTAGAAAAAGTTGCTCAGGTTTTTTGCCAGAAGGACGTTTTGGTCGAAGACGATTTTCCGGCTGGCTATCTTCCAGGCCCCGTCCACGTTGCGCAGCACGTCTTCCCGGCTGCCCACGTAGAAATTCTCCTCGGTCTCCGCCCTGGTCCGGTACATGATGAAGTTCGAGTAGACCTTGATCTCAGACTCCCGCTCCCCTGGCTCTACCTCAACGTTGGAGATGAAGTGCCGGGTCCGGGACGGCGGGTCTTCAGCCCAGGCCATCCCCGTGTCCAACCGGTCTACCCGCCGGCTCAAGGAGTCCTTGTCCTCGTCCATGAACGCCAGATCGCCCTCTTTGGACACGTCTTCTTCCTCGTAGCGGGAGCCGTCCAGGATGGAGATCGACTTGCTAGTGGCGGCGTAGCGGTTGGAGCGCATGGGTATCCAGTAGCGGATGTCGTCGGTCAACAACTCCAACCATTGATGGAACTGCCGGTTGTCCAGGAGCCGGGCCTCACGATACAAGAATTGTTCCACTTGGCGAAGCACATCGTCGAGCATGACTTACCACTTCCTTACAGAAATCAGTACTGCCACTCCAGCTCGTGGTGAGCCTGTCTAACCATCCTTCGAGGGAACGCCCTTCGACAAGCTCAGGGCGAACGGGTGGCCGTAACATGGATATCTAGATCTTGGTACTAACCGGAGGTCCTTGAAGGTCTGTCCAGCTTTCGGCGGCCATGAGTTGGTCCCTACGACGGTCGAAGCTCCGATGGTTGCTCTCGCTGATCTTGAAGTCGCTGGCCCAGGCGTTGAGGTCTGGGTCGAAGCCTTCGTGGCGGCTGAGCAGTCCCTGGTCGGCTTCCACCAGTCCCTTAACGTCGATAGCCACGGCTCTCCTCCTTAACGAAATCCCCCTGAATCCCCCTTTACGAAAGGGGGACTTTCTTATGGGCCTTGATGATTGCCGAAGTATCGTTGCATGGACCAGGTTTGATGGCCCAGCTCAGCTCTAAAGATGGTGGCTGCTGGGGTGGAACAGGTCTTCAACTTCAAGGCGGCTGTCGATCAAACCCTGGTCGAGTTCGTACTGGATGAACCGCTCCAGGTTGCTCCGGTTTTGCTCCAGCCCGTTGGGCCAAGGGTCGCCGCCCATGATTAACTGCTCTTCTTGGGCCAGTTGAGGCGCCCAAGCTAGGCTGCTCCAGTTGGGGTCGTCGTAGAAGCGGCAGGCCATTTCCTTGGCTTGCTCAAAGGCGTTAAATAGGGCGCTGGCAGCCTCGGGGTGCTGATCGGCAACCTCTTTTTTTATGGCCACCAGGTGCATGATGGGGTAAAACCCGTTGCGTTGGAAATAGAAAATCTCTTCGGCCCGGGAGTCCTGAAAAAGCCGGGAAACTTCGGGCGCTCCGGCGACGAAGGGGCGGGGCATTCTGGGCACCATATAGGCATCGATCTCGCCTTCCACCAGCATCTCTTCGATGTCGCTGCCTAGCGGAGCCCGTTCTATGGAAACGCCGGCGGGCGGCTGGAAAGATACGGGTTCGCCAGTACTGGTTACCCAGTTAACTTGGTCCAATGGAACGCCGTATTCGTGCTGCAAGTCTCCCTTGGCCAGCACCGACAGGGTGGTCTGGAAACTGCGCAGGCCCACCCGCTTGCCGATAAGGTCCTGAGGCACGTTGATACCGGCGGCGGTATTTACGTACATCTGCGACTGGCTGAACAGGCGGCGCGGAAACACCGGGATGGCGGTGAGGGGAGCGCCCCGGGTGATCGCCATGATGTAGGAGGATAGGGAAAGCTCGGCGCAGTCCCACTCCAACCCGTCCAGCATCCGCTCGTGCCGGCCCGATTCCACGGTGACGTGCCGCACTTCAAGCTGGATACCCTCGGCGGTCACCGACCGGTCCAGCAGGGGAAGGTGGCGGTCGTAATGTTCCACCGCCAGAGTCAGCTTGGGTTCGGGCATCGATGGTTCTCCTTAATCTCGTTGGAAGGGGATACGCAGGCTTATTTTAAACGGTGTGCCGGCGCTCCACCGGATGGCTCCTATAACGGACGTCCTGCCTGCTTATTCGGGAAATAAAAGCTGCAGGCGATGCCCGTCGGGGTCGTCGAAGTAGATGCAGTGATCGTCGCCGGGGCGGCCGGACACAGAAGTGCCATTGCTTTCCATGTATGCCTTCACTTCTTCGTAGGTACCCGACTCCAGTCGCAGCGCCATGTGGTTCATGTCGTCGCCCGGCTTGATCTCGGTGCCTTCGGCAACTTGGAACAAGGCGACCATTTGCCCGGCGCCGCACCAGAGAAAGGCACGGGTGGCGTCTTCGTGGTTGACGGTCATCCCCAGCACGTCTAGGTAGAATCTGCGCGACTTGGCCAAGTCCTTAACGTGCAACACCGTGTGGTCGATGCCTTTGGTCTTGAGCTTGGTCTCTAGCATTGTCCGCCTCCCGCATTTAGTGATTAGGTTGGATCGGCCATTGGCAACACCTGGATGTTGCGGCATGGAGCCGTGGCGGGCGAGACCAGGACGCCCGAATATCCCGGTTAGTATCACATCGCCGGAGCACCGTCAAGCGGTCCGGCGAAGAGCAGGCGCGGCAGTTCGGTACCCGCCGTCGTAAAAGACATCCTACGATTCGAGCTGGTTCAGTCCCTTTTCAGAAGGCCACCGGCAGGGAAATCAGGCTGCGGAACGACGGGTTGTAACGCCATTCAATCTCGTCGCCGTTCAGCCGTAGGCCGGGCCAACGCTGCACAACGGCGTTGATGGTGATCTGCCCCTCAACGCGGGCGAGGGCGGAGCCTAGACAGAAGTGAGAGCCGAACCCAAATGACAGGTGGCGGTTGTCTTCTCGGGTAATGTCCAACCGGTCTGGGTCTGAGAACCGCTCTGGGTCCCGGTTCGCGGCGCCCACGATCATGGCGACCCGCTGGCCCTTGTCGATGCTCTGCCCGCCCAACTCCATGTCCTCCATGGCGATTCTTGCCGCGGATTGGATCGGGGAGTCGTAGAGTAAGAACTCCTCTATAGCGGTTTCTATCATTCCAGGATCGGCCTGCAATCTCTCTAGTTGGTCCCGGTTCTGCAGTAGGGCCAGCAGGCCGTTGCCGATAAGGTTGGTGGTGGTCTCGTGGCCGGCTATCATCAGCAAGATACACATGGAATATAGCTCGGCCTCGCTGAATTTGTCGCCCTCTTCCTCGGCAGCCACGAATGCGGATAGCAGGTCCTCTTGGGGCTCCAGACGGCGCTGAGATATGATTTCTCTGAGGTAGTCCGACAGCGCCAGCACGCTGTTTAGGGCTGATTCCGCCGTCTCGGCAACCATACGAATATTGCCCAGGAAAGCCGCCAGGGCGCTGCTCCATATCTTAAATTGCTCCCGGTCGGCGGCAGGCACCCCCAACATCTCGGAAATGACGATGGCCGGCAAAGGATTGGCCAGGTCTTGTATCACATCAAACCGGCCATCTTGCCGGCCGTCTTTTTCAATGCCATCCAGCAGCTCATCAGTCGTGGCCTGCATGCTGGACCGCATCCGTTCGACTACCCTCAGGGTGAACGCTTTGTTGGCCAACTTTCGGAGACGCGTGTGGTCAGGAGGATCGGACATCAACATCATATCCGAGAATATCTGGGTCAAAGGCTGGATCTTCTCAGCGGCATCCTCCGAAAGCCGTCCACTGAAAGCGCTGATCTGGGCCGAGGAGAGGCGCTGGTCACGGAACGCGGCTAGGACGTCGGTGTAACGGGTGAGTATCCAGCAGTTGATCCCTGCATTCCAATGTACCGGGTCCTCTTCCCGAAGCTGTTGATAACGTGGATAGGGGTTGGCGACGGTGGCGGGGTCCAGTTGTGAGGGTTCGCTCGTAACGGGCAGGCGTTGTTGTGCCATCAGTCCTTCCTCCTAACTTCCGTGATTATCCCGATCTGCCGTTGTATTCGCTCGCTGGGCATGACGGAGGAATAGTACGTCTGCCAGGAGTGATTGTCTACTACGCGATCGTACTTAATACGGGGAAATCGCCGTATCGAAAATCAGATAATTGCGGGGTCCCAGTTCCAATCTACGGAAATCGACAGGGGCGTACATCCCAATGCCGTCATTCCCTGGACCGCCGCATTCTCCAAAGACGATTGTTCTGGGCTGTGGAACAAGTGTCCCGGACAGCGGCAATCACTGGAACCGAACCGAGAAATCACTTGGCATCGTTGTTCCAGGCGGTGGGCCAGGGGACACTCCAACGAATCATCCGTATAGCCTATGACCGCGGCAGTGGGCTGTCCCAAGGGTAATAGGTAGTCAAGATGCCAGTGCGGGCGGTCGTGGGACCGCAGATGCCGGCGGACTCGCGCTTCTACTCCAGACTTTCCGGAGCCAACGTAGGCGTACCAGCCGGCTTGGAAAACAAGCTCACCCAGCCGTCCTACGGCCACCGCTACGTCACTGGACAGTTGGAAGATCAGGACGTAGATTCCTGGATTCCTTTTCTTGGTTTGAGTCATACCACCGCCGAGGTCTACCCACTCCCATTGCCGGTCCCATTATATGGCCTCCATGCGCTGGCACGGGAGTGCGTAGCGGGATAAGATATGGCCCAAGACTAAGGAGGCGGCAAATGACCACACCGGAATCACAACTCATCGATACCCACGCGCACATCGTTCCACCCAGCCTGGTGGCCGAGGCGAGGACCAGCGGCAAGAGCCTGGGGGTGACGGTGGAGGATACCGATCGGGGGCCCGCGTTGCAGTTCGATGGGTTGGTCCCACTGCGTCCTTTGGGTGGCCTGGCCCAGGTGGAACCGCGTCTGGCGTGGATGGCTGAGCAAGGCCTGGATCTGCAGATCCTCGCCTCTTGGCTGGACATCCACGGTTACACTCTTTCCCCCGATAACGCCGCCACGTGGGCTAGGCTGTTCAACGAGCACTTAGCCGAGTTGATCGCTTCCCATGAAGGCACGTTTCGTGGTCTGGCCACGGTGCCGATACAGGACGGAACCATGGCGGCCAAGGAATTGGAATACGCGGTGAAGGAGCTGGGCATGCTGGGCACCATGGTGTCCGCCGACCCGGTAGGACACGACCTGTCGCAAGACAGCTACGAGCCGCTGTGGGCGGCGGCGGAAAGCCTAGGCGTGCCGGTGGTGCTTCACCCCGCTACCCACGGGTTCGGCGGCGGCATAACGCCCAACTTCCTGACTTTCAGCTTGGGGCGCACCCTGGACACCACCATAACCGCGGCAAAGCTGATCCTTGGAGGCCTGTTCGATCGCCATCCCCGGCTGAAGATGGTGCTGGTCCACGGCGGCGGGTTCCTCCCTTACCAAGCCGCCCGCATCGACAGCGGATACCGTACCGGTTCGGGACGCCCCGTTGAATTGCAGCGGGACAAGCCGTCGGATTACTTGCCGCTGCTTTACTACGACACCGTGAATATGTCGCCGGACTCGATAAGCATGATGCGGAATGTGGCCGGGGCCGATCACATCATGCTGGGGTCGGATTACGTCTTCTCGGGTACTACGGAATCGCTGACGGAACCGGTGCGAGAGGCCGGGTTGGAGCCGGCGGAGTTCCAGTTGATCTGTTGTGGCAGCGCCCGGCGCTTGTTCTTCAAAGAAGATTAGCTTCGGACTGGCGATATTTTCGTTGATATTCCGGTAGGGCGCACCTATACTTGCCGATAATCGAGGACCCGCTGTCCCTTGGCTATTGCCAGAGGCCACCGGACTGCTGGAAAGTTCAAAGGCGCAATAGCTAAAAAGGAGGACCGGGTGGCCCGTTCCCCTCGTGGCAAACGAAGCTCTTCCGGCTCTGGCGCCGAGGGTAAGGCTCGCCCAGTGCGGCGGGGCTTGGTCCTGGACGGGTTGGCCGTGGTGACCGTCGTCTTGGCCCTGGCCATCACGATGGTGGTGAGCGCCGACGCCCGGTTATGGGCCCTTGAGTCCTTGGGTTACGGCTGGATCCCGGCGGGTCTGTGGCTTGGTTCGGTTGTCTATGGATTGCGGTACCACATCCGGTCGTTCCGCCGGCTGTGGCAATGGTGGGTGTTGGCCGCCGGCGGGGCCGCCATCGTCATCGGGGTGCTCTCCTTCTTCCACCCTGGATTCGGCGTTTTTGCCGTGGCCGGGCTGAGCGGCAAGTGGGGAACCGTACTGGGAGGCTCGCCCCTTTTCCTGGGTATCGCCAAATTACTGGCCATCGCGATTTTGACGCCGGTGGTGGTGTTTCCACGGAGGGTTGGCCCCTTCTACGCCAGGGGATTTGAAGGGGTAGGCCAAGGCGTCCGGACCGTGGCTGAAAACCCTCAGATCAGACGGGGAATAAGTTCGTTGACGGATCGGTTAAGGTCTCGAACAAAGAGCCCCCAGGAACCGAGCGTATCTGAGGCTTCCCCAGAGACTCCGGCCGTATCTCCCATCGTTGACCGCGAGCCTGCCAAACCGGAAGCGGTACCGGTAGGCAAGCCGGATGTCGAACCGGACGCGATCAGCGAATCCTCCATGATGGACGTATTCGTCAGCGAAGAGTTGGCCTTGTATGTCCAGCCGGCCGAAACCGATCCGGCCATGGATCCCCCTTGGTTGCTGCCAACCGCGGGTCTGCTATCTACTCCTGAGCCCGTTGAATCCAACGAAGAGGCCCTGGACGCTACCGCGCGTCTCATCGAGCAAACTCTGGCCAGCCACGGGGTGAACGTGACGGTTGCCGATACCCAGGCCGGTCCCCGGCTGATCCGTTTCGGTCTGGACCCGGGCTGGCTTACCGAAGACAAGGACGGACCGGAAGGCGATCGAGGGGGTGGGACCAGAGTTAGGGTCCAAAGCATCGTGGCCCGGCAGAACGACCTGGCCCTGGCTCTCAAGACGCCTTCGATAAGGATCCAGCCGACGATACCAGGAGAGGCTTTGGTAGGCCTGGAGGTTCCGTCTCCCACTCCCAGGAGGGTCGGCCTCAAAGAGATGGTCGAGTCCGAGGCTTTTACCGACTGCGCCGCGAAGGGAGGTCTGCCCATCGCCATCGGCCAGGACATCGCCGGCGAGCCTGAAGTGCTGGACCTGGCCGGACTACCCCATCTGCTCATCGCGGGAGCCACCGGCACGGGCAAGAGTGTCTGTCTCAACAGTATCGTCGCGTCCCTGCTGGTGGCAAAGTCACCCGATGAACTTCGCCTATTGATGGTCGATCCTAAGGGCGTGGAACTAACTCCCTTCGACGGTCTTCCTCACCTGGCTGCTCCCACTGTCCAGGAATTTAAGGGATTCACCGAATCGCTGACAGGGCTATTGAATCTGATGCAGCAACGGTACGCCAGATTGGGGCAGGCCGGGGTACGCAACATCGCCGGCTACAACGCCACCGCCCAGCGAAGGATGCCCTACGTTGTTTTGGTGGTCGACGAGCTGGCCGAATTGATGCTGGCCGGGGGCCGCGAATCCGAAGCGAATCTTGTGCGGTTGGCCCAGATGGGGAGGGCTACGGGGATACACTTAGTGCTGGCCACTCAGAGGCCGACCGTGGACGTAGTCACCGGCTTGTTAAAAGCCAACATCGCCACCCGCATCGCTTTTACCGTAGCGTCGCAGACCGACTCCAGGGTCATATTAGACGTGTCGGGCGCCGAAGACTTGCTTGGAAGGGGCGACATGCTCCTTCTGGAGAACCAGTCCCCCCAACCCCGGCGGGTGCAAGGCGTTTTTGTGGACGATGGCGAGCTTTCCCGGTTGGTGGAATTTTGGCGAGACCCAAGCCAGTCCCGCCCGCCGGTTCTCGAATCAGAGACTGATAATGAAGAGCTTGGCAGTGAAGCGGTTGTGGAAGAAGAGAACGTCGATGAAGAAGTTGGCGACTCGGGGACTGAATGATCGTGCTTTCGGGTAGGCATCGGCCTTTCGAGACTAGCCGGAATTGACATAACAATTGTAGAGGTTTGAAGGAGAACGAAATGGCCACACCGGAAACAGCAGTCGCGTTGTACAACTACGAAGCGTTCATGGGCGGAGAGTCCGATTTCATGGCCTTCCGGTCCAAGTTGCCCATCGGCTCCCCGGCGCCCGATTTCACCGCCGTGGCGTTGGACAGCGGGGAAAAAGTGCAGCTACGTGACTACTGGAAAGACGGAGACGTGGTCATCGAGTTCGGTTCACTGACTTGACCTTACTGCACGCTGCCGGAGCTGGAAACCATGGCCAAGAAGTACGCCGACCAAGGGTTCAAGTTCGTCTTCGTCTATACATAGAGAAGCCCATCCCGGAGAGAACTTCCCTGCGCACCAAACCCTGGAGCAGAAGCTAGATCATGCCCGCTCCCTACAGACGGTGTTGGACGTGCAGCGCACTATTCTGGTGGATGACGTGGAAGGCACGGGACACGAGCTTTACGGTACGCTCCCGAACATGACCTATGTCATTGACCGGGGCGGCAAGGTGCTTTTCCGGTCGGATTGGACCGACCCGCCGACCATCGAACGGGTGTTGGACTACATCCTAGACGCCCGGAAGCAGCGGAGGGAAGGACTGCGGATGGCGCCCTTCTACTCTGAGATGGTGGGATACCGCTGGAGTGATCTGTCCAAGCACCATGAAGTTCTGGAAAGGGCCGGACCCCAAGCGCTGTCCGACTGGGAAGGCAGCCAGAAACGGGGAGCTCAGCAGCCACCCCGGCCCGGTCGGATACAGATCTAGCGCAACCCACCTCAATCCCTGAGATTATCCCATGCAAAAAGAAATTTGCAAAGAGATGAAGAGGGCATTGCTTGGAGGCATTATTAGACGGTACTCCTCAATTTCTGGTGGCGGCGATCAATTCGCTAGTCGCATCAGGCATCGCACCGCATCTTGCTCGCATCGACGATTTATTCCGTAGGCAAGCGATGAGACCTACTGTTAGGGCAAAGGTCCAGTAGAACTTGCTAGTGACAACGTGGATGCTGCTCGTTGTATCAGCTTTGGTAGCAGTTATCCGAATAATTGCTAGCGGCATCGTTAGCAACTCGAATACGCATCCATTATTCATCAATCTTGACCTAGGGATCGTTTCTTTTATGGGCTTGGCGTATTCGTGTATTTTAATCTCTGGTGTTCTTGGCTGGCGTGTACCATGGCTATGGGGTCCGTGGCAGCGGCAGCAACGCTCAGAGGAGCCAGATGAACAGTAGCCCGGTTAAAAATTAGGACACTACCAGCCTTTTGAGGTACTCTGTGACTTTGGGGGCAAACTCTCCTTTTGAGGCAAAGCTCCTCGCGAGGGATGGGAATGTTAGGATGAGGGCGCTACACCTCATAATAGGCATTCCTCACACCGGCGGCCGCATGTTGTGCCAGTCGGTTTCTTGTTCGTAGGCGTGACCCATTCGGATCAGCAAGGGCTCCGACAGGTGCTTGCCCACGAACTGAAGGCTTAGGGGCACCTCTTCACTGTTCTGTCCGCAGGGCAATGAGACGGTTGGCGCGCCGTTGAAGTTGAAAGGAACGGTGAAGCGGCCCCACTTGAGGTCGTCGTCGCCTCCCATGGGGGCCCGCAGTTGTTCCCGGGTTACCCGCCCCGGTGGCGCCATGGTTGATGGGCAGGCCAGCACGTCTATATTTTCAAACACACGACGCAACGATCCGTTGCACTCCGCCCGCACGTTATTCGCCCTGGCGTAACCCGCGCCGGTTACTTCTGATCCTTTGTCGAGCCAGCCTTGGAACCAGGGACCGTATTCATCTCTACGGGACGGATAGGTCGCCCGGTGGGCATCGGCGGCTTCCGCCGAGCATAGCAAGTTCCACGCCCTTGTGTATTCGTGGGTTTCGGGCATGTTCACTTGGACGATCTCCGCGCCCAACCCTTCCATCACGCTGATGCCCGCCAACACGGCCGCCGACAACTCGCCGTCGACATCCTCTTCAACGTAGCGATGGTCCAAGCCGATTCGAACCCCCCGGACGCTCTCTCCCAGTGCTGACAACATATCCGGCGCCGTTCCGGGTAGCGAAGTGGAGTCGTTGGGGTCGTGGCCGGCGATGGCCTGAAGCATGATACCGGCGTCGGAAGCGCTGCGGGTCATGGGTCCCACGTGGTCCATCGACTCGGCCAGCGCCAGGACGCCGTAACGGCTGACCAGTCCCCAGGTGGGCTTGATGCCGACGATGCCGCAGGAGGCCGCCGGAAACCGGATAGAGCCGCCGGTGTCGCTTCCCAAAGAACCGAAGCAAAGCCCGGCCGCCGTGGCTACTCCGGAGCCGCTGGACGAAACGCCGGTCCACAGATCCGGACCCCACGGGTTAACCGGGATGGGGAAGTCTGGATGATAGCCGGCCATGGCTCCTTCGGTCAGGTTCAGCTTGCCCAAAAGCACCGCGCCGGCGGAGGCTAGCTTGGAGATAACCGTGGCATCGAAATCCGGGATATGGCCGGATAAAACCGGAGTGCCGCCCATGGTGGGAACGCCTCTGGTGAAGCAAAGGTCCTTCACCGCCACCGGCACGCCGTGCAAGGGACCCAGATAACGTCCGGCGGCAATCTCATTCTCCGCTCTTTGGGCCGAATCCATGGCATGGTCGGCCATCACGGTGGCGTAGCTACTGTATCGGCCGTCCAACGCTTCGATCCTGCTAAGAATCGCTTCAGTGACTTCCACCGGGGACACCTGCTTCTCACGGATCAAACCGGCGAGTTCGCTGATCGTCAGGAAATACAAAGGTGATCCGCTCATGAACTGGTTCCTCCCATGGCTTTCCGGTCGCGCGGACGACCGGTTATTCCAGTCCTCTCACTTGTTTGAAGGTGCCTAAAAATACAAGAGACAAGGCCAAGCTGACCGACGCGACGATGGTTAGCGCGATGGGTACGGTGGTTAGATCCATCAAGATTCCGATCAATATAATGGCGATAGGACCTAAACCGAACTCCAGCATGTAGATGCTGGTGATCCTTCCCCGCAGCGTGTCGGGAACCATGGACTGTATCAGAGTCTGGGTGCTTACGATGAAAGTGGATTGGGATATACCCAATATTATCAGCATCGCTATGGACAGGGTTAACCAATGGGACTGGGCCAGGACTATGACCGATATGGAGCCCAAAACCAGACATATGAGCCCTAGATTGCCCTTTTTGATGACAAATCCTATAGACGCGATGGCAACCGTAGCCGTGATGCCTCCGACCCCCTGAGCCGCCAACAGATACCCGCCAACACCGGCATCGGCGGCCAGCACTTTACTGGTGTAGGCCGGAAGCAAGGCCGGTATGGGAATGAAAACAGCATTTAATATCAGCCCCAGAACAATCAGGTGCAGAATTATCCGGTTGTCCTGCCAGATGTATCTGAACCCGTCTTTGAAGTTGGCCATGACCGACGAAAATCTGGCGGTCGATGCCTGCTGGTAGGGGGTCTTCATTGGAATCAGCAGCAAGGCCGTGCCTACGTAAGCCCCGGCCTCCACGAAGAAGTTCCACTGGATGCCAACCGTGGTGATCAGCAATCCTCCTAACAAACCTCCCGCCAGCCGGTTCACCGTGACGGTCATGGCGCTTAAAGCGAAAGCATTGCCCATGTTCTCCGGTGGTACCGTGTTGGCGATGAGGGACTGGCGGGCCGGCATGATAAAAGCGAAGCAAACCGCCGATACCGAGGCGTAGGCGAATACGTGCCAAACCTGGACGGATCCGGTAGCGACCAGGCTGGCGAACAATACGGCCACCACGGCGAGGAAGATCTGGAGGGCTATCACTAATTTGCGCCGGTCGACGCGGTCGGCAAGAACTCCCGCCCAAGGACCGATAACCAGGGTGGGTAAGCCTCGCAATCCAGCAGCGGCCCCAGAGAGGGAAGCCGATTCGGTCAGGCTCCAAACCAGCCAGCTCAAGGTGATGAACTGAAGCCACAAGGCCAGATTGTCGAAGATGCTGCCGGCCCAAAGCAACCGGAAATCGATGCTTTTCAGCGAAGCGAAGGTGTGGAGACGGGGACGCCGCCCGGAGCCCATGTGGCCGGCCGCATCGGCGCCAACCCGTCGTTGCTCTTGGTCCATCAGAGCGGTCTGGTCAAGGTTTGCCGTCCCACTTGCCGGCTAATACCCAAGCGGAAGGCACCGCCACAGAAGCAGCGCACAATATGTGTAATTATCAGTGACACTTGGCGGCCTAGACGGCGAGGACTCGCTCTTGGAGACTTACTCCGCCCCTTGAAGGACGGGTTGGTCCCACAGGACGCTGCGGAACTCGCTCAAGTCGGTGACAAGTTGGTCGATGAAGTTTTGCACTGCCGGACCCAGGTATTTCCCATTTAAAGTGCAGATACCAATAGCCGAGCCTGAGAATAGATGGTCGAGGTTGACCACGCTCAACATCTCAAGGTCTTCGGGCTGCAAGGTGAAATCACTGACCACCGCCACGCCCATATCGATCTCCACGTATCGCTTGATGGATTGGAAACTATCCATGGACAGAGTGACGTCACACTTGATCCCATGTGCATCCAAGGCCCGTTTTACTTGTTGCCAAATCACGCTTTCCGGTCCCGGCAGAATCAAAGGCCATTCCGAAATGTCACTCAATTGAATGTTCTGGCGGCCGGCCAACTGGTGACCTTTAGGTGTCAAGAGCACCGCGTTGTACTTGAACAATTCCTGATACCCAAGGGTGGTTTCTTCGGCGGGAGGAGGCGAACATAGGGCCAAGTCCACTTCACCGGACTTGGCCAATCGCAGCAGTGAGTCATAAGGGCGGGCCAACAGCGTTATCCGTACGTCCGGGTACTGTTCGCGGAAGGGTTGGATCACCTTGGGGAGGTGGTGCATCACCAAGTCGTGATAGGCCCCAACGACGAAGGAGCCGTGCTGTTCCGGGTGGGCGATCTGGCTTTTGAGGCTGCCCGCTGCCTCCACGATGGGGATAACCAGCTTTAAAAAGGCGTTCCCTTCTGCCGTTAACTTGTAGGGCCGGGAGGACCGGTCGAACAGGGTGATTCCGAACTCGGTTTCCAGTCTTCTTACATGCTGGGAAACTACGCTTTGACCAACCTTCTGTCTTCGGGCAGCCCGGGTGACGCTGCGATAACGAGCCGTGTAGTAAAAGCTCGTCAGTTCAATAAGCCGCAAAGTGACGCTCTTCCCCATTCTCAATGAGTATCACTATCGAAAATGGCATTATCAATATTCGTGATGCTAATGTTATAGAGTATCTAATATTTTGATAGTAGTCCTTGCCGTTGGTCCGTGTCAATGGAAATAATTCCAAAGAACGGTCCGGGAAAGTGTACGCAGTCAGTAGGCGTGCCGAGAACCTTTGTTCAGGATTACGAAATAGCGGTATATGAGTGTATAACCCGGCGAGGCGAGGACGTAAGGAAGCCGCGATAGGACCAAAGCGAAAAGAAGACCGGCGGATTTTGCCCGCCGGTCTTCTTTGAGATTCAATGGTTTATGCCTTATCCTTCCTGATCCACGAGGCACGGACAAGGCCTACAAGTTGCGCTGAGGTCCGGCGTACTCCTTGAGCTTGTTGTATATCTGCAAGCGATTGCGCTGGGTGTCGGCGATCAACAGGCGGTTCTTCGCGATGTCGAAGGTCACGCCGGTGGGCATGGAAAGCCGCCATTCAATCTCCATGTTCTTAACTTCCCGGCGCCGTTTGACCGCGCCGGGGTTGGTGCCGACGATGGCTTGAGCCCACTTGGTAAGTTCTTGGGCATCCCCGGTAAAGCTGGTCAGGAATTTACCTTCCGAATTGAAAAGTTGCACTCTGTCGTTGGCCCAATCGCAGATATACACGTCGCCGTCGGGGTCTACCGTGACGGCTGACGGGCGGTTGAGCTCTCCACGGCCCGTGCCGTAGCTGCCGAACTGAGAGAGGAAATGGCCGTCAGGGCTGAACTTCTGTACTCGATGGTTCTTGTGGTCGGCAACGTAGACATTGCCGTCTTGGTCCAGAGTGATGCCCCAAGGGGAGTCGAACTCGCCTTCTCCGTTGCCCAACTTGCCCCAACTGAGTAAAAACTTCCCGTCTTTGGTGAGTTTCTGAACCCGGTGATTGCGGCTGTCGACCACGTAAACGGCATCCTGTGCGTCAATTGCGATGCCCGAGGGACCGCTGAACTCGCCGTTCCCATCTCCGGATGTTCCCCAATCATTTAAAAAGTTGCCGTCTTTATCGAATACGGAAACCCGGTTCAGCCACTCGTCGCTGACGTATATGTTGCTTTGGCTATCCAATGCCATGCCGGCAGGCCAGATGAACTCACCCCTGGCGTCGCCGTACTTGCCGAACTCGGAGATGAACTTCTCGTCCCCCGCTTCGGTCCCTACGCTGAATATCCCCACCCGGGCGCCGCGCCCCGACCTGTTCCAGGCGACTGTCGGGACGAATTCATATCCCCGGTTCAACACGTAAACAATGTCGCCCTCGCCCATGGCAACGTCTACCGCCACGGTGAACCCCTCACCCGACGGGGCGCCCCGTCCAATGCTATGGCTATAGTCGAATGTGCGCCCGGCTACCAGCTGAGTTACCATGTATATCACCTGTTAACGGATTAGCGGCGGGTCCTTCGACGGGCTCAGGACGAACGGAAAATAGAACCCTTACCGTTTGTGGTGAGCCTGTGGAATCTATCTGGATTCTAGAGAAAGGCCGGCTTTTCGAAGGTCCCTTTAACTATGGGCTTGGCATCCAGGCCCAGCCAGTCCTCCAACACGGTGGAGTAGAAGCCACGGAAGTCCAGGCTGGGTACCAGGTCGCCCTGTTCCAGGTCTTCGGCCTTGGTGGAAGGGTATTCGCCATACTGGCCGCCCTTCACCGGATCGCCAATGACAAAGGCCACTCCAGCAGATCCGTGGTCGGTACCGGACCCGTTGTCGCGGACCCGCCGCCCGAACTCGGAGAAGAGAAGCATAACCACATTGTCCGCGGCGTCATGTTCTTTAAGGTCGGCGAAGAAATCTCCCACCGCCCGGTTCACGTCGGTCCATAGATTGGCGTGCATCCCTAGTTGGTTGGCGTGGGAATCGAAGCTGCCGTAGTCGCAATAGAAGATTCGCGTGCCCAGATTGGCCAGATGTATCTGGGCGATGTCCTTCAGCTTGCGAGCGACTATCGTGTCGCCGTACTCGACGCTGGATGAGTACATCTGAGGAGCAGCTTTCAAGATGTCGGCTCCGGCCATCGCCTCAAGACCGGTTTCCCCCAAGTATTCCATGGCCAGATCGGTACCGATGGCCGGTGAGTACATCTGAGTGAACCGGTCCAAGATCGTGCTCCGGCGCTGGGTATCGGATATCCCGGTGAGCAAGCCATAGCTGTCCAGGGAGTCCACGCAGGCCACCGGCACTCCGGGCAATGAGACAGCCCTGAACATACTGGGGCCGATGCTTACCGTGGTGACCACGTTTTCCTTGTGCGGGTCGATGTCCCTTGCCGCCATGCCCAGCCAACCCTCGGTCCCTACCCGGTCCGGTTCGCAGGTGTGCCAGATGTCCATGGACCGGAAGTGGGACCTTATGGAGTTGGCATATCCGATGCCGTGGACGATGGCCACGTTGCCCTGGCCGTACATGCCGTTAATCACGCCCATGCTGGGGTGCAGTCCCAGACGGCCGTCCAGGTCGATGACGTCCCCTTCGGGTATGCGGACGCCGGGCCGGGCGTCCCAGTAACCAGAGTCGGTGTAGGGGATCACCGTATTAAGGTAGTCGTTCCCCCCGGAGAGTTGCAGTACCACCAGCACTGGGTCTTTCTTGTTACTGGTCATTTTCGCTCCTTTTGGCCTAGGACTAAACCTACAAAACTTTGATCCTTTGAACACCACCCCCATCCTAACTTTCCCCCGTCGAGGGGGAAGGGATCAGTCCTCGCCCCATTTATGGGGGAGAGTTAGAGAGGGGGTGAAGTCGTTCTATGCACGAATGTTGCACAGGCTCCTACGCGTACAGATACTCTCTTAAGGAAACCACCAACTGGAGCAACTCGCCGATCTTTTCGCCGGAGTTGCTCACGTCCTGCTCGGTCTCCCAGCGGAGTTGGCCGAACTCGGTGGCGTGGTCCACCAGAAGTTGACGGTTTTCCGAGACGACTTCCAACGGACCCATCAAGTCCAAACAGGTGTCCACCAGTTGCTCTGGGCCAAGGGTCCCTTTTTCCCTGATCCTGCCGACGATCGACTGGATGCCCGGGTGGCTAACGTCGCCCACCATGTCGGCGCAGAAGTTGATCCGCTTCATCAGCGACCCGCTGTTGATCCATTCAACTCCGGTGTGCCAACCTTCCACGCTGGGCGGATTTAGCAAGTCCTGACCCATATACCCGGCTTGCTTGGACCTTTCACCGATGCCGGGCGCCGGAAATTCGTAGCCGCCGACCATCCTCAGGGTGCCTACAACTACCTCGGCGGGGCTCTTTATCTTCGCGAACTGGGCGTTCTTGAAGAAGTCGGACATGAACAACACCCGCAGCACCGAGCGCATATCGTAGTTTGAATCGACGAAGGCTTTGGCTAACATGTCCACCGCCTCCGGGTCGTTCGGCGGCGTATCCTGCCATGACGGGACCTGAGGTTCGTCGGCAACGAAGAAGTTATAGAGATGCCGGGCGACGAAATTAGCGGTCGCCGGCTGGGAGCAAACGATATCTATGATGTCGTTGCCGTCAAGATTTCCGGTATGCCCCAGGAAGGTTTTTTCTCCGTCATCGTGGTCCTCTTCCTGGAATTCGAATTCCCAGTCGAACCGGCCGTAGGCTTGCCGAGGAATCATGGGCGAAAGGGTCCAGCCGGTGAAGGCCCGAGAGCACTCCCGGACATCGTCTTCGGTATAGTTGCCCACGCCCATGCTGAACAATTCCAGCAGCTCCCGGCCCCAGTTCTCATTAACCGCGTATGAGTGGTTGTCGCAGTTATCCAGCCAGAAGATCATCGCCGGGTTTTTTGCCAGGGCTAGGAGCAACTCACGGTAATCGCCCATCCCCTTTTCCCGGAACATGTCTATCTGGATGATGAGTTCATGGTAATGGTCGACTTTTCCGGTGCCGGTGGCGAACACATGGTGCCAAAAAAGAACCATCTTCTCTTCCAATACCCGCCCGGTGCTGACCAAATCGTGGAGCCACGCCGCTCCGCCCATGCCTGGGGAGGTTATGGGCCGGCGGTAACCCGGGTGGTACCGGAAGAACTCCAGCCGGTCCGAGCCGTTTTGGGATTCGGGGTTCAGCAGTTCCTCTACGGTCGCCTCGTAGCCTTTGGCCGCTCTGGTTTCCAGTTCTTCACGAGTCGCGCCGAATCCGGCGCGGCGCATAAGGTGAGCCATCAAAGCTATGTTTTCACTTGCCATTACAACCCTCTTATCGCAGGTTTGTCAGGGGTGGATCGGATTCGGTGTCCCACAGCGTAGTTTATTTACGACGGTTCACTTGCCAGGGACGATCTGCATCGAATTATCCTGAGTGTGCTTTGTCCTGTCAAGCAAGCTAACCGGCGTCTTCCAAGGTTGCCACGCTGAAAATCACCTTGAACGGCTTGCAGAATATAACCACGCTGTTGAACGAGGAAATATCGGCGTCATCTGGGATCGGGTAGTTCTGATTGCCCATGTTCCCCTTGAGCTTGGACAATTCCAGGTGACCCGGACCCGTAACTTCGCCCGCTTGTTCAGGGTCTTGAGCACGCGTGAGAATGACCCTAAGGTCGGGGCCGTTGGTTACCTGAAAATCTTCCAGCCTTAATAATTGAGAGCCGTCAGCGAGCCGGTAGATCGTGGCGCCGCCGCTCCCTGTGTGAAATCGGTCCTGGTCGCGGAACTGCCCAGACTTAAGTTTGACCGGTTGGGCAGGCGCTTCGGGCACAGTCTTAGCAACGGCCTCGGGCATGGCGTCCTTCATCGCCGCGGCCACAGTCTGAGTCATCTCCTCTTTCGCAGTGTCGGTCATCGTTCCTGGCATGGACTTCAAGGCTGCTTCGGCCAATGTCTTCACCACGCTGTCCATGGCCTCCGTGCCCCCCGCTCCCATGGCCTCGCTTAAGCCCTCTGCCGGATCCAGCGGTGGCGGCATCTCCTCGTTTGCAGATGCGTCTACCTTGGCGATACCGGACATAACCTGCTCTACTTGGGCTCGGGTCATGTCTGGAGGAACGCTAGCCGTGATAGAGAAAGGAAATTCCTCATCAACAGTGGTGCTGGTTAATAGGGGCGCCAGAAGCCACCAAGCGATGCCGATTATGGGAATCAGTATTATGATAGCCAGGATGCCCAGGTTCCGCTTGCGGAGAAGCATCTTCTACTCCTTATAGGGTCGACCGTTTATATTCCCTGCCAAACCCGCCGGTCTTCGCCGCGCACGAACCGGCCAAAACCCGGGTCGGGGAAATGGCCGGCGGAAACCAGGATGCCTTCAACCTCCAGCATGTCCAGTACGGCATGGCGGGTCAGGCGGGACAACTCCGGGTCTACGTCGAAGATGGGGCTCCAGTCGGTGTAGTGGGCCTGGGCCACGCTGTGAGCCACGTCTCCCAATATGTAGGCGCGGTGGCCGGCGGATTCGATGACGATGGAGACATGGCCGGGAGTATGGCCCGGCGTCCAGACCGTGGTCAATTCATCGGTGATTTTATGATCGTCTTGAATCAAGTCGATCAATCCCAGCTCTTGCAAGGGCAGCACTTGGTTGGTGATGTGGGCGGCCTCCCCCACCACTTCCGGCTTGGTCCAGTAATCCCAGTCCTTTTGGGGAATCACGTAGCGTGCGTTGGGGAAATTTGGTTTGCCGTTGGTCAAGTTCCAGCCCACGTGGTCGGGATGAAGGTGGGTAAATACCACCAGATCGACTTCATCACGGTCGATGCCCTTCTCCCGCATATCGTCCAACAGAGTGCCGTCATCCGCCTGAAGACCCGTATCGACGATGATCAGCTTCCCGCCGGAGCGCACCGCCACGGTCCCATACCGGCTCCTTACCTGATCGTTGCTGTCCACCAGGCCGGGAAACTCCCGCCACTGCTCTATGGTGGTGTCGGGAAAGGGCATCATAGGCGACCTGGTGGGCATACCGTCGTTAAGGGAGATTAACTCAACATTCCCGATGGTGAGTTGATGGTCTGGCATGATTGATCCTCCTCTAAGGAATGACCGGAATTTAGCCCGGCCTACGTTTACGCGGGTTGATTGCGTTTGGCAGATGCCTAGTTTGCCACATTTTGGGGAGATTCGCATATGGCGCGGCTAGTGTGCGGTCTAACCTGCGATGGACTGACCAGATTCGGTGGTCTGTCATTTCGCGGAGTGACGCGACGCTTGAGACGTTTGACAACCTCCCGAAGCCGAGAGTAACCTCGAATCACCTGATTGAGGCTCAGTTGCCAGGACGGAAACAGCCTGATTCAGGAATCCTGACTTAGGGGTGATCCCAGTGGTTGAGACCACGCAAGCCGCGCTGAAAGTTGGGCCTTCTACGATGGATTTCCGCGGGATGGAGGTCCCGGAGATCGGTCCCGATGCAGCCCTACTGAAGGTGGAAGTCGCCGGTGTCTGCGGTACCGATGTTAGTCAATACCGCCTCCCGTTGCGGGGAAGTCCCATCATCATGGGCCACGAAAACGTGGGCTACATCGCCAGTGCGGGTAAGCAGTTCATGGCGCGCAAGGGAGTACAGGAGGGAGACCTGGTGTTCCTTGAGCACTATCTCCCCTGCGGCAATTGCGAATGGGACCATATGGGCGAATACCGGCACTGTACCGCCACCGACTGGTTCTACGACGACCATGCCATCAGGTACGGGTATACATCCATCGAAACCGCGCCGGCGCTGTGGGGAGGTTTCAGTCAATACTTGTACCTTGCCCCCAACGCCATAATCCACAAGGTGCCCGACGGCGTAACGCCGGAAGAAGCGGGAACGGCGACTCCCATGGCCAATGGTGTCCAGTGGGCCTTATTCGAGGGCGGAGTAACCTACTCTTCTATAGTCTTGATCCAAGGGCCGGGTCAGCAGGGTATGTGTTGTATCATCGCCTCCAAGCACGCCGGAGCCGACTGTATCATCGTCACCGGAACATCCAAGGACGGAAAGCGGCTGGAAGTGGCCAAGGCCATGGGCGCGGACTACGTTATCAACATCAACGACGAAGAACCCCTGGAACGCATCATGGAGATCACTGGCGGACAGGGTATCGATGTATCTGTCGACTGCACCGTCGGCTCCGGCACCGCTCCCACACTGCTGGGAATCGAAGCCGCCAAACGCCGGGGGGCTACTTTGGTTGTTCAGGGAGAGGATGGCGAGTTCCCCAACTTTCCCATCGGCCGGATGACCAGGAAATACATCACCTTGAAAAGCGCCCGCGGTCACAGCTACAAGTCGGTAGAGGTGGGACTGCACCAGATCGCTTCCCGCCGCTTTCCGCTGGATCTGATGACTACCCACTCATTCGGGCTATCAGAAGTGGATTACGCCATCAAGTCCGTCACCGGCGAAGGGGCGCCCGGCGCTATCCACGTTTCTGTGTATCCGTGGCGTTAGGCTGAGGAGGTTCTCTAATGGTATCCGTTAAGGACAATGAAACACTCACAAGGGTGGGACCTGACACGCCGATGGGGGAACTTATGCGGCGCTATTGGCAGCCGGTGGCGTTGTCGTGGGAGTTGCCGGAGCCGGATTGTCCGCCGGTTCGAGTTCGCATCCTTGGCGAGGACCTGGTGGCCTTCCGTGGGACCAGCGGCCGAGTCGGCCTCATTGATGAATGGTGCGCTCACCGCCGTACCTCGCTGTGGCTGGGCCGCAACGAGGAGGAAGGGCTGCGTTGCGTGTTTCACGGCTGGAAGTACGACTACACCGGCCAGTGCATCGAAATGCCCAATGAGCTGCCCGAATACGACTTCAAGGAAAAGGTAAAGATCAAGGCGTACCCAACACAAGAGATGGGCGGCGTGGTATGGGCCTATATGGGGCCGAAGGAAAAACAGCCGCCGGCGCCCAGCTTTGAGTGGACCCGCCAGCCGGAAACCCACCTACACGTATCCAAAGGCTTGCAGGAATGCAACTGGCTCCAGGCATTGGAAGGGGGCCTGGACTCGGTTCACACGTCATTCCTCCACCGAAAGTTTGAGGGTAGCAGCCGCGCCGGATTGGGCGGCATGCGGGCCCAGGCGACCGCCGCCAAACTGGATGTCAGGACCACATCCTATGGCTACACTTACGCGTCGCTACGTCCCCTGGGCGAGGACAAAGGCAACTATGTCCGGACCTACCATTACGTTATGCCCAATCATCAGATCCGGGCTATCCAGGAACACACCCCGGAAGGCGTTAGAACAAAGTTCAAGATGGGCGGGCATATGTGGGTGCCTGTAGACGACGAAAACTGCATGACCTGGAACTGGTACTACAGTTTGGATGCCCCCTTGGAAGCTCAGGAACGGGACGAGTCTTTCTGGGGCAACGGTCCCAGCTTCTTCGATGAAAAGAACGGATTCCGGTCCTATCGGAACAAGCGCAACAGTTGGCAGATCGACCGTGACGTCCAGAAGACCGAGACATTCTCCGGTGTTGAGGGCGTGAACCAGCAGGACCGGGCGGTCCAAGAGGCGATGGGGCCCATCGTCGACCGCAGCAAAGAGATGCTAAGCCAAACGGACAAGGCGATCGTCGCGGCGCGCCGGCTGCTCCTGAACGGGGCCAAAACCGTGGAAGATGGGGGCATTCCCCCAGCCGCTGACGATTCTTATTATGATATTCGCGCCATCGAGTGCGTGTTGCCGTCCGACGCCCAATGGTTGGATACTCTCAAAGACCAGATGTACCCAACGGGCGCGCCATTTTAGAGTCCGGATGGGAAGGCCGCGTCGGCCTTAGAACCAGCCAACAGTAGAAACCCCCTGAAATTTCAGGGGGTTTTTCCTTTAGACACGCCATGGACGCTGCCGTTAAGATTCGTTGATCGAAAGAAGAGCAGAGGGGCCGGGCTAATTGTGACCAACGCCACATTTCAACCGGACATCAATCACAGAACCTTCCTCCGAAGCTGCCTAGAATGATGTTAATGCTTCTGCCAACAAACAGAGGCGGAAATGACAAACGTAGGAGGAACGTAAGATGCGTGGATTCATAAAAAAGGCCATGGGAAAGACAAACAATCGGGAGAGCGGCTTCACCTTGATCGAGTTGCTGGTGGTCATCGGCATCATCGTAGCCCTGGCGGCGATCACCGTGCCCCTAGTGACCAAGTTCGCCGGCAAAGGCGACGAGGGTGCTCTAAAAGCTGAAACCGAAACCGTGCAGAGCGCGATGAACGCCATGATGGCGGACAAGGGCATCGTTGCGGTAACCGCCAACGACAAAGACACCACCAGCAACGGACAGAACACCTGGACCGCCTTGCCCGCCGGTACTGGCGCCGCGACCCTGGACGGATACCTGAAAAAGAACGGTACCAAGTTCTTCTACTGCTGGGACACCAAGGGTAACGTCTACGCCCAGAACAAGACCGACGGTGTGGAAGCGGTGCCCGACGACGCCAAAGCCGCCGCCGCCTGCGCCACTCCAGCCTAGTCTGCCCCGGCGACAGTCCTCTACTCTCCGCATCAAGGCCCGCCCCGGAACATTCGGGGCGGGCCTTCTTTGTCGACTGAAATGAGTTGTAGGTGACGAACGGGCAGACCGCGATCCCGACTTGGTGAAAGTGAGCAATGTCATCGCTCTGGAAAGGTCATGCTGAGCCAGCCGCAGCGCCGAAGCATCTGGGGCAGGGCGGCCTCACTGCCTCCCCAGGGCCATCGTTCTTACAGCGAAGGACTCGGGTTGACAATGTAGCGTCAATTTTCCAGGGATTGACAGGTTGGTGGAATCGGGCGAGCCCCCAATCAACTCGGCGAAGAACTAGGTTTCTAACTTGGTCGTGACCATATACAGCCAAGTCGCACCCAGCTCAAATGGTTCCCAGTCCAGAGACCCATAGGCTTGGTGGTTGCCGAAGCCTGCTTCTTCAAGCATGGCGCAGAGTTCCCGGTAGGTGTATAGGCGCAGGGATAGAGATTTCTTCTCGATCTGGTTGCCCTGAATGAACGTCCATTCCGACTCTACCCGGCTGGTCACATGGTCGAAACCGCGCTCTTCCAGAGCTAGGAGATCTCCCACCGGCCACCAGATCCGCTCTTGGGATTCCATCTCGGGAAGGCGTGTCTCTATCAAGGGAGTATCTAGCAGGAAAGGCGCACCCGGCTTCAGGGAATCGGCGACGGCTTTCAGGAATTCAAGATTACCCGCGTCGTCGAAATACCCAAAGCTGCTCCAGAAGCAAAAGGCCCCATCGAACTCGCCCGGCCAAGGGAGGTCCCGCATGTCCCGCTGCTCAACGGTAACAGGGGACCGCCCAACATCGATCTGGCTTTTGGCGTCCTCCAATAGAGAGGGGCTCAGATCCACGCCGGTGACTCGATAACCCCGGGCAGCCATCTCCAAGGTAAGGCGCCCGCCGCCGCAGGGCACATCCAGCAGACGCGCCTCTAATGGGAGTCCCAGCGCTTCTTGGATGAAGTCTGCTTCGGCAAGCGTATCCTCGGCGTCTCGCGAATGGCGGACGAAGTCCAAGGCGAGACCCGAGAAGAAGTCCTGCCACCAGCCGGTGCGACTGGTCACTGGACGTGGCCGTTGAGCAATAGCATCTTAGAGTTCAGGTGCGTTGCACCAACTCTATGAGTACGTCGTCAGGGCCTTCGATGTAGGCCAAGCGCGTGCCACCGACTACGTCGGTGCGGGGCAGCACGATGCGGGCGCCGGCCTCTTTCAACCGGATCAGTTCCGCGTCCAGGTCTTCGACGTCGAAGCCGAAGTGCTCCAAGCCCAAGTGGGTCAACTCGGCGGACCCCTTTTCTTTGGACGCGCCCTCAGGTTGCGACGAGATGTTGAGCCGTACCGGCCCGCCCATCTTCATCCCTATGGTGATCGTCCCCGGCATCACTTCTCTTTCCGAAACGATCTCGGCGTTGAAGTACTTCTCGTACCATAAGGCGGAAGCTTTTGGGTCCGACGCTCTGATGTGAACGTGGTTGATTTGGTATTCCATGATTATCTCCGCGTCTGCTTAATATGTTGTCTCTAAGGCGTGGATCTATAGGGGGCGTTGTTTGGACCCTGGAGGACCCGTGCCATCACGGATGTCCTTGGCGGTCAGTTCGTCCACGCCCTTGGGCCAGCGGCGTTTCAGGGCATCAGTCACTTGGATGGTGAACCGGCCCGGCCCCTCAACCTCCACGTCGATGCTGTCCCCGCCCTGCATCGCGCCCAGTCCCTGGTGGTTGGTGCCCATGAACAGGACGTCTCCGGGGCCGAAGCTTTCCAGGGCGTTGGCCCATTCGATGGACTCGGGGATGGAGTGGGCCAAGTCGTCGGTGTTGTAGTTGACCCGCAGTTCCCCGTCCACCCAAAGACGGATCTGCAGGTGATGAGGGTCCGGGATCTCGTCCTTGGTCACGATACAAGGGCCAAGGGGGCAGAAAGTTGGGAAAGACTTCCACGGCGAGATGGGCATGGAGGTGGTGTTCCTACCTCCACCGGGGCGTGCGTTGGCCGGCAACCGGGCGGAAACGTCTATTCCGGCCGTATAGCCGAAGACGTGGTCCATGGCGTCGGCCTGGCTAACGCCGCTACCGGCTTTCCCGAAGACCAGGACCAGCTCTGCCTCATGATGAAAGATGTTGATGTCGTCTGGCGGGAGGACAACGGTGCCGCCGGGGCCGATCACGGCGTCGGACGATTTCAAGAAGCCCCACATGGGGGACGCTTCCCGGTTGCCGAACTCCAGGTAATTTCCGCCCATGCACAGGACCTTATTTGGATTTGGCAACGGTGACTGGAGCGTCACGCTGGACAGGGGTGTTGCGTTGCCCTCGGCTTGCAGTTGATCCAGGCCGGAGCGGATATCGTCGAGATGTGTGATGATCGCTTCCATGGCCGCCTGTCCGCTGGATGCGCCCAACGCACTGGTCACTCCGCTGATATCCACCACGCCGTCGTCTCTGAGCAATCCGGGACGGCCATCGTCGTATATGACAAACTTCATTGGGATCCTCCTGCTGATGTCCTAAGTGGGCTGGCGTCGAATGATCAAATCAACTAATTTTATCGTCTGGGATCCATCAACCGCCCTTAACCTGGCGGCCTTCCCGCACATCGTCAGCGTAAGCGTTGATGGCATCGAAGGCGGCCCGGGCCACGTTCGTATACCGGTCTGCGTCGTTATCCAGAGCGGTGGCGGCGGAGCCTATGGCGGTTTGCACCAACCTGACCCGGCCGTCCAGCCAGGGACCGCCGCCCATGCCACCTATCACGGGAATCGACACCGCTTGGGTGACCGCTGGGCCTGCCACGGGTCCTGAGTGGGTGAAGTCGAGAAGGGAAGCGCCGGACTCCTCCAACAGCTTGGCTTCGCGAACCAGCTGGTCCTTCATCTGAGCCGCAATATCAGTGCTGGCCAAGTCGATGCCGCCGATATGTTGGGCAGTCTGGGGGGTGATCCCAAATTGGGCGAAGACCGGGATTCCGGCGCGGACGACGGCTCGGACGGCTTCTGGAAAGTCGGCCGCGCCGTCCAGCTTGACCATGTCGGCGCCGCCCTCTTTGACCAACCGGACCGCGGCTCGAACCGCCTCTTCTGTGCTCTCCTGGACCGGACCGAAGGAGATGTCACAACTCACCAGAGCCCGTTTGACGCCTCGCCGCACCGCCTGACAGGCCAGGACCATCTGGTCCATGGTAACTTCTAACAGATTAGACTGGCCCCACATATTGTTGCCCACCGAGTCGCCCACGGATACGATGTCGACGCCGGCGCGGTCCACGATCTGGGCGATCTGATAGTCGTAGGCTACGACGCCCACGATCTTCCGTCCGTCGCGTTTCATCTGCTGCAGCATGGGAACCGTGACTTTACTTTCCATCGTCTTCCCTTCGTCTGTTTGGATAGAATGCCGGATCGTTACGGCGACTGATCGCTCTGATCAACGTTGAAGGTGAGGTTACAGCTTCAGCGTACTCGGCGCGAACACCGACTCTGGGTCGATCCTTTCCGTGAGCACTTTCTGGTCCAGGTTGAATTGGATAAATGTCTCCAGGGTCTTTTGGGCTGCCTCGAAGCCATAAGGCATGGGATCATCCCCGACCACTTTAGCCATCTCCAGCATCGCTTGGTCCTGGGGAGAATCGTGCTCGCCGGAGCGCAGACCCTTCAGGTAGGTCTCCTTAGCCTGTTTAAACACCCCGAATAGCTCCGCTGGGAGCCAAGGGTTGGCCGCTATTACCTCGTTCTTGATCACTAAAGTGTGGTTGATTGGATAGACACCGGTAGACTTGAAGTATTCGATGCCCGCGTTGCGAGCGTCGGGGATCAAGGGCTGGACGTCGGGAGAGTCGACGGCGCCGGCGCCTATAGCCGCGTCGATCTCTCCCGAAACCAACATCGAGGCAAGGTCGCCGTCGCCCATTGGGACCACATTCGGTGGGTACACGTACTCCGCGACGTGGTCGTCGCCGGATAACACCCAGGTGACTTTGTTCAAGTCCACGCCGTAAACCGATTGTAAGATGCCGCGTACCCATACACCGGTAGTCACGGTGTAACCTCGAACCCCGACTCGGCGTCCTTCCAGGTCCTTGGGTGATTGAATGCCAGACTTGGTGTTATAGCTGATGGCGCCGTGGTGAAAGCCCCGGACCAAGAAGATGGGGATGGCGGTGAAGGGTTTGTTATGGGCTCTGGAGCACAGATAGGTAGAGAGGGCCAACTCCGCCACGTCGAACTCCAATCCCCGGACCATCCTTCGGAAGATGGCAATGACCGGTGAGACTTCGACGTGATCTAGGTCGAAGCGATCGGAGTTGGCGGCGCCGTCCTTGAGCGGTTTGGTGTGGCCGTAGTTACCAACCGCGGTGTGCAGACTCAAAGCTGCCATGAGATTCACCCCACTTTACGTATCGGCTGCGTTATCTTGCTTTTGCGTCCTTCGGATTCCTGAGGCACAGTAGATGACGGGCTCTTTCTGGTCACCGCCTATGGTAGGCGCGAGTAAACCTTTCGGGCGTTACCCTCGGTGATCTTCAGGCGGTCCTCGTCGGTCAGCCACTCGATGTCCTTGAACATGCTGGGAACGTCTTCGAAGGACCTACCCGTGGCTGGATCGGTGGCGTTGACCGCGCCGAACATCTCGGTGGCGAACAGAACGTTGTCTACGCCTACTTTTTTGATCAACATCTCCATCGCCTCGGTATCGTAGATAGCCATATCCCAATAGACCCTTCGGGCGGCCTCTTCAAAAGGCTCCAAGCCACCACGTACGTGAGTACCCCGGTGACGGTTCCATTGGTAGGGAATCGCCCCGCCGCCGTGGGGGATAATTATCTTTAGATCTGGAAAGTCCTGGAACACCCGGGAACTCAGGATCTCCACGCCGGCGTTATGGTGTTGGCAGATGTAGTGGGAGCTGGTGACGTGGAAGGCGGGGTTAAGCGTGGCGCTGGCATGGATCGTACCCGGTACGTCCAGTTCCACCATCTTCTCCCACAGGGGATACCACCATTCACTCCCCACTGAAGGGGTGAAAGGCTGCGCGCCCCCGGATATATCTGGGTTGATGTTGCAGGCTACGAACCCCAGATCGTTGACGCACCGGTCCAACTCGTCTACCCATTCTGAGGGTGGGATGCCCGGTGACTGGGGAAGCTGGCACACGGCGCTGAAACGGTCGGGCAGCAGTTGAGCGATGCGGCCGATCAGCTCGTTGCAATGCTCGGTCCAGTGGCGGCTGATAAGAGGAGTACCGAACTGGTGGCCCATGGCGGTGGCTTGGGGCGAGAACATGAGTCGGTCGATGCCCCACTCGTCCATCCGGCCAACTTGGCCTTTAACCGAATCAACGATCTGTTCGTCGCTGACATTAAGACGGCCCTTGGCGGGGCGGGCGTAGTTCGTGATCTGGGTGCCCCGGAAAGCCTGCAGTTGGGGTGGAGCGCTGGTGTAGTGGGCATGGGCGTCGATGATCATGGGGGAGCCTCCTGATCCAGGCGTGGGCTTTTAATCGTCCAAAGCTGGTTAGCCCGGAAATTGTAACAGGATGGCTTCACGTTGGCACCTAAATCGCATTCTGCTACAATCCACCGGCATTCCACAGTCAGCATATTGAGACGGAGGGGCTTATCATGGCGGAGATACCCAGGCTCAACGGAGTGATTAAAGCATTGGAAGAGGGGAAGACCGCGTTTACGACCTTTTCCCCCGCCGATATCGATAGCGCGGCGGCCTTGGCTGCGTCGCCTCTTGATGGAGTTGTTTTCGAGATGGAGCATGGCCCCTTCGACGCGCCGAATCTTCGAGACGCCCTCCAGCACATGCTCAGCCGCCGCCAGATATTGGACTCAGGGACCTTGGCTCCGGCGGTGACGCCCATGGTCCGCATCCCGCCCAACGGCGGAGAGATGAATCAGTGGATAGCCAAACAGGTGTTGGATCTGGGCATCTACGGCATCGTCTTTCCCCACATCAGCACCGTTGACGAGGCCTGGAACGCGGTAAGGGCGTGCCGCTATCCTCGGCTTCAGGAAGAACCCGATTACAACCCGCCCGGCATCAGGGGCGATGCTCCGACCAGGGCTGCCCGGTTCTGGGGATTGACCGCCCAGGAATACTACGCCAGAGCCGACGTTTGGCCCCTGGCGCCCCGGGGTGAGGTACTGGTAATCATCCAATGCGAGGATCTCCTCGCCATCGACAACCTTCCGTCCATACTTGAACAGGTACCGGGGATCGGCGTCGTTCTGATCGGCGAGGGAGACCTAAGCCAGGAGATGGGCCACCCCAGAGAGTACGACCACCCGGACGTTGCGGCAGCCATCAACACCATTCTGAGGATCTGCAAAGAGCACAACATCCCTTGCGGCCATCCCCACCCCGACGCCAACAACATGGAACGCCTGGTGGAAGAAGGCTACAAGTTCCTCATGCCATCTGCCGGCCGCTCCTTCGCCGTGCTGAACCAGATGCGGAGCCTGGCTGGGAGGTAAGGACGCGGGCTGTCGTATTCTTAGGCATGGCGGGAGTCCTCAGCGAGGATATGGCCCGGGTCTAAGGGAAATCACGCCAAGGGGCATGGGCGAGGTGTGGTTTCATGCCGGGCCGTTTTTGGGGAATCCGGGAGATCCGATGACCCGCAGAGATTCCCACGTTCCACGCTGGTGACCGATTGGTGACCCCAACATGACACAATCCACGTGGGAATGTAAGGTTCGTCTTGCAATCCCTAGCCCGTTCGGTGCCCGGCCAGGTGCGCCGAACGGGCGTTTGATATGAAACAGGGAATGGCCTCCGGAGTTGGCAATTGCGAGGTGTCAGGTTTTGGGTATGCCAACTACGGCTCCAAGGTCGTGAAATGTTCTGATAAAGCACTTGTTCATAGCTATATAGTCGTATATTATGTCTCACGTCGAGACCAGATGACGCACTCCAGAATTCACAGTAGATGGGACGGCTTTGTGAAGCCGTAGTCGGGGGAGGGGTAGTAAATGAGCCAGGAACTTGAGTATCTGTGCCGATGCGGTCACTCGATGATTCATCAGTCGCGATGGGGGGTTGGGAATCTATACTTGTGCACCGACGTGGTTGACTGCGTGCGTCTAGTGATTGTGGTGCCGGAAACCGGCCGCGA
The DNA here is from genome assembly GCA_950072105.1 of uncultured Dehalococcoidia bacterium. Taxonomy (GTDB): domain Bacteria; phylum Chloroflexota; class Dehalococcoidia; order Lucifugimonadales; family UBA3495; genus UBA11650. The sequence continues at coordinate 84,259 of CATMOE010000007.1, forward strand.
AACGTGGTATAGCCGCGAGGAGCAGCCTTCCTTCGCAACGCCAGGAGTCTAAGGAGAGGGCATCAGGGCTGGTGAGGCCCGGGCCTTCCTGTCCCCTATTCAAGTTATTTTCGGAAAGCCACCGGTTCAACTCGATCAGGCACTTTTCGCCAAGATTGCGTATTCCCGTTAGTTCCTTATCCGACATCGTTAACACTTCGGCAACTTCGGTGATGTTGCCCCGCCAGAGGGCGTTTAGCGTGCGCGGCGACAGGGCTAAGTTGGCTAACAGTATGTTATGCATTTCCACTGTAGCACCTCTCAGAGCACACTTTGCTTCGCCAATACAGGTTGCGGACGGGATCGGTTAGATTATGCCGCCAAGGAAACCCACGCTGTACCCAGGCGCCTGCTGGACAGCGGATATTTGACGATGACCATTGCCCGGGCCTGGTTTTCCTGAGAGTGTCCGGCCTCAATCATCAGGAAAATCCCAATAAGCGGCCATCACAAAAAAGACCGCTAACGCGATACCCACGATCATCAGAATCCATTCACGCATCAAACCCGCAAAAATGGTGGCGAAAATGGTTCCCAAGGCGAACAGTAACATTACGCACATAGATGGACTTCGTAGCCTGAGCTAATCTGCCGCCCTGATTCCATCTCGCTGGCCAGTGCATTATACCGGTGGTGACTACCCCACGTGACAAAGTCGCTCTCTTGGCGTCGATACCTCCTTCCCCGTGTTGCATTCACTCGACGTAATGCTCGATTCATCTATGCCTCTTGCCACCCGCTCCGCGCCGAGTGTTAGGAATACCGCTTACCGTTGCCCATCTCACGTGTTTTCCTGACCTAATCCGGGTGCCGAAATAGTCCTTTCGGACGATGGCACAATCCCTAAATCGCCTGGTTACAACCCGTGGTGGCGCCGGTACAGTGGATTCAAGTTCAATCAAACGAGTAGATATGAGGCTTTCATGGAAATTGTTGCGTTATCGTTGGCCGCAATTGGCTTCATTTTGGATCGATAGCAATCACGAGGTTCGACCAGAACAACAAAGAAGGTCGGCAGATAATGATCCACTGGAGGAATCCTAGAGAAGCCCAGGGTCGGCGGTCATACAACCAGCTTGTAATACCCTGGTAACGGAGTGCTAGGTAAGATGCATCGGCCGGGAGAGACTGATGGGAGGAAACACGATGAGCCATACCAGCAACCGCTTACAGCACCCTCATTGTCCGAAATGCGGTAGTTGCACGACTAGGATCGGCCGGTGGTGGAGTTGTCTGATATGTTACCCGTGGTGACCTTAGCGGAGACGCGATCGCCTTCTAGCCAAATTTAGGGAGCAGATCCGTGGAGCAACACAATTTCACGTGCGCCAAATGTTCCGGGACCGAATATAAGGCTGGAGAAATCAGAACCACGGGTTCAGGTTTGTCGAGATTCTTGAACGTTCAAAACCAAAAGTTCGCTACTGTGTCTTGTGCCAACTGTGGTTACACGGAATTGTACCGATTGGACGGTCGTGGCCTAGGCAATATCTTCGATATATTCACCAATTAGTTTCACTGGAAAAACCCGTCCGAAATCCCGATGCTAATCGGTAATCGGACGATGTAGCCGGGCAAAAAAATGGTCGGGGTGAGTGGACTCGAACCACCGGCCTCTTCGTACTGATGTTGATATAATGGTATAAACGGTTATCGATTCCATGCCAACATTAACAGTACGAGGCGCACTTGAATACCGCATCAGCAACCAAAAGGGCCGTAGGCTACCTGCGGGTCTCCACCCCCGGCCAGGCGGGTGAGCAGCACAGCTCCCTGGAAACCCAGGAAAGCAGGTTCAAAGAGTACTGCCAGCGGCAAGGTCTCCTGCCCGACTCCCAGTTCGTGGACGTTGTTTCCGGTCGCCGGGACGACCGGAAAGAGTACCGCCGCATGGTAGAGTACGCGTTGACCGGGGCCGCCGAAGTCATCGTAGTACAGTTCCTGGACCGGTTCGGCCGGAACCCCAGAGAGATACTGCAACGTTACTGGGAGCTACAGGACGCAGGTGTCTCGGTCGTCGCCACTGATGAAGACATCAATGAAGAGCTTATCCTGCTCATCAAAGCCGGGATCGCCGGGGCCGAGAGCCGCCGCACGTCCGAGAGGGTGCGTGCCAACATGAGCAGGGCCGTTGGGAAAGGTGTCCACGCTGCCCGGGCCCCGTTCGGACTCCGAAGGGTGTACCACGGCAGGGAAGTCCGTTGGGAGAAGGACCCGGTGGAAGCACCGGTGGTAAGGGAGATGTACCGGTTGTCCGTGGAGGAGAACCGGGGGTACAAAGCCATAGCTGACATATTGACCGCGTCGGGTCACCGGGCCAGGGGCGGGCGTCCCTTCGCTTCTTTCACCATCCAGAGGGTCCTTTCCAACGAAGCCATGATGGGGACACTTGCCTACGGAAAACGCCCTCGCAAAGGCAACCCGGAGCAAGAGCTGGTGAGGGTGGAAGGGTTCTTCCCAGCAATACTGACCGGCAATGAGTGGCAGCTCCTCCAGGAACGGCTGAGCATCCGGAGGGAGTCATCCCGTGGGCGCACCCACAGCAGTGTTTACCTGCTGAGCGGGATGGCGCGCTGTGGGTATTGCGGTGGGCCTATGGCCGGGAAGGTAGCCGCAACCAACAAGGATGTACAGTACCGGAACTACTGGTGTTCCCGTGCGACCAAGTCCAGAGCACTGTGTGCCCACTACAACGGACATTCCGCTCCCAGGCTGGAGACAGCGGTGTTGGAATACCTGGGGCAATTCTCCGATCCCGAGGTGGTGAAACGGCACATAGAGGCGGCCGACCGGGAGGAGATGTCCACCCGGGAGTCGGAACTGAAGGACGTTGAGGCAGGGCTGGCGGAACTTGATGCCCAGTTCACCCAGAACCTGGGTTTCCTGAGACGCGGGGTACTGAACGAACAGGAGTTCGTGAAGGCCAACAACATGGCCCGTGACCAGGTCTTGGCCCTTCAGGAGCGCAGGGAATCGTTGGCTCAGTGGGTCGACGAACAGAAGGATCGCATGCAGACCAGGGACAGGGTACCGGGCCTGATCAAGACGTTCCTCGAAGACTTCGAGACCATGGACCCGAGGCTACGGAAGTCCCACCTGCAGACCATCCTGAAAGCCGCCCACATCAGCAGGGACACGATCGAGTTGGAGTTCAGGGTTTAGATCCGGTTCGCAATCAAGCATCCCTTCGTTTTGACTTTCGTGAGTTAGTGGTCCGGGTCGCCAGAATCTCTTGGTCCTCGGGGGCTACTGGGCTGCTGCCGTTGTCTGTTGATGCTGGACTACGCCTTCGGTTCTGGCCATTCGAACGGGTTATGTGTACGCTTGCCTCCGAGTTCTTGGTCATCAATCACCACGTCTCCCTCTTGGATAAGCTCAAACGTAATTTCATCTTTATCCAAGCAAGGAAAATCCAGACCCAGTTTGCCCGCTATGATTTCAGCGTACCAAGCACCGCCCCCCGACCATACGAATACGGGGTGCTCTGTTTCAAGGAGAGCATCTACTAACGGTTGATTCGGATGCCAAGGTTCGCCATTGAGTACGCCGTATGGGTGTACGCCAGTATGCGAATCGTACAGAATCAGAGTATCGTCGCAA
>CATMOE010000008.1:0-85796 GCA_950072105.1 uncultured Dehalococcoidia bacterium
GAGATGTTCCAACGGGAACAGCCAAGGGAACGACCAGCAGGGCAAGAAGTGGTTTTAATTCCCGGAGTCAACACAACGCCTCTGGCAGCGGAAGACTCTCTTAATCTAGCCCCGTTATTGTTCAAATAACCGGGACCACCTCATGTTTGGTCGGAGTGAGTGACTCAAACCACCGGTCTCTTCTTCCGGAACGAAGCACGCTAGCCACTGCGCTACACCCCAACATGCCGGGATTCACATTGTCCGATAGGGCTTACCAACCGCTGAGGATCCACATCTAAACCACGCTTTTCAACCAAGCAATGGACCCGATTTGTATCCACTGAGATCCTTGGGAAGTTGGTTGCTGGGCGGTTGGACCCTACTCAGTCTCTCAATACCCAAGTATTGTTGGCTACCGGCATCATCGTAATCGGGGTCGATGAATGGGTCGTTAAGCTAGCCAATGTCGCTTAGTAGACGGGGAGTTCGACTAGGGTCGGCTGTTCACTATTTAACAACGAAGGTGGTAGTTCGTATACCTGGCGTTCATCCATAGGCAGGGTCTAGTCCTTAGTAATCGGACGGGGGACCTAGTGAGAGTCCATCGATAGCGGAACAGGGATTGGTGATGAAGGCCGCCACTCTCTTGCCACCGCAGATCTTCCGCAAGCGGCCCTACTGAGCCATGCTCTTCGCCTCCTAAATGACCGAGCCAGGCGGCGATGTGGGTGTTTGCACGGATCGAATTAAACTATGTTATCTCAGATGAAATCATGACATTCCGGCAACAGGCAATCGATCTCCTTGAGATGTACGCATCAGGGGAGGAGCAGCGCAATTATCAAAGGGATGTGCCGCACGTGCCCGTGCCGGTTGAACTTGTCTGTATGTGGTTCGACGACTTCTGGCACGTCGGGAAGGAGCCACCTGTCGCCGCCTTCGCTGAGCAATGGAACGCCAGTATTGAGAGGTTCTGCCAGTGTTTCACCGCAGCGGAACTCGAGGCGTTGAAGGACTTCCACCAATTTTTCAGCACCCGAGCGGACGGCCTGCCGGAATCTGATCTAGAGCAGTTGCTCGGAAGCCCCGCTTGGCAAGAAGTCATGTGGAAGGCCCGGGAGACGTTAGAGGCATTCAAGAAGTAGTTGTAAAACCAGGTACCCACGCGGTACCTCCGGAGATAAAGGACCTCTGGACTAGGTGCCAAGAGATCAAATCTCAGCGCCGGAATATCGCGGCCGGCCGCCGACGCAGGCCTAACCGCCATTCCCCCTTTTCCCGCGGCTCACATGCCACCGGTGTGGTGATCCCTACCACGGCGAAGCGGTCCGCAAAGGTGAACAGATTGACCTTCGTCTACCTCACGATCGCCGAGGATCCCACCGGCAGTGTAACCCCAAGCTCCGTTCCCAGTCGGTATCGGCTTTAGTGGATTAGATGGGCCAACGGGTTCTTCCCGATTTGAAACTCGACAACACGTGGAAAATCCGCGTCATTGCCGCTCCAAAGTGCCAAGATCCTGAAGTCTCAGACCAAGAGCGGGGTCAGCAGGACCGATTGGGCTAGGCTATAGAAAGCCTAAGGAAGCAGCATCTATGTGGCGATCGATCCGACGAAAATTACCGGCGGAAAAAAGGAGCCCTGGACCGACAGATGAAACTGGTAGCAAAGCCTGCACAGAATCCGGAGCATCACGATCGACGGCAAAAACTTCGTCAGCGTTGAGCCCAACCCGTCATACATCCCGTTATTCGCCGCCATGGTGACCGGACAAAAACTTGGGAATCGTGCGCTCAACTCTCCCCCGTCTCCACGAGGAACAACAGAATCAAGCCGCCTGACTGAGCCTATTAAGCCACGAATTGACACCAAGTATCACGATACCTGGCACTAATTTGTATGTCGGTGGCGATTGCTCAACCCAGGACGAACGAGAGGCGCTGACAGCTATTGGCATCAGGTACGACCAGTGATCTACCCTACGCCGTTTGGGCTGCCAGGACCTGCGTGGCCAAGATCAGGCCGGAGTCATCGTCCGCGTCCACCACCACGTGGTCGCCTTCTTGGAACTCTCCAGAAAGTATCTTTTTGGAGAGTTGGTTCTCCAGGTGGCGCTGCACGGCGCGGCGCAAGGGCCGGGCGCCAAAGTCTGGGTCGAAGCCTTCCTTGGCCAGCCAGAGGCCGGCGGCAGCCGTGAGTTCAAAGGTGATCTTCCGGTCCTGCAAACGCTGCTGCACATCTTTGACCATCAGGTCTACCACCTGGACGATCTGTTCCTGGGTCAATGGGTGAAATATTATGGTCTCGTCGATCCGGTTTAGAAATTCGGGGCGGAATGTCCGTTTCAAGGCCTCGTTCACCGAATCCCCCAAGCGTTGGTCCTCGGTGTCCTTTGCCCGGCTATCGGTGCGGAAGCCGAAGGGCTGCCGCCGCATGTTTTCGATGCCCAGGTTGCTGGTCATGATGATGACTGTGTTGCGGAAATCGACGGTGCGGCCGTGTCCGTCGGTAAGGCGTCCATCCTCTAGGATCTGTAAAAGGATGTTGAAGACATCCGGGTGGGCCTTTTCGATCTCGTCGAAGAGGACTACCCGGTAAGGGCGGCGCCGCACCGCCTCGGTGAGCTGCCCCGCCTCGTCGTAGCCCACATATCCCGGAGGCGCTCCAATGAGACGAGATACGCTGTGTTTTTCCATGTACTCCGACATGTCCACCCGTATCATATTGCTCTCATCGTCGAAGAGGAACTCAGCCAGGGCTCTGGCTAGCTCGGTCTTGCCCACGCCCGTGGGGCCCAGGAAGATGAAGCTGCCAATGGGACGCTTTGGGTCGCTGATGCCCGACCGGGAACGGCGAATGGCTTCGGACACGGCATTAACCGCTTCTTCCTGGCCGATGATTCGCTGGTGCAGGCCTTCCTCCATATTAACCAACCGCTCCGCCTCGCCACCCAACAGCCGTCCGGTGGGGATACCGGTCCACTTGGATACAAGCTCGGCTATGTCAGATTCGTCCACCACCATGTCGATGTCGCGTTCATCCAACAGCCTTTGCTTTTCCGCCTCGTATTCCTCCTCCAAGCGGAGGCGATCGGTGCGAATCTCGGCCGCCTGCTCGTACTCGGAACGCTGGGCCGCCGCGTCCTCTTGGTCCGCTAATCGGCGGATATGCTCTTCAGACTTCTTTAGCTGCGAAGGAAAGCTTTCAGCGTCGATGCGTAGCTTGCTGGCCGCCTCGTCTATAAAGTCCACCGCCTTGTCAGGTAGATGGCGGTCCACGATGTACCGGTCGCTAAGGCGTGCTGCCGCTTCCAGAGCCGAATCGTTGATCTGGACCTTGTGGTGGGCTTCGTAGCGGGGCCGCAGGACTTGCAGAATTTCCACCGTCTCGTCCACTGTGGGCTCTTCCAAGTAGATCGGTTGGAAACGCCGTTCTAGGGCTGAGTCCTTCTCGATGTACCGCCGGTATTCGGCGGTGGTGGTGGCGCCGATACACTGCAACTCGCCCCTGGCCAAAGCGGGCTTGAGCAAGTTGCTGGCGTCGATACCGCCCTCGGCGGCCCCGGCTCCCACCATGGTGTGGATCTCATCCAGGAAGAGAATAACCTCTCCTTGGGCCTGCTTGACCTCGTCCATAACCGATTTGAGCCGCTCTTCAAACTCCCCACGGAACTTGGAGCCCGCCACCAGTCCGCCCATGTCCAGGGCCAACACCCGCCGGTTTTTCAGCGAGCTGGGCACGTCACCGGCCACTATGCGGGAGGCCAGCCCCTCGGCTATGGCCGTTTTACCCACGCCGGCTTCCCCGATGATGACCGGATTGTTCTTTTTCCGGCGGCTCAACGTCTGCATCACCTGCCGGATCTCATCGTCCCGGCCCACGACCGGGTCTAGCTTGCCTTCCCGTGCCAGCTTGGTCAGGTCGATGGTGTATTTTTCCAAGGAACGATAGTGGCTCTCCGCTCGAGGGTCGTCCACTCGGTGGCCGCCTCGTACCGTCATCAAGGCTTGGTACACCTTTTCCTGGTCGATGCCGAATTCCTTGAGAATCGCGGCGGAATCGCCCTGAGTCTCCATGGTGGTGGCGATGAAAAGGTGCTCGGCGCCGATATATTCGTCCTTGAGCCTATCCGCCTCGCTCTTGGCGTTTTCCAACAACCGGGTTGCTCGGGGAGTCGCGTAGATCTGGGTGTTCTCAAAGGTCACTTTGGGGGCTTCCTCCAGCAGCTGATAGAGGCGGGCCTTAACCGCTTCGCTTTGAATGCCCAGTTCTGACAGAATGTTCTCCGGGATGCCTTGTTCCAGCTCCAGAAGGGCCGTTAGGACGTGCTCGACGTCCCATTGGGTATGCTGGTAGCGGCGCACCATATCCTGGGAGTTGTTCAAAACTTCTTGCGCTTGTTCAGTGAATTGTTCCGGTTTCAGTACCATGGGATTGTCTCCTAGACTACTTGATTGGGTCCGCGCCGACGGTTGGATGGGCCGTTTCGGTCCCGCAGGCGGGTGACTTCATTGGTTAGGGTTTGGACGTCGGATTCCAATTGTTCGATGCGGTTCATCAGCTTTAGGGCCACTTCCGCCCCCGCCAAGTTGACGCCCATGTCCTCGGTGAGGGTTTTGATGCGATGTAGCCGTTCGATGTCGGCCATGGAGAAAAGCCTCTGCCTGCCTTCCGTCCTTGATGGCGAAATCAGGCTCACTTTCTCGTAGTAACGAAGAGTTTGGGCGTGAACTCCCACCATACGGGCGGCTACGCTGATGACGAAGCAAGGGTTTTCTCTGAATTGGTGTTCGGTGGCCATTTTTAACTCCCCTTTCCGGCCCGCAATTCCTTAAAGCGAAGGAACAACTCTTGCTCCTCGGGGCTTAAGTCTGTGGGCAAAGTGACTTTGATGGTGGCGTACAGGTCTCCTTTGACATCGGGCTCGTTAAGGACCGGCATCCCCTGTCCTGCCAAGCGGAACCGGCGGCCGTTTTGAGTCTCTGGTGGAATGGTGAGCGCCAGGCGTCCGGTCAAGGTGGTGACGGTCAAGTCGCTGCCCAAGACGGCGTCTTCCAACGGGGTCTCCACCTCGGTATATAAGTCCTTGCCTTGCCGCCGGAATCGCGGATGTTCTTTGATGGACACAACCAGGAAGAACTCTCCTTCCGAACCACCGTCGGGGGCGAAGTGGATCTTGGAGCCGTTGTCGACGCCCGCCGGGATCTTCACTTCCAAACGGCGTCCGCCGGGCAACCCCACCAGCCGGATGGCCCCCTTGTGGGCTTCTTCCAGAGAGATCTCGGTAGGATATTCGGTGGGCGGTGGTTTTGTTGGCCGTGGAGCAGAATCACGTTGCCCCATGTCGTTAAACAGATTATCGAAAATGCTGCCGCCCATGCCGGAGAAAGAAACCGAGTCGTTGCCGGATTGACCCGACCAGCGGAACCCGCCCCGGCGCCCCCGTGCCGCCTCCTCGATGCGTTCGGAGTTGGCCCAGTTGTCGCCGTGTCTATCGTACCGGCGGCGTTTGTCCTCGTCGGACAGAACGCTGTAAGCCTCGTTGATCTGCTTGAATTTTTCCTCCGACGTTTTCTCGCCACCGTTCACGTCGGGGTGGAATTGCCGGGCCATGCCCCGGTAAGCCTGCCGGATATCTTTCTGGCTGGCATTCCTGGGGACGCCTAATGTGTCATAGAAATCGGCCATGGGAATGCTCCTGTGTTACTAGACGACAGTATAGCTAAATTGACCGAAACAGTCAATGTATCTTCTTTAATGCCAATAATGTAAAAGATAAATATAGTATAAAGATACTTGACAAGTAACACTCAAGTTTATATACTACGGTTTGCAAGGTAACGGAGGGTATACAGACCTAGCCGGAGCCGAGATTCACTTAACTTCCTTAGGAGGAATGCAGAAAATGTTACTACAGCGTTGGGACCCATTATTCGACTTCAGGCGAAGGCACTACACCACGGATCGTTTCGTGCGCGGATTTCCCCAGGCCGTGAATGGCGGGGAAACCAAGAGGTGGTCCATAGCCCTGGACGCCGTTGAGGAGGACGATAAACTGGTCGTTCGCGCCTCTTTGCCCGGAATCGCTCCGGAGGAGATTAAAGTAACCATCGAGGACGGCGTGCTCACCATTGACGGTGAGACCAAGGTCGATGAGGAAGGAAAGGTAGGTAACTACCTGATCCGGGAGCGCCGCACCGGCTCGTTCCACCGCGCCGTGCGTCTACCCGACACGGTGGACGTCGATCAAGCCGAGACGAACTACGATGAGGGCATCCTCACCGTCGCCTTTCCCAAGGCTGAGTCCAAGCGTGCCAGACAGCTAACCGTGACCAGCGGGAAGGCCGTAACCTCCGGCCAGGAGCCGAAGAGCGACAAGAAGTAATCCCCGCTCTTCCCCCTCCGGCGATGGGGGAGCGCTCCGCACGTTGGGGCGTTCCCCCATTGTTTTTTCGAAGGGTGGATCACTTAGATGCAGGAGGCAATCCAATGGTAGCTCTAGACGTTAGACCCAAAGACGAAGCAGAAATAAATTCAGAAGCAACCGAACCGGTGGACATGGCGATGGAAGAATCAAACGTGACGAATAATGGCGGGGGCGAGAATTCCACCTGGTCTTATTCGATGCCGTTTCCAGGCGTGCGCTATTACTCTTTCGACCGGCCGGATCCAGTCAAAACTCCGGGCGAGGCAGCCGCGGGGCACTGATCTAAGAAGAGTTTGCGCGACTCTTAGCGCAAACCCTTATTGACACTGGGGCCGCCGGCTGACTTCTTGAGGGAAAGAATACCTGGGTGGCCGGGCCGCCCAAAAAATAGGAGGGGAGTGTTAACACTCCCCTCCATTCATTTTCCTGGGGAACTCCGAAAGAGATAAATAAACCGCGGAGTCCCCCGTGAGGAAGGCGCCCTGGGGGTCGGGTGCCTACGCTTGGGGAGGCGGGGATACATACTAAGATGCCAGCCGGAGCAAGTCCGCTGTTCCACTCCTCCGACAGACTATACGGTTCCCGAAAGAATATGGATTCGCGTACAGGGACGTAATTCAACCAGTTTTAACTCTCACTACCATGATGCCCCGGTCCGTTCCCACCCATGCGGGGCCGAGCGGTTGAGTGTTGAACCCGTAGGTGCTAAAATTCTATCAGCCACCTTATGGTGCGCTTTGTACCTGGCCTCACGTTCCCGAGTAGCTCAGCGGTAGAGCGGGCGGCTGTTAACCGCTAGGTCCGAGGTTCGAATCCTCGCTCGGGAGCCAAACAACCAAACCAATATCTAGTTAAATCCCGTCGTGCGACTCCTGGTTCTTTAAGCGTCGTTTCGCTTAGACTAGATACATCTTCAATTCATATTCAGACCGCTGATGTTTCGCGCCTCATAGAATCGTTGCGCAAAGCAGATCCGGAGCTGAACGGGCATGGCCAGCCGGGTGAAGTCTGAACCGAATTGTAGATCACCACATCGCCGCGATGCAGTCGTATGGGCAGTCCATCGCGGTGTTCAATCCGATGGTTGGGAGTAAACGGGAAAGAATGGATTACAAATTGTTCGACGATCACACTAAGGAATTTCTTGGCTGGCTGCGGAACCAAGGATTCCCGGCGGCAGGTAATATCATTTCCTCGAAAGGGAGAAACCGGAAAGTAACGGACGTGGAAGTACAAAAAAACACCCAGACTCTCAGCGCGGCAATCGTATTCGCGCACGAGATCTAGGGTAAATATAACTGCGGCGAATACTTCCTAACGGCTGGTTTAGTCCAGCTACGACTATCATAGAGCATTCCATGGACAGTCGCGGAAATCATCTTTATTTCTCTAAAGTTGCGCTTGATGCCCAGACCCTTGCCATTCCCACGCCCACTCGATAGACTCGGCTCATAACAAAAAGGAGCCTTTGTCGAATGGCAGAGCAGATCCATCCCGATATCGTTGCCCGGACCGTTGGAAGAGAATCGGTGCTCACTGTGGTTGGCGCGGCACCGGATGCCAGGGGGCCGTGGTCGTTCATTACCGGTATCCCGAACCCCGGCTTCGATATGGTTGGGCCTCCTGCCCAATACCTGTCGGTGGCGGCTTGGGCCGCTTGAACCGCGGTCACGGTGGTAGGCGTGGCCTACCGTGGCAACATCGCCCTGGAAGACATCAAGGTCGATTTTGAGGTGGAAGCGGTTGAGCTTCCCAATGCGATCGGGTTTGGTGTTAGGGAACTGGTCACCCTGAAAGGCCGGATATCGGAGTCTGAGCGGGTCCGGCTTGAGCGGGCTTCCCGGTATTGCCCGGTCGGACAGGCTCTAACCAAGGGTTCCATGGAGATCGAAGATGAGATTCGATGGAGCAATGGGGAGGTGGCCTGGGCCTCTCCATTGCAGGATTCCCTTCCCCCTTTGGACGGTGCTCTACCCACCATACCCACTGGATCCGTCCATGGCCGATACCTTCTGGACACCAAGGAGTACGACGACGAAGGGAAGATGGAGCACGAAGGCGAGGCCAAGATTTCCATTCAATGCCAAAACCTAACTCGGACAAGCCGCTGGACCATACTTGGCGGACATAGCTCCGAAGGCTGGGTACCGCCACCGTTTCCCTTGGGCCATGCTGGGTGGGCAGCGTCGACCGTTTCTACTTTGAGCCGTCTGTTGCCCCAAGGGAGGGAAGACGCAGATGGCCTGAGTGTGGAGTTGTATTTGGCGGCCGGTCGCGGCGGCAGGGGGCAGTCCCAGTCCAACGCCGCCGAGGGTGTGGTGGCTCGCCGCGGGGTAACGCGCCGGATAATGGTGCCCGGAACTCCCAGTACCACCCCCATCGAGGCGGTCCAAGCGGCGCTTCAACGCGACCCGATAACACTGGCCTACCTGAACGGGGGCGTCCTTTTACATGACGATGTGGTGGTAGAGTCGTAGGGTCGGATCCGCGGGAATGGCCGCCCGGTCTACCCCTTCAAGAACTCAATGATGTTGTCGCATACCTCTTCGAACCGCTCCATCATCACGAGATGCCTGGCGCCTTTGATGACCACCAACCGCCCGTTCTGAACGCCGTCCGCAATGCCCCGGCCGCCGATGCCTTGGGGGCCCGTGTCGACGGGGGAGTTGGCCGAGAACTCGCCGTTGATGACCAGGGTTGGGGCGGTGATGTTAGGCAGGTCCGGCCCCAGGTCGATGTCGTCACAGGCTTCCGAGGTCGCGATATACGTCTCCGGGGAAATCTCGCAAAACGTTGACCGCATCTGGTCCAGTAAAGGTCCAGCTTCGGGACTGTCCAGAAAGTTTGAGGTCAGCACCGCCTGGGCCGTCAGTTCGGCGACCGCGATCATGCCCACGTTGGCGGCCAGGGCTTTGGCGAGTTTGCGGTTAAGGCGAAGCGCCGTATCGTACTTGGCCACCACTCCCACCAGGGCCAATTTATTCACCCGCTCCGGGTGTTGCGCCGCGAATTGCAAGGCGACCAAGCCCCCGGTGGATGTCCCGTGCAGATGGGCTTGCGGGATATCCAGAATGTCCATCAGATCGCGCAGGTCGTTGGTCCAGTCCTGCACTTTGTATCCCGGCGGCGTTGGCGTGCTCTTTCCGGTGCCTACCAGATCGTAATCGATCACCCGGAAGTGACGGGACAGGACCGGTGTGACCTTGGAGAAATTCTTCAATCCCAAAGCGCCGCCAGGGATCTGCACCAATGGCTCGCCTTCGCCGTTGATCTCGTACCAGATCCGTTTCTCGCCTAGATCGGCAAATGGCATATCCGCCCCCTTTAAAGTGACTCTGGCAGGTTAACGCAAGAGTTCGGCAAATTCCCCTCGGACTTTTGCTACCTTCGGCCTGATCACGATCTGACAATACATCGCGTCGGGATTGTTCTTATAGAAATCTTTGTGGTCTTCCTCGGCCTCGTAGAAGGCTTCCAGGGGCACGACCTCGGTGACGATGGGGTTGCGCAATGAGCCGGAGGAACCCAGTTCCTTGATGTATGCTTCCGCCTGCTCTTTCTGGGCGTCGCCGGCATACAGGACCATCGAACGATAGTGGGTACCCCTGTCAGCTCCTTGCTGGTTCAACGTGGTGGGGTCGTGGGTTTCGAAGAATACTTCGAGCAAGCGTTGATAGGGAATCTGATCCGAGTCGAACTGGATCCTTATCGCTTCCGCATGGCCGGTACTGTCGGTGCATACTTCTCGATACGTGGGGTTTTCCGTATGTCCACCCGCATAGCCTGGAACCACCATCAGCACGCCTTTAAGTTGAGAAAAGACCGCTTCGGTGCACCAGAAGCATCCCCCCGCGAATACCGCGACCTCATGATTGTTGTCCGCCATATTTTTCCACCCGCTTTCCGACTATAAGATTTCCTGAAACCGAGTCTACTATAGACCATGGTGGTATGACCACACCTGGATGTAAGAGGAACCCGGTAGACAAGCCGCCCACCCCGACGTAACATGCCCCATGTTGGTGGCGGGGCGATTGACCCCAGGCGAGGTGATTTCATGGAACGTATTGGGCTTTCATTTTCGGGTGGTCTAAATCCGCCGGATATCGTGGACTGTATCCAGCTTGCTGATGAGTTGGGCTATGAATCGGCGTGGATGGCCGAGGGGCATGGGGGCGATCAGTTCTCGATTCTCACCGCCTGCGCTCTCAGGACCAAGAATATCTTGCTGGGCACCAGCATCACCAGCGTTTTCGTCCGCAGCGCCCCTACCATCGCAATGGCTGCGGCATCGGTGGACCACTTTTCCCAGGGGAGGTTCGTGCTGGGACTGGGGACCAGCCACAAGGTTCAGGTTGAGCCGGAGCACGGGTTGGTGTTCGAAAAGGCGGTGCCTCGGTTGCGGGAGTGCGTTGAGATCGTTCGGGAGTTGCTGCAGAAGGGCGAGGTGTCCTATCAGGGCAGCGTCTACGACATAGAAAACTTCGACTTTTGGTTTGAGCCCTTGCGAAGGGAGATACCTATCTATGTGGCTGCCGTTTTCCCTAAAATGCTGGAGGTCTGCGGGGAGATCGCCCAAGGCGCACTGATGACCTGGTGCACCCTGGAGCATGCCGCGACTGCGGCGTATCACGTGGCGGAGGGGGCGAAACGGGCCGGACGCGACCCCAGCGAGGTAGACGTGGCTACGCTGATGCCTTGCGCGGTGGGTAGCTCGGGCGAAGGGGCCATTGAAGGACTGAAGACCAACATCGCCAGGTACGCCGCCAAGTTCCCCAGGTACCGCAAATTGATGGAGGACGCCGGCTTTACCGAGGAACTCCAAGCGGTGCGCCGTGCCTGGAATGACGGCAATGAAGCGGAAGCCATATCATTGGTCCCCGACGAACTCGTCGACTCCATCGCGCTGGTGGGTAGCGCCGAACAAGCCAGGAGCCGGCTGGATGAGTATCGCCGTGCGGGAATCACTCAGCCGATCATTTCGCCCCGGGTTTCCGGAGAAAACTCCAAAGAAGAAGCGATGCAGATCATCCGGGCGTGCGCGCCTAGATAGAGGTTTGGCGATGTGGCGGTCTCAGAAAGCGTCGATCATAGCCAGAGCGTTATCATCGTCGCCTGAGGGATATTTTTCGATCGATAAGTAGATCTGCGGGCAGCTCCACTGGATGTCTGGAGGGCCGACAGCTTTGAAAAGGCCGGTGATGAATGGCGGTCGTAATATTTGATTCCGATTGCGCGGTGTGACAGGCGTTTAGGCGCTGGGTAGCGCATCGCGACAATTGCTCACGGATCCGGTTCGTTGGTAATGAATGCAATGAGTCGGCCGAACTACTTCCTGATCTGTCAAAATTCGACCGCACGCACACGATCCACTGGATAGACGACGAAAGTGGTCACCGGCAGGGAGCGCGCGCCATCTTCACGATCGTCGGCGCAACGGAGAGCCGTCTCGGCCAGATCGCAAGACTCTTTGCCCGTTGGCCCCTATACGTCCTGGCGGAACCTTGGTACCGGATCTTCGCCCATCACAGAGGAAGATTCGCTCGATTCGCCGGGAAGTGAAGGCACCGCCAGAAGAGAGTATATTGCGGGTCGAACACAACTCTGAAGAATCTGGGCTTGGGATCGAAGCATGTTGAACAATCTGAAACGTAGAAGGCGCTATGGGATTTAGAGTCACGACACTGAATCTGGAACAGGACCATAAACGGTGGGACGAGCGGCGGGAGTTGATCGTTGAGGAATTGGGCGGCTTGAAGCCCGATGTGTTTGCCATCAACGAGATCTGCCTTCCGCGGCAAACCGGCCGCTACCTCCAACATGCCGCTAAGGAACACTGCGGTCTCGAATATAATCTGATCCAGCAGTCGAAAGTTAACGGCCTCTCTGTTGTCGATGGAGAAGGTCTCTTGACCAGGTTCCCGGTAAGGGAAACGGCCAATCTGGACTATCGAGCCCGCGACGCCGTGGCCCTGGTCGCCCGGGTTGAGATAGAAGACCGCCTAGTAGACCTCTACGTGACTCATCTCTACCGGTCTGAGGGGGAAGACTCCCTACGCCTGTATCAGGTGGAACAACTTCTTGATTGGGTAAGCTCTAGGAACGATGTCGACGCCCGTGTGGTCTGTGGTGATTTTAACGCAACCCTGGACATGGCCTCGGCTGCCTTGATGGCGGCCCATTTCAGGCCCACCCAGACCGAGCCCACGGCATTCACCCCATTACAGGAAAAGAACGGGACATCATCCCACCCGAAGTGGGAGCGGTTCGACCGGTGCATCGACTACATCTGGGTTGCCGGTCCCCTTCGGGTGAAGGACAGCGGCGTGTGCTTCAACAAACCCAGCCCCGAGGACTATTCTCTATGGCCGTCCGACCACATGGGCGTTTGGGCGGATCTAGAGTTCGAGTAGAATTCGGCGGGAGACACCGGGGGAACAAACGTCTTCTACACCGGGTGAAAAATGCCTAAGAGAGCAGCGCTGTTTTATGACTATCCGATCAAGGACGGCGAGGTCTTTGGTCAAGGGCGAAGGCAGACCATCGAGAAGTTGACCGACCTCTATCCAGAGGTCATCAACGCGAAAAACTTTGACGAGCAAGTCTCCAGCCTGGCCGACGTGGAGGTTATCTTCGCTACTTGGGGAATGCCCCGTTTGACGGCCGAACAGCTTGGGAAGATGCCAAAACTTGAAGCGGTCTTCTACGCCGCCGGCAACGTGAGGGCCTTCGCTCAGCCGATAGTCGATCACGGCATCATGCTTGTCGGTGCTTGGGACATGAATGCGATTCCCGTGGCGGAGATGGCCCTGGCGCAGATTCTTCTTTCTTGCCGCGGGTATTACTGCGCGATACGTGATTATCACGAAACTCATGACCACGGCAAGGCCAAGACGTTCCATCGGCCGGGCGTCAACGGCGAAACGATAGGGCTTATCGGGATGGGCATGATCGGGGCGCGGTTGAGCGCCTTGCTCCAAGGCTTTAGCTTTCGGGTCATCGCGAACGACCCGTACCTTAGCGAGGAGCAAGCGGCGGAGCTTGGTGTGGAGATCGTTTCACTGGAAGAACTCTTTCGGCGGTCCTATATCGTAAGCAACCACATACCGGACCTACCGTCCACCAAAGAGGTCCTCACCGGGTCTTTGTTCGACAGCATGAGAGAGGGCGCCACCTTCATTAACACCGGCAGGGGCCTCAAGTGTCGGAAGCCGGCTTGATAGAAACCCTCAAGAATCGCCCGGACCTCACTGCCCTCCTCGACGTGACCTATCCGGAACCCCCAGACGCTGACTCCGAACTGTGGAAGCTGCCCAACGTTTGGATAAGCCCCCACATCGGTGGGTCCGTTGGGGACGAGGTGGTTAGGATGGCCGATTGTATGATCGAGGAATTTCAGGCTTGGGAGTCAGGCGAGCCGTTAAGATACAGGATAACGAAAGAAGTGCTTTCGACGATGGGGTAAGAGACTGGTTGGCGGGGCGCGGACTAGATCAATTTGGCGCACTCGTCGATGATGGGCACCACGGTGTCACGCTCGGTCGAGGGCAACCCGAAGATGGCCCGGTCCACCCCTGCGGCCTTTAACCTGGCTATGGCATCTGGTTCCGGACGGGCCCCGAAGGTTGTGATGTTGATCGAGGCCGGGTCCCGCCCCGCCTCCTCGGCCTGCCTTCGCAGCAAGACTATCTTCTCTTGCAGGCTTGTTCCTTCGCTGGACCGGCCGCTGATGGGCATCCAGCCGTCACAGAACTCGACGACACGGTCGAAGGTGGTCGCCCCGTCGCCTCCCATCAGTATGGGTGGGTGAGGGCGTTGCACGGGTTTGGGATAAGCCCACATCTTGTCGAAGTTTACAAACTCACCATGGAATTCCGCCTCTTCCTGAGTCCAGATCTCCTTCATAGCCAGGATCCGTTCCCGGAGCAACCGCCAGCGGCTGCGGAACCTGGTGCCGTGATTCGCCATCTCCTCCCGGTTCCAGCCACCACCGATACCGAAGATGAAACGTCCGCCTGACAACCGGTCTACGCTGGCGACTTCTTTCGCCAACATGATTGGGTCCCGCTCGATCACCAGGCAGATTCCGGTCCCTAGCTTCAGATCGGTGGTGACCGCGGCGGCGGCAGTCAGGGCCACGAAAGGATCATAGGTGTGCCAGTAGTCTTGAGGCAGGTCGCCTCCTCCCGGCCAAGGGCTGCTCCTCTCGGCTGGGATATGGGAGTGTTCCGGCACCCACATGGACTCGAACCCCCGGTCCTCCAACAAACGGGCCAGGTCGTCGGGCCGGATCGAATAGTCGGTGGAGAACATCATCGCGCCAAAATCCATGGAAACCTCCGAAAGTTGTAGTCGGCAGTCGTTCGGCCATTGTAGCATCGCCGACCGCCGCTGACGTCCGCCGGCTTTACTTCGCGCGGCTACCGACCCGCCGTGGGGCGAATGGCGAGAGTTGGGCGAGGTCCATTCGGGCATTCGCTTAGGCTGATTTTACCCAAAAGCTGGATTCATCCATTTTAAAGATTCCGTTGGTGAGATTCCCTAAAACAGATGAACATCGGATAGTTTTCGTCTTTAGAGCGGTAGAATTCGAGTTGACATCGCAAGTTGTCTTTATATGTTGTTATAGAACATTAGGTGTGAACTTGGAGGCGCGGAGAGAACCTTTGTTATATGGCTGACTACGACTATGACATGCTCGTTATCGGCTCCGGCCCGGCGGGCCAGCGGGCAGCTATTCAGGCGGCCAAGCTGGACAAGCGGGTGGCTATCGTCGAGCGAAACGAGACGGTCGGCGGGGCGGCGGTGAACGTGGGCACCATCCCCAGCAAGACGCTCCGGGAGGCAGTGCTGTACCTATCAGGGTACCGGGAGCGGGGGCTGTATGGTGATGCCTACGTCGTTAAAAGGGATGTCCGGCTTGCGGACCTGCTTGTACGGACCGATTACGTCACTCGTCACGAAGTTGACGTTACCCTGAATCAGATATTGCGAAACCGGGTGGAGCTGCTGGCTGCGGAAGCCTCGTTTATCGACCCTCATTCACTCCATCTTATCTACAGCGACGGCAGAGGCCATCGTGACGTGACGGCCGACAAGATCGTAATCGCCACCGGTACGTCAGCCACCAGACCGGACAATATTCCCATCGACGGAATACAGATTTTCACCAGCGACGACATCTTGGATCTGGACCGTCTCCCTCGTACGCTCACCGTCGTTGGAGCTGGGGTCATCGGGTGCGAATTCACTAGTATCTTCGCCACCCTGGGAGTCCGGGTCACGTTGATAGATAAATACCCCCGAATGTTGACCTTCGTCGACTCGGAGATCGTGGAATCGCTGGTGTACCACATGCGGCAAAACCGCGTTATCCTCCGCTTAGGCGAGGAGGTCGAAAGTATCGAGGCGATAGACGACGGAAAAGGGGATAGGGTACGGATTCACCTGGCCAGCGGTAAGCAGATAGTTAGCGAGAAGGCCCTCTACAGTATCGGCCGTACCGGGTCGACGAACGGCCTTAACTTGCCTGCCGCGGGACTGGAACCGGATGACAGGGGCCGCATCAGCGTCAACGGCTTCTTTCAAACCGATACGCCGAATATTTACGCCGCCGGTGACGTAGTTGGCTTTCCCAGTCTGGCTTCTACTTCCATGGAACAGGGCCGGATCGCGGCTTGTCATGCCTTCAGCATTGAGACCAATCTAATGCCGGAACTCTTCCCCTACGGTATCTTTACAATACCGGAAATATCCACCGTCGGATTGAACGAAGAGGAGCTGACAAAGCAGGACGTTCCTTACGAGGTTGGCAAGGCCCAGTATCGGGAGATCGCACGCGGTCAGATTATCGGCGACCGCACTGGATTGCTCAAGTTAATTTTTCATCTTGAAACACACGCGCTCTTGGGCGTGCACATCATTGGCGAAGGCGCCAGCGAGCTGGTCCATATAGGTCAAGCCGTCCTGGCCTACGGTGGCAAGGTGGACTACTTTTTAGACACGGTTTTTAACTATCCTACCCTTGCTGAATGTTACAAAACAGCGGCCTTCGACGGGATTAATCGGCTTTCCGTCTGAAGGTTTCCCGGGAGCCTTGTTCCGGGGGCGCACTGGACTGCCAGGACACTTCCTCCAGATCCGGCTTTACCCTATTTAGCATCTTCTGGTCGAACCTCTCTTCCACCGTTGCTGACAACGCCGTTTTGCTATCCGAACGTCTATTGGCCGCGAAGTAGGGAAATGTCGAGGTTCTGATCGGCGGGTTGACAACCCGTCGATCGGCCCCTATATTTAACCAAATGGTTAAGTATTTAAACAATACCCTTGACGCGACATTCGGCGCGCTTGCCGACCCGACCCGGCGGTCGATCCTAGAGCGCTTGATCGGGGGAGAGTCCTCGGTAACTTCCCTGGCCGAGCCCTTCGACATGTCTCTTCCCGCCGTGTCGAAACATCTCCGAGTGCTGGAAAAGGCGGGCCTTTTGACTCAAGAGAAGGATGGCCGGGTACGCCGGTGCCGGATGGACGCCGGCCCCATGAAGGAGGCCTCCGATTGGGTCGGCCGGTACCGGATTGTTTGGGAAGAGCAACTCGATTCACTGGCCGACTGTATCGAGCAGATGCAAAGCGAAGAAAAGGAAAAGGAGGACCACCCAGATGACGCAGCGAGAAACGGTATCTGAGACGATTCTGCAGATCAGCAGGACCTTTAACGCTCCAAGAGAGCTGGTATTTCAAGCCTGGACCCAACCGGAAAGTTTGTCCCGTTGGTGGGCCGCCGGACCCGGCTTCACTACGCCGATCGCCGAAGTAGACCTTAGGGTCGGAGGCAAATACCGGTTGGGGATGTTAGCTCCCGATCAAGACCAGCCATACGTCGTTGGCGGCGTATACAAGGAAGTGGTGCATCCCGAGAAGTTGGTCTATACCTGGAATTGGGAGTCTCACGGACAAGGAGACGACTCTGGGTCCGAGCCGGAACGAGAATCGGCTATGGGCGGTGGGGAAACCCTGGTCACGGTGCTTTTTCACGACGCCGGCGATAAAACTGAGGTCGTGCTAACCCACGAATTCTTCGCCGACGCTCACATGCGCGATGAGCACAACCAAGGCTGGAACGGTTGTCTGGAGAATCTGGCCAAATTGGTGGAGTAGTTCACCTATTCGTGCGGGAGCCCGGTCCACTGTAACCCGGCCGGGTCCCATTGGAGATGACCAATGGTAATTACCAAGACCATCGAACAAACGGTAACCATCAAAGCCAATCCCCATGATGTTTATGAGGCGCTGATGGACTCAGAAAAACACTCCCAATTCACCGGGGCTCCGGCTGACATCAGCCGGGAGATCGGTGGCTCGTTCACTGCCTACGGCGGCGCCCTTTCCGGTACCACCACTGAGTTAATACCGGATGCCAAGATCGTTCAGGCTTGGCGCGGGTCGGATGAGGGATGGCCGCCTGACCATTACTCTGAAGCGACCTTCGCTCTTGAGGAAGTTGACGGGGAGACTCGATTGACCTTTGTCTAAACCGGCGTTCCGGAGGCCAGTTACGAGGACATTTCTCAAGGCTGGCAGACCTACTACTGGACGAAACTGAAGGCCTTTCTGGAGTCCTGACTCCGGAAACTCGCACGCCTTCCCACGCTCTGAAACGGATCAAGCCTCCTGCCGCATGCATCCAAGCCGGCGGCAGGAGGTCATGATTTAACCCCTCGTTTGACTGGGCTTTCGGGCGGTTACGATGCTGCTTCCGCTGGAAGTCACCACCCGCTCAACATCCACCAATCCCGCCTCGGTCAGCCAATCCCGGTATTCTCCTTCGGTATAGGACTGACCCCCGTCGTAGATATTCAGGAAGTTCAGGCTGGATGCCACGGCCTCTGGGGGTGAAAGCCGCGATTCGTCTAGAACCGCGCCCAGGATGTAAACCGTGCCGCCCGGTTCGGTAACTCGATGGATATTCGCCAACGCCCGGCGAGCCTGGTCAGGGTTAAGGACTTGAATGAAGCTCTTCATGATGACGGCGTCATAAGAGCCGTCCAAGGTCCCCTCTACGAGATCGGCGGTCACCACTTGGACCCGCTCTGAGAAACCGGCCTCCCTGACGGAGCGTTTTGTGATCGGCGTCATCGCCGGAAGGTCCGCTATCGTTGCCCGGATATGTGGTTGAGCCTCCACCTCGGCGAAGGACATGCCGCCGGTGCCGCCGCCAACGTCCATCAAGTTGCGATGGTTAGAAAATTCGAACCTGGCCACCAGGTCCCGCCCCGCGTTAAGCGTTTCTTGATGCATGCCCATGGCAAATACTTCAAGTTCATCTTCGCCGATGTCGGAGAAGTCGAGCTTGGCTTGAGCTTCGCCCTCCAATATCGACTCGGCCGTGTGGAGGATCGACTTCCAACGGCGAGCCATGTTGGCGTGGCGATGCCCAATGTAATCAGGCTTTCCTGTGACCAGGAAATGGGCCGATTCGGCTGTGTTGGCGAACCAGTCTCCATCCACTGTTAGGAGGTTTGCTGATACCAGGGCGTAGAGCAGCGGCTTCAGTTTGGCCGAGTCGACTTCGATAGCCTGGGCGATCTCTTCTGCGGTCATCGGTCCGCGTTCCAGAGGAGTAAACAGGTCAAGCTGCATCCCCGCCAGCATGGCCAGGGCGGGATAAGCGCCGTCGGCGATGCGGTTAATGGTCTCCGGGCCGGCATTCATGGTGGTGGACATAGTTATCTCCTTAATTTCTCGTTTATCGCGAAGAGACCGGTTGGCGCCGAGCCCGAGTTCTAGTCACAGCAACTAGGGGGGAAGTAGTAGTCTGGGATGTCTTCTAAGTTCGTATAGTTATCTGCTGGGCCAAAAACCCGTTCGACGAAACGCGAGATGAGCGTTGCAACCGCGAAGAAAAGCCCGTCGGCCAATATGGGGATCTCAATGGAGTCGACGGCTGCTACTACTTCGTCAGCATCTTGTTGGCTGGTGACCCTTAGATCCTCGATTGCCGGGATTCCAAAAATATTGTTGACTGTTAGTGTTGTCATTTTCTCGTCTCCCCGTTTTGTTTAACTTGCTTGTTCAGCATGTTAGACAGGGAGGCGAAGGACGACATCGTAAGGAGTTCCCAACTTCAAAATTCGGAAGAAGCAGGGTTTGGGGAGTCGCATGGGAACAACTGACAAGCCGTCAAGAAAGACCGGAGAGGCGGCATGGGAACAATGTCCCATATCACTCGGGATTGGGGAGGCTGGGACCGCTGAGACGATGGACGCTGACGGGACTGGGGCGGGTATCTACCAGGACACCAGGCCTTGCCGGGCTGCGTAGGCTGCCGCTTCCGTGCGGTTGGCGGCGCCTGTTTTGGTGAGGATGCTGGTGACGTGGTGGGCCACGGTGCGGAGGCTTATGACCAGTTCTTCGGCGACCTCCCGGTTGTTCCTGCCCAGGGCCAGGAGCCGCAGGACCTCAACCTCCCGCTGGGTCAGTCCGGCGGGGTAGGTGGACGGGGCCGCCGGTTGAGTTTCGATCGCTTGCCGGCGGGACTGCGCTCGCTCCATCAAAGGCGGCATACCCAACTCTGTAGAGATAGCCACCGATTCGTCCAGGAGAACGGCTGCCCTCTCGCGGTCACCGGGTCCGCCTCGTTGACATAACGCGTCGGCGTAGTCGCAGCAGGTCCAGGCCAACTCGGGACGGTAGTCTGTTTTGCGGCAGCAGTCCAGAGCCTCCTCAAAGTGTCCGGCTGCCACGTCCAGATTGCCCATGGTTTGGGCCAGGAGTCCCAACCGGCGTTGCACGCTGGCCATGTCCAAGACTATCAGGAACGTGTCCCTCACCTCGTATAGCGCAGCATATTGCTCCGCCGCGGCATCAACATCCCCTCGCTGCACGGCCATCATCCCTAAGCCTACCCTGGCGGCTAGGGTGAAACGGGGGATGTCGAAAGGGGACGAAAGAATAATACCAGCGGCGGCTTCAGCGGCCTCGAAGCGGTCCGTGACGCCGGTGATCCGGGCTACTGACGCAATCACCAATGCCGCAACGGCAAATGGCTGGGGAGTCACGGAGGCGCTTTGATTCATTGCCTGGATCAGTGTTTCCAGGTAGGTTGATCCCTGCTCGAAGTTGCCAATCTCAAATTCCAACTGGGCCCGGCAACCAAGGAGTTGCGGGAACGTTTGACCAACTTCCAATCCGCGATCACTAAGCGCGCGGGCGGCAGTCCAATCGCCTCGGCGGTAGGCAGATATCACATTGGCATAGAAAGCTCTTGCCCGCTGCCTCCGAGGAACACGCTCAACTGAGACCAACATGGCCTCTGCATGCCGCCGGGCGCCATCAAAGTCACCCATGGCCCTAAGAGATTCAAAGGCGGAAAGCCTCGCCCAGTTATCGGCTTCAGGATTTTCTCCTTGGGTTAACAGAGAAATGGCTTGCAGGCTTTTCTCTAGGCTCTCCTCCCAGTGAATTACGTCCGACTCCACATGGGAAGCCATACTCAAAGTTTGCGCTTCCAAAGCCGTGTTACCCTCAAGCCGGGCGATGGCAATGGCCCGGTCGAAGGATTCAACAGCGCCGGTGTAGTCGGCCGTTTCGTGATAGATATCAAAGGCGTAATGGCACAGAAGCTGTCCTGCCGATATGGAGTCCTTAGGCACAAGACTTAAGGCACGGGCGCGGACCTGGTGTTGCAATCCTCCGCTTAGTGCCAAGCCGGAAAAGTGTTGGAGCAGGCGATGGCCACCGCCTGCTCCACATTCCCCGCATCAACATAAAAATCAAAGGCGCTCTTCATGTTGGAATACGCCTCGATTCTGGTCTGGTTGTCTAGCATCGCTGCCTGGGAGCGGCCTAACCCGAACAGGAGCGCCGCTGAGTCGTCATCCACCGGCTGTCCTTCCTTGGCAGCCAGCGCACGATCGAATACAAATAGAGCTTCCTCCCAAGCGTACGCGGCCAAAGCCTGCTCCCCGGCGGCAAGGGAATAACGCACCAACTTTTCGGTGCCCAGCACCGGCTCGGCCTCAGCGAAATGGTGGGCCAGCTCGGCGGCATGGGTTTCAACTTCGGCGCCATACAGCTCTTCCAATGCCACGCCGATCCTGGCGTGCAGACGCACTTGCCGGGCGGCAGATATCTCGCTGACCAACGTCTCTTGTATCAAAGCATGTTGAAATTGAAACCGCTCTGCTCCCATGCGGACCTCTTCTAGAACTCCTGCTTTAAGAGCTTCATCCAGCAATTCCAACAATTGATCTTCGCTAAAATCACTGCTCAATTCCTCAAGCAGATCAAGATTGAACTGTCTACCAACCACTGCGGCAGTCGTAAGTACACGGTTGCACTCGCTGGACAACCGGTTCAGCCGCCTGCCTATCGCGTCCCGGATGCCTTCTGGAACCATTGCGGCCCAGCCTGGGTCCGTGGCCACTTCTCCCTGGCTGAGCAACCGTACTATTTCGTTAACGAACAGCGGGTTTCCTTCGGTGCGCCGGTGCACCAAGTCCAAAGCGTTATCGGGTAGAGCAACTCCGGCGCTGAGCTCGGCAAATTCGCTCACTTCCTGCTGCGTTAAGCCACCAAGCTGGATCCGTCGGAACAGTTGCTCGCGCATGAGGCTGCCCAACGTCTGCGATAATGGGTGCTGCCGCGACACCTCTACGTCACGGTAGGTACCCACCAGCAGCAGGTTGCTAGCCGCCATGCCACGAGCCAGGAATTCCAGCAAAAGCAGAGAGGCGTGGTCGCCCCAATGCAAGTCGTCCAGGACGATTACCAGCGGTTGAGACTGGGAGGCATTTTTCAAGAAGGTGGTGACGGAGTCGAAGAGACGGAACCGGGCCGGCTCGGGCTCCAACGCAGGCGGGTCTGTAAGATCGGGCAGCTTTTCCCGTAAGCCGGGAATCAATTCAGCGATGTGGGACGCGCCGGGTCCCATCGCCGAACTTAGCTGGTCAGGGTCTTGTTCGCTGATGAAAGAGCCGATGGACTGGATCCACCGCCAGTAGGGGGGCGCCCCCTCTTCTTCGTAGCACCGGCCCCAAAGGACTCGGGCTCCTTGGGTTTCGGCGTAGGTAGTCAACTCTTGGGCTGTTCGAGTTTTGCCGATGCCCGGCTCACCCACCAGCATCACCATTTGCCCGCGCCCGGCCAGGGATTCTTCCAAGGCCGCCCTTAGCTCACCCATCTCTCTCTGCCGGCCAACGAAGACGCCGGAGGAGGCACGGGAACTTGATTGAGACGAAGGCTGTGACATGGGGCCAGTATAGTTGGAATGGATAGAGGGTTCCAGTGCCGGTGTGTATTGGTCATCCTACCTAAGGCCGTGTCTGCTTAGATTCGATTTGGAATATAATTTGTCTTGAAAACTGGGAGTGCCCTAAGAACGAATAGAGTGGATTGGGAAGAATTCAAACGCGCTGATCCAGAATTAACGGCCTTGGGCGAAGAGCGCATGGAGGCAACCGGGTTGGTGCTATTGGGTACCCTGAGAAAAAACGGTTTCCCGCGCATCTCGCCGGTGGAACCGCTCTTGACTATGGGGCGTCTCTACCTGGGGATGATGTGGCAGTCGCGCAAGGCGCTGGACCTTCTGCGCGATCCACGGTGCACCGTGCACAGCACGGTTTCGGACCGGCACGGCAGTGAGGGAGGGTTTAAGCTGTATGGACGTGGTCTGGAGATCCGGGATCTGGAAGAGCGGCGTCTCTACAGTGAGGCGCTTCATGAGAAGATCGGATTCAAGCCGGAAGAGCCGGAGTTCCACCTGTTCGCGGTTGACATCGAGAGCGCGGCTTACGCTGTGATCAGAGATGGGGAGTGGTTCCGTCGGATTTGGAATGCCGCCGGTCGCGGCTGAGAATGTGGGCAGATCGGCGAGTGCTGTTAGGTTGAAGGAGCAGCCGGACTGGTAAATGGACCGTGCCGGGGGAAGGGGAATCACCCCGGCACGGGAGAATGTAGTCTTCGTTCGGACCTAGGCAAAGATTTCTTATACCGTTCCATTCACATGGCCGTTGGTAGCCTCGGCCAACACGGGTTGATTTTCCTTGCTCTGTCTCCGGGAGCGCATGGCGTCTACGTAACCGGCGGCCTTGTCGCGAATCCCGTCGGCCTTGTTGCGAAGCTCGTCGGCTCGGGCCGCCACGATCTGCCGAGACTGTTTACCGGGTTTGGGCGCGAATAATAGGCCGGCAACCGCGCCCAAAGCGGCGCCAGCGATAAGACCTGTGACCAACTTGTTTGTGTTAACCATTGTCGTTCCTCCTGTATCTTGTTCCGTTCGGCTGCTCTAACTTGTAAACCTATTAAACGATACCCAGCGTTACCGGGGAATTACTGTTGAATTACCGGCTTATTACCGGGGAGTGATTCCGGGCGCGGACGTACGAGCCCAGTAATACCATGCGAGATAGATAACCAAAGGAAACCAGGTTACTTAAATCCTGGTTAGACGCGGGTATTGTGGGAGTGGAGTCTGGGATTTGAGGAATGCCTTAATATGCGGGATTTTAAGACGCACCTCCGGACCGACCTGATCTGCCGAGAGGGTGGCCTGGATGGCGTGGGACTAGGATGGATTGTCTGAGGCGAAAATGCACCGATGGCTACATCAGGCTGGGTGGCAAGGTCTAGGACACGGAAAAGACGCTCGCTCTACTTGTCCCGGTATCCCCTGGGGGTTGCCATGTGCCCCTGCAGCAGGTAGGTGGTGGAGTTTCCGATGACCACGGTGGTGACCATGTTGATGTCCTCGGCGATCCCTTCCAGCCCTTCCAGGTCGGTGATAGTCACCTGTTGCCCCGGCCGAAAAGCGTCCTTGACGACGCCGACTGGGGTTTTACCAGAGCGATGCTCAAGAAGTATGCGCCGGGCCTCCATCAGTTGCCATTGGCGGGTCCGGCTTCGGGGGTTGTATAGGGCGACGACGAAATCTCCCTGGGCTGCCGCCTTCAGCCGTTGTTCGATGGCCGTCCATGGGGTCAGCAGGTCGCTGAGACTGATGGCGCAGAAGTCCTGCATCAAGGGCGCGCCCAGCAAGGCGGCGGCGGCCTGCATGGCGGAGATGCCGGGCACCGTTTCCACTTGAGGGTTGATCCCGTCCCAATCCAAACCATTTAGCACTTGGAACACCGGGCCGGACATGCCGTAGATGCCGGCGTCTCCCGAAGACACCACCGACACCACCCGACCCGCGTAAGCCAACTCCACGGCCTTGGACGCCCGCTCAATCTCCTGGCCCAATTCCATGGAGACGAGTTCCTTGCCAGCTAGCAAGTCTCCGGCCTGTTCGATATACGCACGGAACCCGACAACGACGTCCGATTCCTCCAGGGCCGACATGGCCGCACCCGTCAAGTACTCAGCCTCGCCGGGTCCTAGGCCAACAAGAAACAGCTTGCCTTGTTTGTTGTCGTTAGCCACAGAGACACAGAGGCACGGAGGGTTTAGAAGATGAGCCGTTTGATGCCATTTGTTAGCAACCTTGAGTTAAAGTTCATTAAGAGACCAATTTTCTTGCCGGTGATCTTTAGGTAGGTTAACACTTGGGCCTCGAAGAGGGGATCGTGACGTTCGACACTTTTAATTTCCACCACCACCGTATCTTCCACGACGAGTTCGATCCGGTAATCACCAATCTGTTCCCCTTTGTAGGTGAGTGGTATCGGCACCTGTCGTTGATACTGAAGCCCTTGGAGACCCAACTCGACACATAGGGCTGCCTCGTAGGCGCTCTCGAGAAGTCCCGGCCCCAAATGCCGGTGCACTTCTATCCCACAACCTATGATCCTTTCCGTAATTTTATTTAACTCTGTGATCTCTGTGTTTCTGTGGCTAATCAAGACTTATCAGCGCCGTAGAACATTCGGGCAACGGCGACGGTTGCGCGGTCGGTTTTGGTTTTGGTGACTAATAGTTCGGTTGCGGATGAAGCCAATAGGGCGGCGGGTTCGCATACGCCCCAGATTCCCAACAATCTGTGAGGTTCTGGGGAGGGTGTTGGACCCAGTTCAGAGCCTTCAGGAGGGAACATGGAGTTCAGATCTGATTCGCCGTAGCAGTGGACCGGCACTTGGAGCTTGGCCGCCATCTGTCCGATGCCTACTTCGTCGCGCTTTAACTCGGCGGTGGCGATGCAGTTGATGCTGGCCTTAGCCAGGTTGTTATCGCGGAATGTAGTGTCGATCAGGTGCTCTAGATGTTCCATGGGGACGCCACGGCGGCACCCCAGGCCAACCGCCAAGCTACGAGGCCGATATACCACGACGAATTTGCCGGGCAAGGCATCGGAATAGGTCTTTTCGCTGGAATGATCCTGGGCCGCCAGGTCGGTGATTACCAGCGCGGCGGCGCATGGGGATTCAGCCAAAGACTGTAAAGATCGGTACACCTCGACGTTGTCTGGCAACGGCTGGCCGGAAGGCCACCAGCCGGTCTCCCCGGCCTCCTGATATATACCCACCGGCTCTCCGTTTATGGAGATGGCGCTGGCTCTTGTGACAGTCAGCGGGTCCGCTTCTATCTGCCAGCCGAATTCCTGACCAAGTAAGTCCACGGCCAGGCGTCCGGTCACGTGGGATGCCGA
Source organism: uncultured Dehalococcoidia bacterium (assembly GCA_950072105.1). Classification (GTDB taxonomy): domain Bacteria; phylum Chloroflexota; class Dehalococcoidia; order Lucifugimonadales; family UBA3495; genus UBA11650. Next base: position 25,989 of record CATMOE010000008.1, read on the forward strand.
GGTTACGACGGGAGAAGCGTCCAGGATGGAGGCTACTTCTTGAGCCAGCTTGTCAGCCCCGCCCAGGTGTCCCGAAAGCAGGCTCACGGCGAACCGCCCGGCGTCGTCGACGCAAACAACGGCAGGGTCACGGTGCTTGTGATCTAGGCATGGCGCCAGCAGCCTGACCGCTGCCCCCACGGGCATGAAAAGCACTAATCGCCGGCACTCTTGGAAAACACTTTGAACCAGAGGGCGGGCCGGCAGGTCGAAAGCTACTGCGTTATCTTCCTCAACCAAAAAGCGCCGGTCCAGATAAAGGGTCGAGCCGCCGCCCAATTCGGTGGCAACCCTACGGGCCAGCTCTGCGCCGTTGCGGGAAATAGCGACGATGGCGGTATCGGTCATGGCCTGGTGTTCACTGCCCGCCGCCGCTGGAGCCCTCCTCCACATCGGAAGACTCCGCCTCGGCCCGGCGGTAGAGGTGGGTGTAGTCGCTGGCATAGAGGTGGGACGACGAGACGCCGTTGGCCGCAGTGGGGACGTGATGAAGCAGGGCCGGGTCCATCGCTTCGCCAACCATGATTAGAGCCTGCAAGGTGATCTTGGCATCCCTGACCTTGGCGGCAATGTCGCTAAGGGTGCCCCGAATAATCTTTTCGTCCGGCCAACCCACCCGGTAGACAACAGCCACCGGAGTGGATTCAGTGTAACCCGCTTCTAATAACTGGCGCACCACGGTGAACATCCGCGTGATACTTAAAAATATGACTAGCGTGGAACCATGAGCCGCCAGGTCTTTCAGTTGTTCTCCGGGTGGCATGGAGACACGGCCTTGTGCCCGGGTCATGATCACCGTCTGGGACCCGCCGGGTATGGTCAATTCGACTTTCAGCCGGGCGGCCGCCGCGAAGGCCGCGCTTACCCCCGGTATGATTTCGTAATCTACCTGGGCCTCTTCCAAGATTCGCATCTGTTCCAGGACGGCCCCGTAGATTGAAGGGTCGCCGCTCTGGATGCGAGCCACGGTCTTCCCCTGGCGAACCGATTCCAATGTCAACTCCATGATTTCGCTCAGGTTCAGAGTCTTGCTGCCATGGACCTCGGCGCCGGGCTTGGCGAAATCCACGATGGAAGGATGGACCAGGGAGTCGGCGTATATGATTACATCGGCGGACTCGATCACCGATTTGGCTTTTAACGTCAACAACTCCGGGTCGCCGGGGCCGCCGCCAACTATATATACCTTGCCTTGGCTTTGAGCCATTCTTTTACCTCTTGATTATCAGAAGGGAGAAATAGTCCAGGTCTTCCTCGGAGAGCGTGCTAAGGTCCCTGACCACCTCTTCCCGGGCGGTGCTGGCACGGCGTACGTATATGCCCTTTCCGGCCAAGCCCAGTTGCTCCAGATTAGCCAGCGCTTGTAGCAGGGTGCGGTTAACCTTCATGAGGATGATGGTGTCGTAGTTGGCGATGGCTTCGGATAGGTCGTCGATCCCGTAGACGGCGGGCAGGATCACCAATCTCTGGCCGTGGGTGACCAGGGGAACTCCGGCGCTGGCTGCCGCCGCCATGACGGAGGACACGCCGGGAATGATCTCCACGGTAACCTCAGGGTATCCCGACTTGATGCTGTCCAACACGTAAGAAAAGGTGCTGTACAGCATGGGATCGCCTTCGGTGATAAACGCCACGTCCTTTCCTTGTTTGAGGTGGCCACCGATGGTGTCGGCGGCGTTCCGCCAGACCGCCGCGGCTCCCGCTTCGTCGTCGATGGGGAACGGAATCCGGATGATTTCCTGTTTTTTCTCGTCCAGGTAATCCCGCACGATGTCCAAGGCATAGCTTTCCTGGCTGGACTCCGAGCGAGGTGTACATATCACCGGCACCTCTTGGAGAACCCGTAGGGCTTTCAACGTGAGCAACTCCGGGTCGCCGGGACCCACGCCCACTCCGTAGAAGCGCCCGAAGTTGGTGCTATTTCCCGTCGTGCTCATCGAGCTATCCTTCTCGCCGGGCGGTCACCACGAAGACCGGGTTAAGGGCCTCCAAACGGACCGTCCCGTCGGGCATATCTTTTCCTCTGGACGAGTTCACCATAACCATGTCGGCAACAAAACCCGACGACTTGAAGCGTTGGTATACTTCATTTGTGCGTTCCAAGGCAGCCAGGTTAACCACGATGCGGCCGCCTGCTCGCAGCCGCTTTATCGCCACGTCTAATATCTCCGCCAGGCTTCCGCCGCTGCCTCCCACGAACACCGCGTCTGGGTCAGGCAATTCCACCAGTGCGTCCGGCGCTTCTCCGGCGATGATATGAACGTTCTTTGAGCCCCACTGCTCCACGTTACGCCGGAGCAGCGGCAAGCTCTCTTCGTCACGCTCCACGGCGTAGACAGTGCCTTCCCGGGCGATTATAGACGCTTCGACAGAGATAGACCCGGTGCCGGCTCCGATGTCCCAAACCACGCTGCCGGGCCGGAGACCCAGGGAATAGAGGCTGACCGCGCGCACTTCCCGCTTGGTGATCTGCCCCTGCAGCGGGCGCCGTTGCTCGAAAGCATCGTCGGGAAGGCCCAATGCCCGTTGCGAAGCCGCCTGCAATTTCTCAACCATTGGTCTGGCTTCCGGCGGTGGCGATCAGCGGAAGGCCCTGGGGCGACGTGGAAGCCTGGCCCAAGAGTGCGCCGTCGAAATCGAAGCACAGGCTATCGACGATGAGTTTATTGGCGTCGTCGCCAAGTAGCTTATGGCTTTCTTCGCAGACCATCTCGCACATCAAGGTAAATACCGAGTTCAGACCGTTGGCCAGCGCAAGTTCCTGAAAGTGGCGGGCGCTGGCGGCTTGGCGTATCTCTTCTTGAACCTCATCGGTCGCACCGCATTGGGAGGCCAGGGCAGCCAGGAAGGTGGTGTCCACCCGGTTCCCGGCCACGTGGGTCACGAAGTATCCTTGAGCCATTTTTGAGAGTTTGCCGACCATTCCAGCGTGGGTTGCCCGTTGGACGTTACGCATGACGCAACGTTTCAACGACGGTCCGCTGAAGATGCCGGCCTCGATGTAAGCCATGTCCGGCAGGTCCAATACTTTTTTGGTGAAGATCTCGCTCTGCGTGCCGGTGGAAAGCACCAAGTGGGACAAGTCGTTGGTCGCCGCTACGTCTATGGCCATGTTCGCGCTGGCCCGCCATGCCGCGGTGGAAAAGGGCTGGACCACGCCGGTGCTGCCCAGGATGGATATCCCTCCCAGGATTCCCAGGCGTGAGTTGGTGGTCTTTTCCGCGATCTCTTCGCCGTTGGGAACGGAGATCTCCACGACTAAGCCGGTTTCGGACGGAAGGCCGTGGGTCGTGGCCGCTTCGTTCACAGAGTCGATTATCATGCGCCGGGGCACCCGGGTGACGGCCGGTTCGCCTACCTCGATCCCGACACCTGGGCGGGTCACTGTTCCCACGCCGATACCCCCGGCGATCCGTACTTTATCAGCGAAGTTTGGGTCCCTGTAGACCGTGACGCATATCTCCGCACCGTGGGTGACGTCCGGATCGTCGCCGCCGTCCTTGATGACCGAGCAGGTCACTTTGCTTCCATCATCCGAGGTCTGGCATCGGTGAATCTCGAAGGTGACCGATCTGCCTACCGGCAACTGAATCGTTGATTGGCCAACCGATTCCCCGGTGAGCAGGGATTGAGTGGCGGCCTTGGCCGCAGCTGCCGCGCATGACCCGGTGGTATACCCGGTGCGCAGTCCCCCTCGCTTAACCGTTTGCCTGCTGTAGTCGCTTTCCGGCCTTTGGTCCGGATTCGGCTTGTCAACCATCGTGTTTTATCCGGTCACATGCTGGCGAGAGCACTAGCCCTCCACCCGGTCCCATACTTGGCGTATCCGGTCAGCGGCCACCGCCACGATCCGGTCGTCAACGCCCAGAGGCGGCGTTACCGACAGAGATACGGTTGGGTGACTTTGAGCTATCCGGTCCATGCCCCCCAGAATGTTTCTCTTGAGGATTAGCCCGGGGAAAAACAGATAGGGAACGACCACGATACGCGCGACTCCCCGCTCCTCCACCAATCTCGTAGCGGCATCGTCCACCGTTGGGTCACCGTAGTGGGACTGGGCCACCGCAACAGCATAGCCCAAACCAAGACGATTCTCTACCATGCGCCCCAAGTCCTGGAACCAGAGGCAATCGTCGTACTGGTTCTTGGTGCCTGCCTTGACCACAAGCACCCCGGTAGGACCTCCTTCCTTATTCGTAGGAGATTCTGTTTCGTTGGACAGGCCCAGACTTTGTACACGCTCCACTATGATCTCCGCCATGCGGGGATCAGGGCCCAACGATTCAGCCAGGTATAATCCCAACGAAGGCAGTTTCGCGCGTAACTCGTCCAGGATCTCGTCCATCTCCAAGGTGACATGCTTTCCCTGACCCAGCAGGTACGGGATGACCACCACCCGTTCCAGTCCCTGGTCCGCCATATTGTGGATGGACTGGTCTGGATGCGGTTCGATGAACTCCAAGCAAGAAAGCTCCACCTCGGCCCGTTGGCCGCCCAATGAGGATTGGAGGCGGTCTGCCGCATCCCTTAATCCCAATGGGGTGCTTGGACAATCCAGGCACCATGGGGGCCGTTCGTGTCCGGTCCCTCGCCAGGAACAGGAACACTCATCGGGGCTGGCGCCGCGCTGGCTGCCGTGGGCCACGAAAACAACACCCCACCGGCCGCCGCCGTTTTCGTCATTGCTACTGTCAGACATCTCCGGTCGTCCGGTCATGATGACGCCTTTTGGTCTATCAGCGACAGCAGGGCGTTGACGGTGGCCGCGGCGGCCGAGCTGCCGCCACGCCTTCCGTGCACGGTGATATAGGGGATGGGACCGGCGGCCAGTTCTTCCTTAGACTCGGCGCAGGCCACGAATCCCACGGGCATACCGATGATTAATTTTGGCAAGGCTTTCCCTTCTTGAATCAAGTCCAGCAATGCTAACAAGGCGGTGGGGGCATTGCCAACGGCCACGACTGATCCGTTCAGATAGGGAGCTAATTCCCGAATGGCCGCAACCGAACGGGTGGTTCCCTCGCTTTGGGCGCGGGCCGCGACTTCCGGGGTGTCTATGCGGCATTGGGTGGCGACTTGATGGCTTTTGAGCAAGGCTTTGGATATTCCCATCTCCACCATCCGCACATCGGTAACGACCACGGCCCCGTCCCGAAGAGCGCCGATACCCAGGTCCACCGCTCCTGGGCTGAAGGACACGTCCAATGCTATCTGAGGGTCCCCTTCGGCCCGGACGATTCGGCTAACGACGTAGCGCTCGTTGCCGCTTAACGAGAGAGAGCCGGGCAGGGAAGCCTCCACCATTTTCAGGCTTTCCCGGTCGATCTCGTCCGGCAGCAAAGCGTATTTTTCAACCAGTGACATATCAGTTACTCAGACTCCGGCCGGGGTTTGAATACTAGGAGCCTCCGGCGATGCCAGGAAGGCATCAACACTCCTCGGCCCCCAATTTAAAAATCTCCCGGGCCATGCGGAGGTCGCTGGGGCTTCGATGCTCCTTGAGGTAAACGGTGGGACCATGGAGAATCTTCTTGACGATAGCCTGGGTCATCGCCTCCAGGGTTGCGGTGTCATCCGGGGATAGATCTGGGTTCATCTTCCGCAGGGTTTTTTTGAGTTCCTGCGCTCTGATGGTTTCAGCTTTGTCCCGTAGCGCGATCACCGTGGGAAGGGCTTGTTGGGCAAGGCGCCACTGAAGGAAACCTTCGGTCTCCTTGATGATCAACTCCTCCGCCTGCTCGGCTTCGTTGGCGGCGGCGATCCGGCGGGCTTCAGATACCCTGTCCAGGTCGTCCACGTCGTGAAGAAAAACGTTATCGACCAAGCCCGCTGCCGGGTCTATGTCTCTGGGTACAGCGATGTCTATCAGAAACATGGGCCGGTCAGGCCGGGAGGCCATGGCGTTACTGACCAGATCCGCGCCCAAGATGTATTCCGGCGAACCGGTACAGGCGACCACAAGATCGCTTTCCCGGAGGGCATCGGGCATTTCTGGAAGTGGCACGGCATGCCCGGACAGGGTCTTGGCCAGTTCCACCGCCCGATGATGGGTACGGTTAACCACGGTGATGTCCGACACGCCGGAAGAGCGCAATCCCATCGCTGCCAGGCCTCCGGCTTCTCCCGTGCCCAACACCATGGCGCTCAATCCGGTCAGATCTCCTAAGTCGCCCACGGCCAATTCCACGCAGGCCTGGCTGACGGACATGGCATGCCGGCCGATGCCGGACTCCCGGCGTACCTTGCGTCCCACCCGTAGGGCTTGTTGGAAGAGTTGATACAACGGCCCGGTCACGGTTTCGCCGCGTACGGCCGTGTCAAAAGCTTCCCGCACCTGCCCGATTATCTGGTCTTCGCCCAACATCATCGAATCCAGGCTGGAGGCCACTCGAAAAAGGTGGCTGACGCACTCCCGTCCGCGATGAAGATAGAGGTATCTTTCGACGTCCACCAGCCGGATGTGGAAACAATCGACCAAAAACTCTTTTATATTTTTCTCGCCTTCGCCCCATCCGGCAGACGAGTCCGACCCTTCTTGGGGATCCAAGGCGTAAAATTCGGAGCGGTTGCAGGTGGACAGGATGACGCCGGGCATTCCGTAAGCCGCCATGGTTGTCAAAGCGGAAGGAAGTTGCTCCGAATTCAGCGTTATCTTTTCCCGCACCTCCAGCGGCGCGGTACGGTGGTTCAATCCTACGACCAGGAATTCCAAATAATACTCCCTAGCTTGCCTCAACAAGAGTCCCTAGATGTGCCATTGTTCAGAGTTAAGGGCCGTTTGGAGTGTATTCTCGCGGCTATGCACTGTCAACGCTGGACGCCTGGCGGTGGGGTCGCCGAAACCGAATTACATAGGCATGTGGTCTAGTCATCCGCCGGTGTTGAGGACAGACTTGGTGTCGGCACTACCTCGGCTTCGGCGGATTCCGGCGGTTGCAGTTGGGTCCCCAGATTTCGCACTTTGCTGTTGAGCAGACCCGGACCAATGGCGAAGGCTGCCACGAACAGCCCTCCGATCGCGATGGCGAAGGGCACCGTGATAAAGCTGAAGCCGGCCAGGGCGCTGGCCTGCATTCCTCCCAGGGGCATTATGCTCCAGGTCATTCCGTAGAACCCCATCACCCTCCCGCGCATCCGGTCTGGCACCAGCATCTGAAGAGAACTTTGGATGGAGATCATATAGCCGGAGTTGCAGGCGCCCATGACGAACAATATGGCCATCACCACGTAGAGAGACCCGATAAACTGGGCGGCCATGGCGAAGGTGGCCACCAGCAATCCGAAAGCCACGGCGCCGCCGATGATAAATGGGCCCTTGTTCACCACATTGCCGCGGGCCCCGAACCAAATGGTGGTGAGCAGCGCGCCGATTCCACCGACGCCCAACATCAGCCCTTGTCCCCGGGCGCCCACGTCCAGGATATCCACCGCGAAGACAGGCATGAGCATGATATAGGCCATGCCGAAGAAGCTGTTGAAGAAGGTCATGCTGATGAGGAAAGAGAATATGGAATTGCGCTTTATGAAGCGGAGACCCTCCAGCATGTCCTGGGCGGCGTTGCCCCGGGAACCCCGGGGAATCGGCGGTACCTGGAGGAAGAACATGACTACCGACATCGTCAAGAACCCGGCCCCGGCTATAAAGAAGGCGGCTTCGGTGTTGATGAAGTCGATGATGAATCCGGCTATGGCTGGGGCGATGATCCGGGTGCTCTGCCAGATGACGGAGTTCATGGCCACCGCGCTCATCATGACCTTGCGATCTATCAGGTGAGGGTAGATGGCCTGACGAGCCGGAGTATCGAAAGCCTCCACGGCGCCGGCCAGAAAAGCGATCGCCAGAATGTGCCACGGCTGCACGACATCTAATAGGGTGAGTATCGCCAGTAGAAAAATCAGGCCGGCAGTGGTGGCCTGAGTGCATACGATCAGCAGGCGCTTGTCCAGTTTGTCGGCGAATACGCCGCCAAAGAGGTTGAAGAACATACCGGGGAGGGCGTTGGCGACGCCCGCATACCCCAAGAACCAAGGCGAGTCGGTGATGAGGTAGATCAGCCAGAGTTGGCCGACACGGAACATCTGGTAACCGCTAACCGCCGCCAACATCCCGAGCCAGTAGGCCCGGTATTTGGGGTATTGCAGCGCCGGAGGTAAGAAGGATTTCGCAAACCCCCGTCTCCGGCGGCGGAATGCGGGTCCCATGGCGACGGCCATGAAGACGACGCCAAAGGCCAGAATCACCAGGCCGATGAAGGTCATGATGCGGGTGCGGAAGTTAACAGACCCGGTAGGATCATCCCGCGCCGATAGACCACTGGAGAGGGGACTATTTGTAGATCGGAGAGATGTCCCGGATCAGCGTTAACGCCGTGATCAGATAAATACGTGCTTTTCCTCGATTGGCCAGGCCGTGGGTGAGTTTTAAACCTTGGCGGCCGGCTTATCCCGCTGGACCAGCATACCTTCCAGGATTCGCTCAAGAGCCATGGTATGGCTGCACACGCCCCTGGTGTCGAAATAGTGGCACTGACAGTCCCATCCGGCTTCGTCGTAGGTGATCTGATAAGTATTGTGGTTACCATCGAAGCTCGCCTGCAGAGTGGTGATCGTCACCCGCTCCTTCTGCTCGGCGTAGGTCCTGGACTTCTCGATCTTGCTCACTATGCTGGAGTCCATTGTCACCTCCGAACCATTTATGATTATGGGCCGTGAGATGGGCCGCCGCCCTTAAACCCCGATTGTACTATCCACCCTTATTGTAGTCGTTATGACCGGATAAATTCAAATTTTGATTCAGGCGTTGCGAGCGCGGAAAATATTCAGAGCGTTCGATTGACGCTATTTGGCCCTTGGCATACAATTTCAACCACTTCAACGCGTCCCGTAATCTCAGTAAAGCGAGTCTAGAAACATGACCGGCGACGAGATCAGGAACCTATTTACCCGCTTCTTTCAAGACCGAGGCCACTTGGCCATGCCCAGCGCCTCGCTGATCCCCTCTGGAGACCCAACCTTGCTGTTTACCAGCGCCGGTATGGTCCCCTTCAAGCCCTATTTTACCGGGGAGCAGACGCCGCCCAGCATCAGGATGACTAGCAGCCAGAAGAGCTTCCGTACCACCGACATCGACGAGGTGGGCGACCACAAACACCTGACCTTTTTCGAGATGCTGGGCAACTTCAGCATCGGCGACTACTTCAAAGAGGGCGCAATTGGCTTCGCTTGGGAGTTGGTAACCAAGGAGTTTGGCCTGGACCCGGAGCGGATCTTCGTTACTATCCATCTGGATGACGACGACGCCTACCAGATCTGGCGGGATCAGGTGGGAGTCCCAGAGGAGCGCATCTACCGGTACGGCGACAGCGACAACTGGTGGGGACCCGCGGGCAACGAGGGCGCCACCGGTCCTTGTTCTGAGATCCATTATGACGGCGGACGTGACAAGGGTTGCCAGGATATGGTCACACCGGATGTCTTGACGGCCATTCTGCGGGAAGACCGGGATGCCGGCGCCAAGGCGGGTTTTCCGGATGTCCCCGGCTGCCACCCCAACTGCAACTGCGAGCGTTTCGTGGAGCTATGGAACCTGGTGTTCATGCAGTATTACCAGGACACCCAGGGCGTCCGCGAACCCCTGCCCGCTCCCAGCGTCGACACCGGAATGGGTCTGGAACGGGCGGCGGTCATTCTCCAGGGCAAGTCCAACATCTACGAGACAGATCTCTTCGTGCCAATCATCGAGAAGGCCTGTCAGCTAACCGGCAAGACTTACGGGCAGGACCAGCAAACCGACTACGCCCTGCGGGTTGTGGCTGAACATGCCAGGTCCGCCGCATTTCTGATCGGCGACGGTGTCTCTCCCGGAAATGAGGGGCGAGGCTACGTCCTGCGCCGGATCATCCGCCGGGCCATCCGCCACGGACGTCAGTTGGGCGTGGCCGAGCTTTTCCTAGCCGAAGTCACCGAAGTAGTGCTAGGCCACTTCAGCCACGTTTATCATGAACTGGAAGAGAACCATGACTTCATTTTGCGGGTGATCCGCTCGGAGGAGGAGCGATTCGGGCGTACCTTCGAGCAGGGCAACGGTATCCTCCGCGGCTTATTCAAGCTTAGGGAGGCCGCGATCCCTATTCTGATTCAAGCCAAGAGCGATGCGGCCCAAGCAAGTGCTTTGATTACCACATTGACAGCGGCATCGTCGATCTCCGGCGATGCGGACGAATCCATTGGAGTAGACCTGGCGGTCAACTCTCTCGCTCAACGTCTGGCCGGCACCGATCGTGGCCAGATAAATGAATCCTTGGATGAGTGGTCCGGCCGGATCAGCGGCATTGAAACGTTCATCTTGTATGCCACCCACGGCTTTCCTCCGGAACTCACCGCTGAGATCGCCCGGGAGCAAGGGCTGGAAGTGGACATGGACGGCTTCCAGCGCGAAATGGAAGTCCACGAAGAGCAGTCCAAGTCCGACCGGGCCTTCACCGGCAGTATGGAAATGCTGTCGGCCTATGAAGACTTGGGCTTGGGGGCAACGCCCTTCGTCGGATACGACGGATTGAGCCAAGAATCAACTTTGGCCGCCATTTTGGTGGGTCCTTCGACAGGCTCAGGACGAACGGAGGCGGAAGGTTCAGGACGAACGGAACCAGAGGAGCCAGGACAGATGGAACCGTCGAGCCATGCCACCCAAGGCCAGCGGGTCGAGGTGGTCCTTGCGGAGACGCCGTTCTACGCCGAGGGCGGCGGCCAGCTCGGCGACCAGGGAACGATCACCGGTCCAAACGGGGTAGTACGGGTTGAGGACACTCAGAGCCCGGTTGCCGGTCTCATCGTCCACCGGGGCGTAGTGGAGCAGGGAGACATTTCCCTGGGGGACCAGGTAACCGCCCAAGTTGACATAATCCGCCGATTGGACGCATCCCGAAACCACAGCGGCACCCATCTGCTGCATGCTAGCCTGCGGTCGGTGCTGGGCGCCCACGTGCACCAGGCCGGTTCCCTGGTTGATCCAGACCGCCTCCGCTTCGACTTCAGCCACGTCACCGCCCTGTCTCCCCAGGAGATATTGTCGGTGCAGGCCTTGTCCAACGAAAAGGTGCGGGAAAATCTGCTGGTATCAACCCAAGAGACCACTTACGCCGAGGCGGTGCGCCAGGGAGCCCTGGCCTTTTTTGGCGACAAGTATGGCGACGTGGTCCGCATGGTCAGCATGTCCAACGGCGAGGCTTTCAGCGTTGAATTATGTGGTGGTACCCACGTTTCTGCCACCGGCCAGGTGGGTACCCTGTTCGTGCTGGGCGAGTCCTCTATAGGAGGCGGGATGCGCCGCATAGAGGCGGTCACCGGGCGGGCTGCCGAGGAGTTGTTTATCCAGCAGGCTGCGAAGCTGGAGGCGCTCTCCCAGAGATTGCAGACTCCCGTGGCCGACTTGGAAGAGCGGCTGGATAGTTTCATAAGCGATACCGAAGACCTGAGACGCCGGTTGGCGGCTCTGGAAAGGTCGACCCTGCGGTCCGAGGCCGAGGAGATACTCGGCCGGGTGGTGGATGTTGACGGGGTAAAAGTCGTGGCGGCCCGGACATCGGCGCCCGGTCCCGAAGCCATGCGTGAGATGGGAGACTTTTTGAAAGCCAAGCTATCCAGCGTCGTGGTAATGTTGGGATCGGTGGTGGACGGTAGCCCCATTTTGATCGCCATGGTTACCCCGGATCTGGTGGACAAGGGTTTGCACGCCGGGAACTTGGCTCGGGACACCGCCAAGGTTGTGGGCGGAGGAGGCGGGGGCCGTCCGGACATGGCTCAGGCTGGCGGACGAGACGCGGGCAAGCTGGATGAGGCTCTGTCTGGGGTCCCTGAGTTGGTGAGGCAGAGCCTGTCCTGAGTTTGACAATGGAGCTGAGACGCTGAGACTGCTGGCTTTGGACCTGGGAGAGAAACGTATCGGACTGGCGGTAAGCGACCCTGAAGGGAGGCTGACCCTGCCGGCGGGACACCTTCAGCGTACCAAGCTGGTTGAGGATGTGCGCCGGGTGTTGGAAGCGGCCGGGGAGCGAAGGGTAGAGGGATTGGTGGTGGGCATTCCTTATAGCATTAACGGCGAAACCGGCCCTCAGGCAAAACGGGCCCTGGTTTTCGTGAGGGCTCTCCGGAAACAAACCTCCCTGCCGGTGCACGAAACCGACGAGCGGTACACCTCGGTGGAAGCCGAGGCGCTGATGCGGGAGGCGGGCCACCAGCCCTCCAGGGACCGCGCCGCCGTGGACGAAGCCTCGGCAGTTTTGATTCTACAGCGGTTTTTGGACGCGCGGACCGGCTGATGACATTGTACGTAGGGGCGGGTTTAAAACCCGCCCCTACAGCTACCTGAGATCTTTGGTCAATCCTATTAACTAGTCCAGATAGGTTCGGTCGAAGTCTTCGGACAACAGATCCATCGCGTCCATGTCCCAGTCGAAGGAAAGCACCACCGAGCGGTCGGACGTCGCGGACAGCAGGCGCTTCCCATTCTTGGCCACCACGCTCTCGGCCTCCCGGTAGTCCAACTCCTCCGGCTCTTCCCCGGTGCGGTTGCACACCATTATCGGCAAACCGGTATCCAAGGAACGCTGCTCCCACTCGCCGTCGGGTCCGCAGCGGCCCGGACCCCACGACACAGGGGATACCAACAGCTCGGCGCCGTTGTCTTTCAACGCCTGAGCAACTTCGTTCTTGTAGGCGTCGGCGCAGATCAGGATCCCTGCCTGCACCCCACCGCATTCCACGGGTACGATCTTCGTGCCGGCGGTGGACCAAGACTCGGCGCCGCCCAGGGCTTTAATCTTGCTGTGCTTGCCGACGATATGGCCTTCTTGGTTGATAACGAACACCGTGTTGTACAGCTTGTCGGTTGCGGGGTCACGTTCGGGATGGGACAGGAAGACCGAAACGTTCCGTTTCTTGACCAACTTGCAGAATTCCTCCATCCAGGGACCTGGCTGGGGGGTGATCCAGTCGGTGCCGATCTGCTTCATGAACAGGTAACCGGGTATGCATAGCTCGGGGGTAATCACCCAGTCGGCCCCATCGTCGGCGGCCACATTAACCGCGCGCTCCACCAGCCGGCGGTTGTGTTCAATGTCGCATGTGACCGGGGCTAGGTGTAGAAATGAAACCCGCAGCTTTCGCATACTTTCCTTTTGTGTATCCGGAGGATGGAGAGTACCCGTTTGGGTGATCTCCCATCGCCGGGTTGCACCTGTATGGTTGACGGCAATTATAGCACCAGCTAGTTTTAGCCCGGAAGCCGTATTGGGTTTACTTGACGCATGGAGGCGGGGGCGGGAGAATAGAAAAGCGCATCTCCATAGATCGCCGTCTCCGGCGAACAGCGCGTTGCCCGGTGGTGTAGTGGTAGCACATCAGCCTTTGGAGCTGAGGGCCCTGGTTCGAGCCCAGGCCGGGTAGCCAGCATTCCCCTCTATATAGGGCACAGCGCTTGTGTCTGACCCATTTTTTACTGAGTGCAGGAGACTCCATTGGCGAAATCCAAAGCCAAAACCGTTGACGAGTACTTGGCTGAACTTCCGGAAGACCGGCGTGCCGAAATCGCCATCGTCCGAAAAGTCATACTGGCCAACTTGCCCGACGGTTATCAGGAAATGATGCAGTTTGGCATGATTGGGTACGTCGTCCCTTTGGAGCGTTATCCGGTGACCTATAACGGTCAGCCCCTGATGTTTGCCGCCTTAGCTTCTCAGAAGAACTATATGTCGTTGTACCTCATGAACATATGCAGTGACGAGGCAGTAGAAAAGTGGTTCGTTGAGGGGTATAAGGCCAGCGGGAAAAAATTGGACATGGGTAAGGCTTGTGTCCGGTTTAAGAGTCTGCAAGACCTACCGATCGACCTGGTCGGAGAAGCCATAGCCCTTACTCCGGTAGCCGGCTTCATAGAACGGTACGAGCTGTGCCGGAAGAGATAGGACACTTCGATGATCCGTAGACGTTCACTGCATCTGGAACCTAACCTTCAATCAATCCCGCACATCGTGCCTGGTCAAAAGTCCCTGCCAGTCAAGGATGCGCTGGTCGGAGGTCGGTAGGTTTGGCCTCTAAGCAGGGCCGTTGCCGTAATGATACGGTCGGCTGAGTCTCATGGGAGACCTTCGAGTTCCGGTGCTAGAATCCCGATCTCACCAGTCAGTGGTATCTCCCCTATGCCTAATCCAAGGGTATTTTGACGCCATGCGCTGTTGGAATAATCCAATATGAGCCGTCCTTGTCTGGTGAGTAACGCGATTTCCCAGAAGGAGATTGCTGAAACGAAGAGCAGGTTGTCTCGCAGGGCTTGATCGGCGATGTCGCGGCTGGCCGGACCAAGACGTTGGTCGCCGTTCATGGCCCAAATACGGATGTTGGTATCCAGAAGAATGGGACTACCCATTCTCAGCTTTTCATTCTTCTCTAATGACTATAGTCATGACCATAGAAACATATCAGCATTTACGGATTGACCCAGATTGATGACTTATTCAAGACTGTCGAGGGTTCGCTTGCTTCTCTTGCGGCTCTTTTGATGGTCGGTATTTGACCGCCTGTCCCTTGGACGGGTATATTATCCTGCGACAACAATTCCGGCCCGGGAACGTGCCATGATAACTAGGTGTGATGGTAATCTGATGACGCAAGGTCGGTTGTGTACGCGCTGATTCTAGCCGGCGGCAAAGGCGAAAGGCTCAGACCTTTGACCGATACGCTTCCCAAACCCATGGTGCCGGTGTGTGGAAAACCCATACTTTGGCATCAAGTTCAGTGGCTTAAAGAAGCCGGGGTGACCGACGTGGTCTTTTTGGCGGGTTACCGCTGGGAAGCGATCCAGGATTATTTTGGAGACGGTCAAGCTTTTGGCATCAGAGCCCATTACAGTGTGGAAGACTCGCCGTTGGGCCGGGGTGGGGCCATCCGGAACGGATTTCCTCTCGTACCTGAAGAGGAGGATCTGGTAGTGGTCCTTAACGGCGACGTGATAACCCAGGAGCCTTTCGGTTCGCTATCACGGCGTCATGAGGAAAGGAAATCGGCCAATCCGTCCCACTTGGCAACAATCATGGTGGTGCCCTTCGTCAGTCCCTACGGGCTGGTGGACATGAATCCTGATGACGACGTGATCGGGTTTCGAGAGAAAGTGCCGATGCCTTACTGGATCAACGCCGGCGTTTATCTATTTGAACGGCGCATGGCTTTGGAGATGCCCGAGTTGGGAGACCATGAGACGGAGACTTTCCCTAGGCTGGCCCAGGAGGGCAAACTTTCCGCGGTGAAATCCCAGGTCTTCTGGCACAGCGTGGACTCATTCAAGGATCTGCGGGAAGTGGAAGAACATCTGGGGAGCCAATAATCTGGATATCCGTGTGGAGCTCAATCTTCGACGGGGTGGCGAAAGCCGACGTCTATGACTCAGAGAGAAACCGCAAACCCTACAGCCGCCGGCGGCATCGCGCAAGCGGTCGCCAGCGTTAAAGAAAATATCGAAAAAGTCTTGGTGGGGAAAGGCGGGGTCATAGAACTGACCCTAGCTGCCGTTCTCAGCAGTGGCCACATTCTGATTGAAGACGTGCCTGGTATCGGCAAGACTACACTGGCCCGAGCATTGGCCAGTTCTCTAGATTGCACCTTCCATCGGATCCAGTTCACCCCCGATCTGATGCCGTCAGACATCACCGGCATCAACTTTTACAACCAGAAAAGCGGCGACTTTGAGTTTCGGCCCGGGCCCATAATCGCCCAAGTGGTGCTGGCGGACGAAATCAACCGCGCCACACCCCGCACCCAGTCGGCGCTTTTGGAGGCCATGGGCGAGCGTCAGTTGACGGTAGATGACGTTACCATTACCCTGCCCGTTCCCTTCCTGGTGATCGCGACTCAAAATCCCATCGAGTTGGAAGGGACATTCCCTTTGCCTGAAGCCCAATTAGACCGGTTTTTGTTGCGCCTGAGATTGGGCTACCCCACAGAGGACGAAGAAGAGGCAATGTTGACTCGGTTCCAGACTGACGACCCGCTGAAGGACCTCGCAGCGGTGCTCGGGGCCTCAGACATTGCCTCACTGCAGGACGCCGTCCGGGAAGTCCATTTCGACCCCGTGCTGCGAAATTATTTGGTCCAATTGGTACAGGCCACCCGAAGCCATGGGGACGTGGAATTGGGCGCCAGCCCTCGGGCCACGATGGGCCTCTACCGGTGCAGCCAAGCCTTGGCGGCGATCCGGGGGAGGGATTACGTGACCCCCGACGATCTGAAAACCCTGGCCCCCTTGGCTCTAGCCCACAGAATGATTCTTAAGTCCCAGGCCCGGCTGCGGGAGCGTACGCCGGAGAGCATCATCGACGAGATTCTGGCCCAGGTACAAGTGCCCGTATAGGGGCCTAAACGACCGATCATGCTCAACGAAGTTTGGCTCCTAGTTAGCTTGGTCATCTTGTTTATCGGCTTGGTGGCCAGCCAAGGACTCCTATTGGTTCTTGGGGCTCTTAGCCTGATTGTCTCTTTAGTGGCCAAGTATTGGGACCGTTTTGCCTTCCAGAAAGTAACCCACTTTCGAACCCTCTCTAACAACCGGGCCTTTGTTGGTGATTCCGTGGAATACGTAATCACCCTTTCCAATGAAAAAGTGCTTCCTTTGATCTGGTTAGATATTCAGGACGCATTTCCGGAAGGTTTGGAATTGCCCGGCGGCAATCTGCGTGGCAGCGGCGCCGAAGTGACGAGACAACACTGCATCACCACCTCTTTGCTTCCTTATCAAAAAGTCTCCTGGAAGTATAAGATCAAATGCACCGCCCGAGGATACCACCGCATCGGGCCGGTCCGATTGCGCAGTGGGGATATCTTTGGATTCAGCTCCGCGGAGATCCACTATCCGAAAGTGGAACACCTGCTGGTGTATCCCAGGATCGTCGATCTGGGCGCATTGATCTTACCGGAGCAACATCCGCTGGGTGAAAGCAAGTCGTGGAAACCAGTCGTTCAAGACACCACGCGGTTCCTACGGCAGCGAGATTACAATCCCATAGACCCAATGAAACATATCGACTGGAAGGCGTCAGCCCGGAGGCAGCGTCTACAGACCAAGGTCTTTGAACCGGTGGTTTCTTTGAACGTTCTGATCGCGCTGAACGCGGCCACCAGCGAATTCGCGTGGCAGGGGAGTAACCGGCGCTTTTTTGAGCGGGCGGTGACGGCGGCGGCGTCAGTAGCAAACGATGCGGCCCTAAGCGGCTACAGCTTTGGCCTGGTCAGCAATGCGGTGGCCAGCTACTCAGGTAAATGGCTTAGCGTTCCCATGGGGGCGTCTTCCACCCAGCTCTCCTTGGTCCTGGAATCCTTGGCGATGGCTGGGCCGTATGTGGTAACTCCTCTGACCGAAGTGTTGCGTGGCGAGCGAGCTTCGCTACCCGCCGGAACGACGGTGGTGGTGGTCACTTCAATATTGACTCAGGTCATGGCGACGGAAATAGCCTATATCAAGGAGAGCGGGTATCAGGTCCGGGTGCTTTACACCGGCGACCAGGCCCCGTCAGTAGAATTGCCCGGCGTACCGGTGGTACGTCTGGGGAGAGTTTTAGACGCTCAGGTGGAAGATGAACCAGCTATGGCGTAACAGCGCCGTCACTGGCGTCGGGCTATTCCTAGAGTCTTGCGCTTTTTACCTGGTGATCAAATTGATCAGCGCCGGCCTGGGTCAATCGATGGCAGCGCTGCCGATCTGGTTGGTCGTAGTTGCCATCCTTTGGGCCTACGTGCTTTCTTCGTACGTACAAACAATGAAGTTCACGTCCAATCTTCGTGGCCTGGTTGGATTGGGCATCTCGGGGCTGTCTATATTGGTATTGGCTCATCTACACACCGGCATGGGAGTATTGCCGGTGGGAGCGTTCATCGGTTCCAATTTCGATACCATCGCGCGACAGGTATTAGTTTTCGCTTTCTTGGTCCTCTTGTGGTGGCGAGGCACCACCATCGCTCAAGATGAAGTAACGCTGGATACGGTTAGGGCCTCGTTCCAGTGGGGATTGATGGTCCTCTTCGCGGCCGTACTGATAGATACCGTGGCCGAAGCCGACTTGGTCAACGGATTCCTGGTGATCGGATACTTTGGTGTTGGCCTGGTTGGCATGGCCCTGGCGAGGTTTTCTTCCGAGGCCGGTGATTCCCAGATCATGTCTTTCGAATGGTGGATGCCCATCACCGTCAGCGTTGGCGCGGTGCTCATCCTTGGGATGGTCATCAGCGGAATCGGCTTGGGGGGTCTCGACGACGTAACCCGGGCGATCTTAAAGTTAGTCGGAAACATCGGTTTTTGGATGATAAAACCGCTGCTTCTTGGATTGGGCTACATCGCCGGGGTATTGGTGGCTGTGGGCAACTGGTTGTCCAGTATGTTCGGAGGAGGCGACCTCAGCGGACTTGCCAGAGCACAGGAACAGATCCGCCAATTCCACGATACCATGCAACAAGAAGCCGGCGATGACGGACCACCTGGGGCGTTGATTTTTCTGATCAAGTTTTTGGGATTTACCGTTGGGATCTCATTGGCGGCCTGGATCATTTACCGGATATTTAGGTTTCGCCGCCTGCACCAAGGCACCGGCGTTGTTGAGGAAACCCGTGAGTCTTTATTCAGCTGGAGCCAGGCTAACCAGGACCTTTCATCGCTCATCAGCGCCTGGTGGAACAAGTGGACGTCGGGAGGACCTGGCAAGAAGGCGATCGCCCAGCCGCGCGACCCTCGCGAGGTTTATCACGCGCTGCTGGACCTGTCGGCTGAGTCCGGGCGGCCAAGAGAAGAGTGGCAAACTCCCAGGGAGCACGAAGGCACCTTAGATGGATTGTTCCCCTCAGAGCCGGTAGATCGAATCGTCGATGGATTTCAGCACGTTTATTATGGGGAAGCTGAAGCTACAACGCCGGAGATCGAAGGGTTGCAGTCCGATTGGACCGCCATCAACGAACATCTTGCGGAGCTTAATCGCCAGAAGGAAGAGAAAGACGGCCACACGGGCGAGTAGGCTATAGAAAGCGGGGAATCACCTCCCGGGCGATGGTCTCCATCAAACGGGTTATCGTGTCCACGTCCCCGGTGTTGAGCGCCAAGACGACGTGCTGGACGCCGGCAGTCTCATAGGCGGCTAGCGAGGCGGCAATTGCGTCTGGATCATCGCCGGATATGCGCGCCCGGCCGGCGGACCGGCTGCTGGACGGTCCGCCGTGAGCCTCCACCTCTATTCGCAAAGACATGGCCAGCGATTCCGGCGCTCTGCCGGCCGCGGTTGCCATCTCCTCAATCTCACGGCGGCCTATGCTGAATTCCTCCGGACTAAGGCCGGTAGGGTGCCAACCGTCTCCCCGAAGCGCGGCCCGCCGCATAGCCCCAGGGCTGGAGCCGCCGATCCACAAAGGGATATGAGGTTTCTGAACCGGTTTGGGCGAAAATAGTAGATCGGTGAACTTCCAGCGGCGGCTCTCGTAGGTGGGGCTGGGGCTAGTCCATAGCTCCTTCATGATGGCGATGCATTCGTTGGTCAGAGATGCCCGGTCCCGCATGGAGATGCCCAGGGCGTCGAACTCTTCGGTCATGGCCCCAACACCCACACCCAGGATGACTCTCCCGCCGGAGATCTGGTCCAAGCTGGCGGCGTATTTCGCCAACTCCACCGGGTTGTGGTAGGGCAATACCAGGACGGATGTGCCCAACATGACCCGTTTGGTGGTGGCGGCGAGATAGGAAAGAGTGGACATTGGATGGTAGTAGGGTTTGCCCTCCAGCCGCTCCCGGATGTACCCAGTATTGAAGAGGTGGTCCATGACCCAGACAGAGTCATAGCCCAATTCCTCGGCCAACGGGCCAAAATCCAGCACCTGCTGAGGGTCCTCGATGCCCCAATTGTTGGGTATGGTGACGCCGAATTTCACGATTCCTCTGCAACTTGCCCGTGGGCGAATTCCGTCAGCGGTCAGCCGTCAGCTAAGGCCCGTTGTCCACCGGGAGCCCATTGCTGCTTGGTGTTTGCTGAAAGCTGATTGCTGATGGCCGATGGCTTTATCCGGTGTTGATCGCCTGCACCAGACGGGCTGTTTCGATAGCCGCGACCGCGGCGTTGCTGCCCAGATTACCCGACTTACCCCCGGCACGGTTCAAGGCCTGTTCCATGTTTTCGGTGGTGAGTACGCCGAATATCGTCGGCACCCCCGTGTCCACCCCGACCTGCCCGATACCACGGGACGCATGACCGGCGACCATGTCATAGTGGCCGGTTTCGCCTCGAATCACGGCTCCCAAACAGATTATCGAGTCGTACCTGCCAGTATCGGCCAGATTCTTCGCGGCCACCGGCAACTCGAACGCTCCCGGAACCCAAACGATGCTGATGTCGTTGTCGCTTACGCCGTAACGTGATAACGTCCCAATCGCTCCATCCATCAGTGGCCGCGTCACCAATTCGTTGAAGCGGGCTACAACCACCGCCACCCTTAAACCTTGGCCGTTCATGTCTCCACTTAGCTCTTTGGGCAAGACATTTCTCCTGGTCTGAATTGGCTATCGCTAGCCGGTGGTTCCATCGGCGGTCACGGGCTCCGGGCGCACCCCCGCCTCTAGCACCTTTTCCAACAGTTGTGGCTCGGATAGGGGTCCGGACAACCGGATGTGCTCGTTGATCACGGTTACAGGCACTGAGCGCACCCCGTAATTTCGGGCTAGCAACGGAAACTCTTGGATCTCCACCACGTCGGCGGCGACCAACGGGTTCTCGATGGCCAGAGCGTGGGCCAAACAGGCCAAGCCCGGACAATCGGCGCTGGCGGGTGTTACGAACACTTGAATGTGGACCTTCTGGGTGAGCTTCCGCAGCTTTTTCCGGGTGTCCATGCTCAGAGGGCTGACACTTCGGGATATGGTCTTGATATCGGCTACCATGGCGGCCATACCGTATCCCATAGGCGCGCCGTAAAACTTAACTCGGGACGACCCGTCCGTGCTGATGACAATGGCCGGAATACGGGTTACGCCTTGGTCCTGGGCAACTTGGGGGTCGTTGTAGAAATCGACCGTTTCAAGATCGATCTTGGGTGTCAGCGCGGCCAACTCCTCCAACAGTTGTAGGGTTTGTGGGCAGCGGGGACACTCCCGGCCCGGAATCGTTATCACGGACGGTTTCTGGGTAAACAGGCGAATCTGGACCTGCGCTTTCAGGTCTTTTCTAAAGGTCCGCTTTAACTGGGACCTATCTTGGTCGGAAATCATCGGTTTTTGCATGGTTAAGTCGCTCTCCATGCTGGGGTGCTTGGGGCCTAAACCGGGAGTATCCGGTGCAGTTTGTAGCCGGGCCCAACGGCCAGTCTCGAACGATTACCAGTGTACACGCGAAGCTAGACGTTATCCACCCTGATCCAACTCGCGGCGGATGGTGAACATTCTTTGGAAAAGCGTGAAGCAGGAAACCGCGGCAATGAGGAGGAGGACCCAAAAGATCTGTCCTATCAGCAAGCCGATGCCCAGAAGGATAACCCGTTCGGTACGGGTCATTAATCCGGACCTGGAGAAAACGCCCAATCCCTCTCCGCGGGCCCGTAGATAGCTGACCCCTTGGGAGAAGATCAGCGCTAGAAATAACACGATAATGAATACTAGGAGGTATGATTCGTCGAAGTTTGCCCCAAGGGCGTAGAACGCCAACCCCACGAACAGGGCGGCTTCTCCCAGACGGTCAAAGACGGAGTCAAGAAGGGCGCCGAATGGGCTAACCTTGCCGGTAAGGCGGGCTAATGCCCCGTCCATCAGGTCTAGACCGCTGCCCAGGAGAAAGACGATGCCTCCAGCCAGCAGCCAGCCAGAACCGACGAGATATGCCGCCACGACGGTAAACCCAAAACCGATGAGCGTCACTGCGTTGGGGGTCAGCTTTAATGCTCTGAGGAATCGGGCGCCGGGCAGCTCAACGTATTGAAGTATGGCCTCTCTTATCTGCTCTCTTCCTGGTACGGCCATTGGCTAAACTCATACAGTCTTTATAATAATCTTCCACCTGGGCGGCGACCCGGTCCCACCGGTATTGCTCAACTGTTTGGCGGCCCTGGGACCCCAGTTTATTACGCAATTGGGGGTCACGAATCAGCGTACCCAGCGCTTGGGCCAGGCCTTCTATGTCTTTGCGGGGAAATAACAGGCACTCCTGGCCGTGGGTAACGATACCGGCGTACCCTTCGATGTCGGAAGCGACCACCGGCTTTCCCGCGGCCATGGCCTCCAGCAGCACAATGCCGAAGCTTTCCGCGCCGGTGGCCGGCGAACAGAATATGTCGGCGCTGGCGTAGTAACGAGGCAGGTCTTCATAGGGAACCGAGCCGGTAAATACCACGTCGTTCAGGCCCCGGCCACCAAGTATGCTGTGGGATTCCTTATCTGGGGAGCCGGGACCCACAACCAATAGCCTAATGTCCGGCAGGTCCCATTTCAGGCGGCTGAAGGCTTCCAGCAGGTACCTCAGCCCTTTGCGCTTCTCAAGACGTCCGACGAACAAGATGTTGATCTTGCCGTCCTGGTATTCAGGCCACGGCGCCGCCTTAGTTGAGAAGTGGTCCAGGTCTATCCCATTGGGGATGATTTTGTAATTTCCGGGAAACGCGCTGCTTACATAACGTAGCGCGGCGGGGGAGACGGCGATACCTCCGTCCAAACGCTGGTGCCATCGCTTGATGAGGGGATGGCTGAGGTGGTACAGGTGGCTGTGCTTATAGGAGGCGTGAAAGGTGCCTATGTTGACCGCGTCGGAAAATTCCAGAACGCAAAGGGGCAATATGGGCGCCATCGGCTCGTGGAGATGGACGATATCGAAGGCCTCCCGCTGCAAAAGGGCCCGGACCTTGGGGTACAACCACCAAGAAAGGGAAACCCGGGCGGTGGATCCGCCGCTGGGCAGCGGAACCGACCTGCCCAGTGCGACGAACGGTTCGTCGTTTTCATTTTGACGGGATGGCGAGTGGGGTGCCAGGACCTGAACTTCATGGCCGTTCCGGCCCAACTCCCGGGCTAGTTGGGTGACGTGGGCAGTTACCCCACCGGGCCAGGTGAAATCGTAGGGTGAAACCATGGCGATTTTCACGCAGTCCCTCCAGATAGCGGCCGAGAGGCAACCCGTATCCGGGCTATTCTGATTCGCCTACGGCGCCCGGGTTTTCGATGAAGTCTTCCACCATCTTCCTCGCAACATCGTCGGTAAATTGGTCCGGTGGCGATTTCATAAAGTACGCGCTGGGGCCTTGGAGGGCTCCGCTGATGCCCCGGTCAAGGGCCAACTTGGCGCAGCGTACCGCATCGACAACGACGCCTGCTGAGTTGGGGCTATCCCAGACTTCCAGCTTGACTTCCATGTTGATCGGCGCACCGCCGAAAGAGCGCCCCTCAATACGGATGTGGCACCATTTGCGGTCTTGGAGCCATGGTACATGGTCGCTGGGACCGACATGGATATCATCGGGGTCGATTCCCTCGTCCATCTGGGAGGTAACCGCGCTGGTTTTGGAGATTCTCTTGGAGACGGTCCGTTCCCGTTCCAGCAGGTTTAGGAAGTCGGTATTTCCGCCGAAGTTCAACTGATAGGTGTTCACGATCTTCACACCCCGGTCTTCAAACAAGCGGGTGAGCACCCGGTGGGTAATGGTCGCGCCCAATTGGGACTTGATATCGTCGCCTACTATGGGCACTCCGCGCTCCTCAAATCGCTTGCTCCAGTATTCCTCTTTGGCGATGAAAACCGGGATGCAGTTGACC
Organism: uncultured Dehalococcoidia bacterium; assembly: GCA_950072105.1. Lineage (GTDB taxonomy): Bacteria > Chloroflexota > Dehalococcoidia > Lucifugimonadales > UBA3495 > UBA11650. The sequence goes on from CATMOE010000008.1 coordinate 49,834, forward strand.
ATGGCGCACCTGGCTTCCAGGATCTGCTCCACGTACCATTTGGTGGCCATTTCGCTGCCCACAGGCAGGTAGTTGATCACCACGTCCACTTCTCGCTCTTTAAGGATGGCGGTAATGTTGGCGGTGGAGTGGGAGGATTTTTTCACCAGGTGGGATACGTATTTGCCGATGCCGTCGTGGGTCATGCCCCTTTCCACTGGAACGCCCATGTGGGGCACGTCCGCAAACTTCAAGGTGTTGTTGGGTTCAGTGAATATGGCTTCGGAAACGTCCTTGCCGACCTTGTTCTGATCGATATCGAAAGCAGCCACCACTTCGATGTCTTCGATCCGGTAGTCGCCTATCTTGACGTGCATGATGCCCGGGACTTCGGAATCCTCGGGTAGCTCTACGTACTCGTGAATACCCTGCACGAATGAAGAGGCGCAATTTCCTACGCCAATGATGGCGACTTTGATTTTCCCCACGATTTGGGCTCCTTTATGACCTTTACCCGTGCTTCACCGCACTGGGATCGGGCGGGTGAATTTTAGCAAGTTCCACTGGGCGCTACAAGAGGCTGGCTGGCGGGTTTTCTCTGAATATCCGCCATTAGGGTGCTACATCAGGCGGCAGGAGGGAAGAATCGGAAGATTGCTGTCCGGTCGTCGTGCCTAAAGCGTCTCCCCAATTGCTCTGGCACCCCGCCTTTACCAAGGCGGCCTTCCACGACCTCATTCGTTTTCTCCGCCGCGTCGCTGGCAGAAGGAGCGGCGCGGATGATGTCTGACAACTCCTCTACTAGCATATTGTCGGTCACTCCGTCGGTGGCCAGCACCAGTCGTGTGCCGGGTTCCACCGGAAGCTCGGCGCGGGCCAAGTTTGTGAGGGTTTCGTTGGCCCCGATCGCTTTGGCCACCCCCACGTGCAGGAAACCGCCCATCCGGCCTGAGATCTGCCGGATGGAGTCACCGATAATGTGGAAGACCGGGCTATCCCCGGCGCTGATCACGTGCAGCTTGTCGTCTTGGTACAGAACGATCGATACGGTGGTCAACAAGAACCTTCCACCGCCGACCTCGTAAAACTCCTGGTTGACCGCCTCAAGGGCGGCGACGATGTCCTCGGGCGATTTGATAGTTGCCGCGGATAGGGCGTCCACCACCGACTGGCTGGCCTCCTCCCCGCCATGGCCGGTGACGCCGTCCATCACGCAATCCATGAAAGAATTATCGCCCAGGTCACGGAGCAGAAAGTTATCTTCTCCGTGAGATGAGTTATCTTGGAATGTAGCTACTGTGCTACTGAGCATGTTCCTTGTCCTTCATTGTTTCTATACGGATTTGGCTGTCGGGATCAGCGGTCGAAAGCCGCTAATTCGACTTCGGCGTCGAAAAGGTATTTGTTCCAGTGGTCTTCTTTAAGCCAGTTTAGCGCCTCTCCCCATGCCAGGCGCATCTTATCCATGCCCTCCAGATCCTCGTCTCGTTGATCAACTGCCGTCAGGTAGGAGTTCAAGTCCTGGCAGAAGCCGGCAAGGTCGGTATATGAGCGGTCGTGAACCCTGGCTATCATGTCCAGGGCAGCGGTTCGCACCGGCTCGTCCGTTTCGCCGAAAGCTGCGGCCATCTCGTCCAATTCCTCTAGGAAGTTGACCACCGGACGTTGACCGTAGGGTTCCCGGTAGTCCGCCGCATCCTCAGGATGCGTTTTGGGAGTGGCGTAAAATTTCAGCATTTCTAGACAGAAGTCGTGAATGTCCCTGGGCGGCCTACCCCGGCGGTCCGGCTCTCCATCCAAGGAAACCAGGTCACCACAATCGACGACGGTTATATGGCCGGTTAATGGCTGGTAAAAAAGGTTTTGTGGGCGAAGGTCCAGCAAAATATAGCCGATCTGGATAAAAGATTCTTCCAACGTCAGTAATTGTTCGTGAACGGCGAATGGGGCGCGGTCCGGTGGGCGCAGCAATGGGTGTAAGGCGAACAGGTTCTGGCCTACACCGGTTGGGACTCCCGTGATGCGGGCTCTCATGTCCCCCACCATCAAAGGTATGCCTTTGGCTCGTTCTTCTACGATAACCCGGTATTCCTGCCCCAAGGAGTCGCCGTAGAACTGGTCGTGGATCGCTCGTTCCGTATATCCAACCATGGGCACTAAATTTTCGTTGGTCTGGCCGATCTGCTCTAGGACTTGAAGTGTACGATCGGTGCGCGCTTCGGTGCTGACGTGCATTCCCCGGCTTATCATCTGGGGTACGGGCCTCTTCAAAACCACCTGTTTGCCGGTTTCCTGGTCCAGCGCCGCTCGGACTTCATAGTCGGCGCCGGTACCCAAGATACCAGAGGTCTGGAAGCGGTCAAGGTCGACTTTTTGCATCAACATACGTCCGATCGCCAATCGCCCCATCACCGCGCCAAGAGCCATTTCGCCAGCTTCGGCGGTGGCTGTTTCACAACCTGCGAGGACAGACCGATGGTACCCCCTCGTAGGGCAAAATGCAATAAATCAGACTGATTTCCCAAGGCTGCTCCTTTCCGTGGATCGATGCGCCGGTAAGGCGCTTGGTGAGCATGGACCTAGGTTATGGGGCTGCGATATACCAGAGTTACCCATTCTTCCTGATGCCACTCTTTGATATAGGTAAAGCCCAGATCCAATAGGACGGTTTCCACATCTTGGCGCTGAGACTCCATCAACCCGGAAGCTATCAGATGTCCACCGGCGATTAACGTAGGCAGGATATGAGGCGCGCGCTCCCCGACGGCACGGGCGGAAATGTTGGCGACCGCAACATCGAACTGCCCATTTCCCGCCAAAGGATGAGGCACCGACCCCTGAGTCAACGCCACTAATTTCTGCACCCGGGTGCGGCGAAAGTTTTGCCGCGCGGCTCGCACCGCTTGAGGGTCGATGTCCAAGGCGACCACTCGCGATGCCCCTAGTTTGGCGGCGGTGATGGCGAGGATTCCGGAGCCGGTTCCCACGTCTAGGACGGCCATGCCGGGCTTCACAATATCTTCCAGTGCCTCCAAACAGGTATGGGTGGTGGGGTGATAGCCTGTGCCAAAGGCCATTCCGGGGTCCAGTTCAATCAATACGTCGCCGGGACCTTCTTCGTAGTCTATCCACGTGGGCTTTATCACCAAGTGACGGCCCACTCTAAGCAGATCAAAGTGGGACCGCCATTCGCTTTCCCAGTCTTGCTCCTCGGGCAAGGGGGTGATGGTCAAGTCTTCCATGGGCTCAAGAATGGCGACCAACCTCAGCCCCACCTCGATGCGGGCCAAACGTTGACGGGAATTGGCCGGCAGATAGGTCCGCATCAAAACCAGGTCCGAGGCGTCTCGTTCCTGCCCCCGTTCCCGTACTCTTTCCATCGAAAGGCCACGGCCGTAGCGGCCGAACAAATACGAAACCGGTTCCACGTATTCGTATGGCACTCGAATGCTAAGCTCTTGCCAGGACATCAACTCTCCGAAAAAAACCCGGGCGGCAAAGCAACCCGAGCGTCTGGGTCTAAAACTTGCGGGTCAAGGCTACGTTCTAATGCCTAGCCCAAGACTTCCTTGATCCGCTCGAATATTCCCTTGTCGCTATCGTCATCTGATCCCTGGTCCACGCCGCCGGAGTCGTTGCCGCTTTGGCTGGAGTTGAGGGAACGGGCCAACTCCTCCAGCAATCTGCGTTGTTCCGGATCCAGCGCTTGGGGAACTTGCAGGTTCACCAATACTCGCAGGTCTCCGCGGCGGTTACCGTGCAGGTGAGGAACACCTTTACCCCGTATTCGGAATTCGGTGCCCGGTTGAGTCCCTTGGGGGACCTTGATCTTTTCGGTGCTCCCGTCCAGGGTGGGCACTTCTTTTTCCACGCCCAAGGCGGCTTCCGCCACGTTGACCGGGAGATAATACAACAGGTCATTGCCATCCCGGTCGAACTGTTTGTGGTCCCGTACATCAAGATGTATGTAAAGGTTGCCCGCAGGTCCGCCACCCCGCCCCACGTCCCCTTCGCCGGTAAGACGTACCTGCATCCCAGCCTCTACTCCCGCCGGGATGGTGACGGATATCTTCCGCTTACGGCGGTCTATGCCGGAGGCTCGGCAAGCGGTACAGGGAGTTTTTATGACCTTTCCAGAACCTCGGCAGGCTGGACAGGCGCTAACCTGGGCGAATTGGCCGAAGATACTTCTCTGGGACCGCCGAACCTGCCCACTGCCCCGACAGGTGGTGCAGGAGCTTATTTCCGAGCCGGGTTCGTTGCCTTCGCCCGAGCAGTGTTGACACGGTTCCTGACGGGTAATCTCCACCTCACGTTCGGTGCCGAAGACGGCTTCGTGGAACTCAAGGACAACCCTTTGTTGAAGGTCTTCGCCGCGCTGAGCCTGACGCTCTCGCCGCCCGGAGACATCACCGAAGAATGAATCGAAAATGTCTCCGAAACCACCGAACACGTCGAAGCCGTCGAAGGGCCGGTCTTGACCGCCGTTGGAGCCAACCCCGGGGCGTCCGAAACGATCGTATTGGGCCCGCTTCTTGGGGTCGGAGAGTACTTGATAAGCTTCGTTGATCTCCTTGAATTTATCTTCCGCGCCTTCGCTCTTGTTCCGGTCTGGATGAAACTCCATGGCCTTTTTGCGAAAGGCTCGTCGAATCTCCTCTTCATTGTCGGTTCTGGCTACTCCCAGAGCCTCATAGAAGTCCTTATCGGCCATGCAATGTCACCTACTGTGGCTAACTTCATTGGATATAGTCTGGTTCATTATAGTGCAGCCAGGCGGCACGCTCAATAGCGCGAACTACCCGGTAATGCCTTTTAATCGCCGAATTTAGGCTGTTGAACCGGTAGCCACCGAAGCGGTAGTCGTTGCAATGGCCGTAGATGAGCGAAAATGGCGTGTCGAAATGATCACCTCTCCTTGACACCGGTGACCCTCATCGTTAGCATGTAAGTTTAAGTGTGGTAACCAATTTACTCAGTATAATCGACGGATAAGGAGAGGTGATAAGGTGCTAACTACAACTGTCATCATAGTCCTGGCCGTCCTTGCGGTTGCTGGGTTTGGGGTATCTGCATGGTTGACCCTCAGATCAAAGTTTGACGGTACAAAGGTAGACAACGCCAGGGAGAGAGCTGAAACCATAGTAACGCAGGCGGAGGAGGAGCAGCGTAAGCTCCTTCTTGCTGCTCAGGAAGACGTCCTTAAACTTCGCACCGAAGGTGAGAACGAAGTTAAAGAACAGCGCCAGGAGCTAAACCGGCAAGAACGCCGGTTCTTCCAACGGGAAGAGCAACTGGAGCGGAAGACTGAAAACCTGGATCGGTTGCAAGATGAGCTTAGCGGCAAAGAAGCCGAGGTCAAACAGACCTTGGTTGAGGCCGAAGAGATCAAAGGTAAACAACAGGAAGCTCTCGAAAGCGTAGCCGGTCTAAATGTAGCCGACGCACGGCAGATAGTCGTTAAGCGGGGCGAGGAAGAAGCCCAGCACGATCTGTCCCGCCGGTACTATGAGCTGGAAAAAGAACACAAGGCGAGAGCGGACGATAACGCCCGCAAGATCATTACCCTGGCGATTAACCGTCTAGCAACGGATGTTGTTTCTGAGGCAACAACCTCGGTAGTATCCCTGCCCAACGATGAGATGAAAGGACGTCTCATAGGCCGAGAAGGGCGAAACATACGTACTTTGGAGGCCCTGACTGGCGTCGATGTGATCATCGACGATACCCCGGAAGTAGTGACGATTTCCTGCTTCGACCCCGTCCGGCGGGAGATCGCGCGTTTGTCATTAGAGAAACTTATCTCGGATGGGCGCATTCAACCCGCCCGGATCGAAGACGTGGTACTGCGTGCCCAAAAAGATATTGAGCAGACCATCTGGAAAGCCGGGGAGCAAGCCACCTTCGATGTTGGAATAAGCGGTCTGGATACGGAGCTTATCAGGCTCTTGGGGCATCTCAAATACCGTTATAGCTACGGTGAAAACGTATTGAAGCACTCTGTGGAGGTTGCTCTACTGTCGGGTATGCTGGCTGCTGAAGCCGGCGCCAACGTAGAAGTAGCCAAAATGGGTGGGTTACTACACGACATCGGCAAAGCCCTAACCCATGAAATCTCCGGGCCCCATGCTGAAATAGGCGCGGAGATCGCTCAGAAGCATGGTATCAACTATAGCTCCTACCGAGGGATTCTCGAGCATCACGACGACGAGCACGAGACTATCGAGTCTTTCTTGGTGGCTAGCGCCGACGCGATTAGCGCATCCCGGCCTGGGGCTCGCAAAGAGTCCTTGGAACTCTATGTTAAGCGGCTTAAGGACTTGGAACAGGCCGCCGCCGGCTTTAGCGGTGTAGAGCGGGTATTTGCGATTCAAGCCGGTCGTGAGGTAAGGGTTATGGTGAAGCCGGAAGACATGGACGACGTCGAGTCAGCCTCGCTGGCCCGCAACATAGCCCGTAAGGTAGAGGAAGACCTGGTCTTTCCCGGGCAGATCAAGGTAACGGTTATCCGGGAGACCCGCAACGTGGAATTCGCTAGGTAGACGACGATTTCGCCAGTGGTGAAAGCGTCGCGGTAGGCAACCAACCTAACGGTCCAGGTAGACTTGGATGAGGGGACCCAAGAACCGAAACTTGGGTCCCCTCAAGCTGTGTGAATGATTGGAATTCCAGGCTAGTTTCCAGCCCAGCTTCCAGATTGGACATCTCCAGGGGGAAATCGGTTTTGCGTATCCTTATGATTGGGGACATAATCGGCAAACCCGGTAGGCGGGCGGTGCGAAGTATCGTGGGGGACCTACGCCGGGAACATAGCATCGACATGGTGATTGCCAACGGAGAAAACGTGGCCGGGGGATTCGGAATCACATTGGACACGGCCTATGAACTGTTGGAAAGCGGTGTCGATGTCATCACCTCAGGGAATCACATCTGGGACCAGAAGGAAATAATCCCTCACCTGGATGAGGGTTTGCCCATTCTACGTCCGGCCAACTATCCTGACGCTCCGGGCCGGGGTTACTTGATCCAAGAAGACGTCATGGTTATGAACCTGATGGGCCGGGTCTTCATGCCTGCCTTGGACTGCCCATTTCGTACCGCCAGCCGGTTGCTGAAAGAATCCGGTAGGGAAGACGTTCCCGGGGTTATCATCGTCGACTTCCACGCCGAGGCCACATCAGAGAAGCAAGCGATGGGTTGGTATTTAGACGGCCGGGTTAGCGCGGTGTTGGGTACCCATACCCACGTGGGGACGGTGGACGGCCGAATCATGCCCAAAGGGACCGCATATCTGTCCGATGTGGGAATGACCGGCCCGGTGGAATCTGTGATAGGTAGCGAACCGGAGGCCGTTCTCACCCGTTTCCTCACTGGCATGCCCCACCGGCTGGCCGTAGCCGGCGGCCCGGTGAAGATGAACTCGGTCCTGCTGGATATTGACACTGAAACTGGAAAGGCGCGATCTATCGAGCGCCTGGACATTATGGAGAGCTAAAATGAGTGCCCTGGTTGACTTGCACCTTCACACTACCGCTTCAGACGGCCGGTTGTCTCCGGCTGAACTGGTCCGGCTTTTGGCTAAGCAAGGATTGAAGCAGGTGGCCATATCGGACCACGATACCACCGAAGGGCTGGAAGAAGCCTTCGCCGCGGCGAAGGAATTTCCGGACATGCGGATAATTCCCGCCATTGAGTTAAGCACGGATATCCCCGGCGATGAAGTCCATATGCTCGGCTACTTCCTCCGGTATGAAGATGAAGAGCTACAAACAATCTTGCGCCAATTTCGGGCGGGCCGTTTGGAGCGAGGCCGGATGATTGTCGAAAAATTGGCCACTCTGGGCATCCATGTCGAATGGGAGAGAGTTCAGGAGATCGCCGGGGAAGGGGCGGTAGGGCGCCCCCATATCGCCCTTGCGATGGTGGAAAAAGGTTACTGCAAAGAACCTAAAGACGCCTTCCCGGAATACCTGGGACGCAACGGTCTGGCCTACGTGGAGCGGTCTAAGATGACGCCACCGGAAGCGGTGGAGATGCTGATACGGTTTGGAGCGGTACCGGTGCTAGCTCACCCAGCTTACCTGGTGAACATGGAGTCGACGATCGCCGAGTTAGCCGAAGCGGGCATCGTGGGCCTGGAGGTCTATTACGCGCAATTCAGCCCGGAAACGGTGGAACAACTTGCCCGATTGGCATCTCAACATGGGCTGATCCCTTGTGGTGGCAGTGATTATCATGGCCTGGGGAACGAAGGAGAGCCACTCCCCGGCACATTAGGACCGCCTTTGGAGACTGTGGAACTACTGGAGCAAGCGGCGGAAAAGATCGCCGCGGCCGTCGGAAGACAGGCGCGAGTCAGCGCACAATGATGCCGATGGAATTATTAGGTCTATACGCCTTTTCCTATCTATTAGGTTCAATTCCCACCGCTTATCTGGTCGGCAGGCTGGTCAAGCATGTGGATATCCGCGACTATGGCAGCGGCAACGTGGGCGGATCTAACTTATCGCACCACGTTGGCAAAAGATGGACTGTGCCTCAATGCCTATTGGACGTTGTGGTCAAAGGATCTGTTCCAATATGGATCGGGCTGTATGGTCTGGGGCTCGACCCGACAGCGCCGTTGCTGGTGGTAGTGCCCCTGCTGGCCGTCCTAGGGCACAACTGGAGTATCTACTTGAAATTCCAGGGCGGCCGCGGCATCGCCGTGGTTTTTGGCACCCTTCTAGCATTGGCCCCGCTGCTGTTGGCGGCGTTTGCCATGGTTGCGCTAGTTGGCTGGGTAATGACCAGAAGCGCCGGGGTTTGGGTATTGATCTCTTTGCTACTGTTGCCCTTGTGGGTAATGCTAATGCCCACATGGGCTGTTTTGGGTGGCGACCGGTTAGTGATAGGTTGGTTTTGCGGTGGGTTGGTGGGGCTGATTGTTCTGAAGCGGTTGGTATCTAATTGGACTCCCCTTTACAAAGGACTACCCAGAAAAAAGGTTTTGTTTAATCGACTTTTTCGGGACCGGGATATTGACGACCGGAACGAGTGGGTCTCGGTCGGGGGCATCGAGACTCAATCGGAGCGGCCGACCGAAGGCTAGCATCAGGCGAATGGGATATTGTTGAATCAACATGACCATGAATCAATCACAACAAGAGGAATTGATCCTAGGATCGGTTAACTACTGCTACCGGCATCCCGATGTCGAGACTGGGTTGTCATGCAGCCAGTGCGCAAAGTCCGTCTGTATCGACTGCATGGTTCAGGCCCCGGTTGGGATCCGTTGCCGCGAGTGCGGCAAAGCAGTCAAGATGCCGACCTATGACATTTCACGCGGTTACTACGCGCGGGCCGCCGGAGTGGGTGCGGGGGTGGCGATCGGCGGTGGCCTGATGTGGGCGCTAGTCAATTTTGTCAACTTCAACTTCTTCGGCCTCCCATACCTAGCGTCTCTGATCGGCCTGGGTATCGGCTACGGTGCGGGAGAGTTGATCAGCAGGTCGGTCAACGGTAAACGAGGCTCCGGCCTGGCTTGGATATCCGCTTGCTCAGTGATTGGAGCGTTCTTGGTAAGTTGGCAAACCGTCCCGTTCTCATTGGGTATTTTCGGTTTGCTCCTCATCGGTTTCGGCGTCTACACTGCCGTTCAGAGGGTCCGATAACTCCTGCCATAGGGTCCGGACCGTCTCCGTGATAACCCCTCCATCGAAACCGCGGCGCTGCAAGAGGGACCAAAGGCGTCGCCGGAACTGAGAGAACTCCCCACGTGCCAACCGCATGGCCAAGCTAAGGCCGGCACGGTAGGCGTTCCCAGGCCCGTCGAAATTCTCCAAAGCCTCCCTGATCGTTTCCTCCGGAACTCCCTTACCCAATAGCTCCTGGCGCAACAATCTCTGTCCTCTTGGACGCCGCCGCTCCCGGCTGCTGCGCCACTGGCGGGCGAACGCGGCGTCGTCCAGGTAGCCTTGTTCTGTGAGGGCGGTGATTACGCGGTCGATGACCTGGGAGTCGTAACGTGGAGTCAGGCGGCGCCGTACTTCGGCCTCGCTGCGCCCCCGATAACCAAGGAGGCGGAAAGCGGCGCTCCTAGCGGCCAGATAGTCGGAGTTCCGCTCTGAAGCGCCATCAGGTGGGCTGGGTGCTTGAGACTTTCCAACCTGTCCAGGACCCCAATCAGAGTTGGTCATTAATAAACCTAAGAAGCCCCTTCGCTAGACAGTCGTTGTTCAGCGAAGGGGCCCGCACAGAATCTTCGTGGGCAGGAGATTTTATTCCTCTTTCTCCGGTTCCGTAACATTCGGGATGGCGTATTCGTTGCCGGTTGCTGACGATGCCGCCTCGTCGGCGGGGGCTTGCTCCGCCGGGCTTTCTTCCGGCTTAGCGGTAGTATCGCGGATCCTAGCTTCGAGGGAATCAGCGATTTCCGGGTGTTGCGTCAAGAATTCCTTGGAGTTCTCCCGGCCCTGGCCCAATCGAGTTTCCCCGTAGGAGTAGAAGGCGCCCGATTTCTTGATAATGCCTTGGGCGGTCCCCAACTCCAAGAGGTCGCCCATCCGGCTGATGCCCTGGTTGAACATAATGTCGAACTCGGCAACGCGGAACGGAGCTGCTATCTTGTTTTTGACGATGCGGGCCCGTACCCGGTTGCCTATTATCTCGGACCCTTGTTTGATGGACTCCACCCGCCGAAGATCGATACGGACTGAGCTGTAAAACTTGAGAGCACGTCCTCCAGGGGTGACTTCTGGGTTCCCGTAGGAAACGCCGATCTTTTCACGTAGTTGGTTGATGAAGATCACGGCGGTGTGGGAGCGGTGGATCGCCGAGGTCAACTTACGAAGTGCCTGGGACATCAGCCGGGCTTGTAGTCCCATGTGTGAGTCGCCCATGTCCCCTTCGATTTCTGCCTGGGGCACTAAAGCGGCCACGCTGTCGATGATGATTGAGTCGATGGCGCCGCTGCGGACCAATTGCTCGGTGATGTCCAGCGCCTGCTCGGCGCTATCCGGTTGGGCGATGAGCAGGCTTTCCACGTTCAGGCCGCAATGTTCGGCATAGACTGGGTCCATGGCGTGTTCCACGTCTATATAGGCGGCAAGCCCCCCCAATTTTTGTGTTTCGGCCATTATGTGGATGGCCAGCGTGGACTTGCCCGTCGACTCTGCTCCGAAGATTTCGGTTACCCGGCCACGTGGAATACCTCCGGCGCCCAGCGCCACGTCAAGGGCCAGGGATCCAGTTGGAATCACTTCGGTTGCTAGCCGCTGGGCCGCTTCGCCCAAGCGCATCACGGCGCCTTTGCCGTAGTCTTTTTCGATGTGGGCTAGAGCGATGTCGAGAGCTGCTTGTTTGTCTTTGTCGTTGTTTGTAGCCATCTTCCCTCCATCCTGCCTGGAATACTGGCGCATGTTAGCACGGGCGTTCTAATACCTACAAGGTTCAAATGTCATAGTGTTTTGGAGGAGGATTATTTTGCTTGAATGCCAACTTTGATAGTTGGATCTGATGCTTCCGGGCCAACCGGTCCGAGACTAGAACTCTCAATTCCCGCCTTTGAAGCCGATTGTCGCTTCACCGTTCTCAACGATCACGGGAGTGACTCTTTCGCCGCCGGTTAGGCTGAGCAGGTCGTCGATCTTGTCCCTTTCCTTGGAAACATCTATTTCCACAAAAGATACACCGCGGTGCCGATAGTCCATCTTGGCTGCTGACGAGTAGGCGCAATCTGGGTGGGTATAGATAGTAACGGTAGTTTCGCTGGATTGGGTCACGTTAGACTCCCTTGAAATCAGATTGGGTATGGTCTTATTGTAAGGTCGCACGCCCGGATGTTCAACGAGATAATCTGCCGATGGTCCTGAATTTCGTGGTATGCTTTTTTGGAGCTACTTTAGAGAAGCTTCAACTCCCTCCGGCCAATCTTCCGGCTCTTATACAGGGCCGGAAGGGCCACATTGAGCGATTATGCCATCCACCGACCGATTGCTAGCCGAACTTGGCGAGTTGCTGACGGAAAATGCCATCGGCGTGGGGCGTTTGACTCCCAGACCCAGGGGCGGAAGATTGACTGGGGATCCGAGGCGGGTTCTGGAACAGACGTTGGCCCTCCTTGAAAACACCCCCTCTTCTCGGGGCTGCTTGGTCTACGGCAATGGTTGCTTTGCCGTGGGGCGATATACCGATGCGGCCGCGGTTTATCAAGGCATCTTGACGGTCCAGTCAGATGACCTAGACGCTAGGTTTAATCTGGGCCTGACCCATCTCCGGCTTAAGGATCCCGGGCGGGCGGTGGAGAACCTAAATCTGGTTCTTGCCCAGGATCCTTCAATGGCCGAAGCTCACTATCAACTGGGAAACGCCTACGACGATATGGGCGAAGGGGAATCGGCTCTGGCAGGGTACGACCAAGCCAAAGCATTGCAACCCGGCTACCTTCAGGCCATCTACAACAAGGGCGTGTCTCTGGCCAAGCTGGGGCGGCACCATGAAGCAGTGGCGGAGTTCGACCAAGCGGTTGCCCTCCGGCCAGGTTTGTCCAACGCCTACATGAACCGGGGGGCCTCCCTGGACGAGCTGGGGCGGCATCAAGACGCGATCAACGACTACACCGTGGCTATCGAATGCAATCCCGAAAACGCCGACGCCTATTTCAATCGGGCCCGAACCAATTATTACTTGGAAAATATGGAGGACACCATTGAGGATTATTCCAAGGTGCTGAGCCTCACTCCCGATGACGCGGAAGCCTACAACAACCGTGGTTTGGCCTTCGACGCCTTGGGCGATTATGACCTGGCTTTGGAGGATTACGGTAGGGCCGTAACCTTGCGGCCAGATTTCGCTGAGTCACTAAGCAATAGAGGAGCGGCTTCGGAGGCCCTGGGGAAAACGGAGGAGGCGCTGGACGACTACCTGGCGGCTTTAACAGCGGCGCCCAACTTCGCGGCCGCTCATTACAATGCCGCCAGGCTATACGCTCGATTAAGGGATGTCGATCAATGCCTTCCCCATTTGGAAAAAGCGATGCGGCTGGTCCCGGAACTGCGCTCGGATGCAGACGAAGATGACGAATTGGGCTGGGTCTTGAAGCTACGCCAGCTTAAGCAAGAGCGGGGAAGGGGTACCGGAGAAGCCGGCGCCTAGCGGTTCTCCGGCGCGACCGGACCCAGGTCTGGATCCGCATCCAGGTCGGGTTCCAACTCCAGGTCGAGGAGGATCTCTTCCTCTCCTGGAAGGCTCAGTCTGCGCCGGCGGGCAATGTTACTGCGGATGAGGACCAATCCGGCCAGAACGGTCAGTCCCAATACCAGATCGCGGTCAATCTGATAGTAAAAGCTCAGAGCGGTCAAGAAGACGTAGCAGGCAGCGATTCCCCAAGATGAACGCCAGATCGATCTCCGCATCAGAAGAATCACCGCTACCCCGATAGCCACACCCAGTGGAGCCAAGCTCGGCATAAGAGCCAGAGTTATGCCCATGAGGGAAGCCATCCCGTCTCCGCCGCGAAACCCGGCGAACAAGGATTTCCAGTGGCCGATGATCGCGGCTGCCCCCACCAATAAAATCAGGAGACTAGGAACGTCCAGCAAATGGGCGATAATGATTGCGGCCGAACCTTTGGCCACATCCCCGATAAACACCACCGAGCCTGTACGGTGGCCGACGTTCCAGAATACGTTGGCTGTACCGGCCTCGTTGCTGCCGGTGGAGAATATGTCCACTCCCCGCAACCGCGCCGCGATCAGCGCGAAGGGGATTGAGCCTAAAAGATAGCCGACCAGAACGGCGGCGATAACTTTTTGAATTACTACGTAGTCTATGGGCACTGACCTACCATCACCTGGATGCAAAGTCGGCTGGAACTAGTGTGATCCTTACTTAGATAATACAGCAGCCAAGCCTCAAGGGGAATAGCAATGGCCTCGAATCCGGCTTCCATTCTGACCACGGCATGTTCGATTATGGTCCAATTCGCCAAGTAAGATTGTGGCCAATCACAATGGCCCTAAGGCTCCGAATAAATGCAAAGGCCTCGGGGATTTCCCCGAGGCCTTCGGTTGCTGCCGCAGACTGTTCGGCTGGTAGGGGCAATTACCGGCCGTCTCCGCCTAACGGAAGCTGGGCGCCCTTATGTAGGAAACTTTACTCTGATTCGCCGGTGATTGGGTGGAAGTTCTCTTCCGCCATGCCGAAGGAACCGACGTTCATGCCCGCGTTGTCCGTCTCTAGTTCACCGGAAACCGGGTGGTAGTACTCCTCACCCAAACTCGGGGAGCCGATATCCAACTTTCCCGAAATCGGGGAGGTCTCTTCGCCGGTGACCGGGTTGAAATACTCTTCGCCTAGGTCGAAGGAACTTACTTTAATGCTTCCAACGGCCTCGGAGATGTTCTCACCAGTGACCGAGTGAAAATTCTCTTCGCCCGGCCCCCAGAAGGCAAGACGCTCGATGCTCAACGGTCTGGCCAGAACGCCCATGGAACGCTGGATGATCTGGTTGGGAAGCAGTCCGGTGGGCTCACCGGTTACTGGGTTGAACCACTCTTCCCCAAGTTCTGTCTGGACCGACAATTGATTCTCGGATGCCTGAACCTGTCCTGGTGTAAATCCTGGCGCCGTTACCGCCACCATTGCGGCCCCCAGAACCAATGCCCCCAGGAATTTGGCTAGTGTGTTGTGTTTGATCCCGTTGGTGAGTCCTAATTTTGCCCTTTTTATCTGAGTTGTGATTTTCATTCCGGTTGCCCCATCAAATCTATGGGATTCCCGCTGTTCCCCTGTTCTCGGTTGCTTGCCCCGTTTGTCGTCCCTTTCATGGTTGCCCCTCCACTTATTTGCTATGCCGGTAGCTTATCGAAGGCAAGCTGGCGCAACATCCAGGAGATTACTGATTTCTTAAAAGTAGCCAAAATCCCGAAATTGGCCGGCCTCAGTAAGATTACGGAGACTTCTAAGTAGTTCCAACGAGAGCCTAATGGGACAAGCGGAAGAAAGGCGTGGACAGAAGACTGGGGCAGACGGTTGAGTTGCTGGGAGGTTCTGCTCGGCAGATAAACGTATCTGGGGTGACGTCTTTAGCGGGGAGATTGGGAGGGGGTAGATCGGCCTATACCAGACCCCGCTGGTTGGCGTATGACGCCGCCTCGGTCCGGTTTGCGGCGTTGGTCTTGTTCAGGATATTTCCCACGTGGGTGGAAACCGTCCGCACACCTATGAATAGCTCTTCAGAGATTTCCCTGTCGGTCTTGCCGGAGGAGATCAGGCGCAGTACCTCTACCTCGCGCTGGGTCAGACCGTCGGGATAGGCCGGGGCTCTTTCCGGTAGCAACCCGGCTTTTTCCTGGAGTGCCGACACCCGCGCCATCAAGGGAAGCATGCCCAGATCGGTGGAGATGGATCGTGCTTCTTCCAGCAACAGTATCGCCTTGGAGCGGTCACCTGGACCCTGGTATTCCAAGAGCGTTTCGGCGTAGTCGTGATAGCTCCATGCCAACTCGGGCCGGTAGCCAGCCCCCCGGCAGAATTCCAAAGCGTTCTCGAAGTGTTCGATAGCCCATTCGAACTTGCCTATGGTCCGGGCTACCAATCCCAGGACCCGGTCGCCGTTTAGGCCATCGAGTTGAGTGCCTGCGCTTGATTGCAAGGCGGGGTAATGCTCGCTCGCTACCTCAGCGTCCCCCCGAATCACGGCGATCAGCGCCAATCCCCATCTGGCGTACCTGATGATAAAGGGTGTCGCGGATTCCGCCGATAGCACCGTCGCCGCGGCGTCCTCAGCTATGTGTAGCCGGTCCACCTCGCCGGTGATGCGGGCAACGACGGGTATCATTAGAGCTGCCGATGCGTGATCATATCTGGGTCCGGAAGTTACGAGGCGGAGGGTCTCCACGAGGCCTTCCAGGTACTCGTTACCTTCGTCCAGGTTCCCGGTCTCGTACTCTAGTACCATTCTTGTGACGAGGAGGCGGGCATCTGACGGCGACAACAATAGGCCACGGCGGTTAAATTCTCTGGCGGCCTGCCAGTCACCCTCGTATCGTGAGGCGAATTCGTTGAGCCAAAGGGCAGTAGCCAGCCAATAGTGGCCACGCAAGTCCTCAGCCTTAGACAGAATCGCCGCTGCATGATGCTGTCCCTCTTTGGATCTTCCTGTGTTTAGCAGAGCAATTCCAACCCAAAACCTGGCGGCCACCTCTGACACCTGGTCGTCAGTACGATCGGCCAGTTCAATGGCGCGTAGACCCTTAGCTATGGTTTCCTCGAGGTGTAGGTGCCAATAATCTACATCTGAGGAGTGAGCCAAGGTCCGCATCTCCAGGGCCAAGTCCCCGGTACGTTGGGCGATGGCCAAAGCTTTGTCGAACGCGTCCATTGCGCCCTCGTAATCTCCTTCTCCCAGTCCCAGGCCAAGGACATATCTAGACAATAGGCGCCCAGCCTCCGGAGAATCCGGATCTATAAGTCGCAAGGCACGGGACACAAGATCCACGCCGCCGTGGTGACCCGCAATCTGGTGCAGGGGATACTCCGCAACGGCTACGGCGCCAGCCACATCGTCCTCGCCGGCGTAGATCTCAAAGGCCTTCCCCATGCTAGTAAAAGCTACGTCGAGCTGTTGCCTACCCAGTGCGGCTCCTTGGGCTCGTCCAAGGCCAAACAGCGCCGCTGCCATCCCGGCGTCGCCGGGCTGCCTTTCTGTGGCCGAGAGCGCGCGTTGGAAGTGAACCAGAGCTTCTTCAAAAGCATGGGTTGCCAATGCGTGTTCTCCTGCTAGCAGGGCGTAACGCACCAGGTTCTCGGGCCCAAGGACAGCTTCAGCTTCGCCAAAATGGAACGCCAACGCGCCGGCATGCCTCTCGGTATCGGCCGCCGTACATCTCTTCTAGGGCTCCACCTATGCGGGCGTGCGGACGCGCCCGGCGGGTAGCGGACAGTTCTTCGGCTAGCGTTTGCTGGATCAAGGCGTGGCTAAAACGGTGTAGGCCCGGCGTGCCCGGCGTCTCTTCAATCACCCGTGCTGCTAGTGCCTGGTCCAAAGCCTCCAATATCAGGTCCTCGGAAATACCGTCAGATAATGTGTTCAACAGCCGGAAGTCAAACTCCCGGCCGATCACCGAAGCGATGGTCAATGCTCGGATGCAGTCGTCCGGCAACCGGTTGAGACGCTGCCCTATCACGTCCCGGACACCCTCAGGAATGCTGAATTCAGTGGAATGGGCCGCGTCGTCAGCTAACTCTTGCCGCTCCGCTAAAAGCCTTACCACTTCGGATATGAAAAAAGGATTGCCTTCAGTGCGGGAATGAATGGTTTCAACCAAACCTTGAGCATGCGTTTCCCCGTCGGTCCCATCAATAAACCGGCCGGTTTCTTCCTGGCTCAGTCCCAGCAACTGCTGCCTCTGAAACACCGGCTGGCGGGACAGTTGGGCGAGAGTTTCGGACAGAGGGTGCTGTCTGGAAAGCTCCATATCTCGATACGTGCCGACAACCAATAACCTGCTCTCAACCATCTGCCGGGCCAAAAACTCCAACAGCAAGAGCGAAGGCTTGTCGGCCCAGTGCAGGTCGTCCAGGATAGCAAGAGGGGTTGGTCCGAGGCCGCGTTCTTCAAGAAGGCCGCGATTGAGTCAAACAGCCGGAAGCGGGCCTGTTCCGGATCTAGATATGGGGGTGGCGCCAGGTCCGGAAGTTTTTGGCGCACCTCGGGGACGATCTCCGCGATGTCGGCGGCGCCCGGCCCCATCTTTGTTTGCAACCGCTGGGGGTCGCACTGCCCCACGTAGTCTCGGATGGGTTGGACCCACGGTCAGAAAGGCGGTGCGCCTTCCTGTTCGTAACACCAACCCCAAAGAACCTGAACGCCTTGCCGTCCGGCGTGGGACGCTAATTCCTGGGCGGTACGGGTCTTGCCGATGCCCGGCTCACCGGCCAGCATGACCAACCGTCCCTGGCCGGACAGGGCGTCATTCAGGGCTGACGTCAGCTCAGCCATCTCCCGCCGACGGCCTACGAAGACCTGGGCTATATCGCTGTTGGGACGAATCTCTGCCATGCAGCAACTACCGAAATTGTATTTAATTCAGGCCACTGGTCCAGGTATGGGGAAATGTTACGTTGGAGGTGACGGGTTGTCCAGCAAGAAATAAAACCCATAAACACGGGACCTGGCCGGTAAGTTGGCAATCAATGCTGAGCCCTGGGCGGGATCGCCAATGAGGGTGTAAACTTGGGACTTCTACGGGACTTGGTTTTAGCGATTCCTTGCGTCTCACGCGATTTTTGAAATGCGAATGAATAGAGGAGTTTTACACATGGAAATAGAGAACAAACTCAAAGCGATGGGACTGGAGCTACCTGCCGCCGGAACCCCGCCGGCGGGCCGCGCCGGGGCGGTCCAAGTTGGGAACATACTTTTCGTCGGCGGGCACACGGCGGGGGCAACGTACCGGGGCAAGCTGGGAGCGGAGATATCCGTGGAGCAAGGTTACGAAGCCGCTAAAGAAGCGTGCCTCAACTGTCTAGCCGATGTGAAAGCCGCGATCGGTGACCTGGATAAGGTGAAGCAGGTGGCCAAGCTGCTGTGTATGATTAACGCCGTTCCCGATTTCGGCCAGCAACCCTTGGTCGCCAATGGAGCCACCGACCTTCTGAGCGAGTTATTCGGTGACGCCGGGGCACACGCCAGGTCCGCCGTGGGGATGGGTTCGCTACCCAACGGGGTCTGCATCGAGATTGAGATGATTCTGGAAATATCGGACTAAGCTGATCGGTCTGAAGCCCGGAAATATCTACCATGGCTGAACCCGCAGGGCAGGTGACGGTCACTTATTACGGCCACTGTGCCTTCCTGTGGGAGACCAGCCAGGGCGCCAGGGTGCTGGTTGACCCCTACCGGAACCGGGAAGACCGCTACTGGTTCACCCGTAAGTTTCCAAGCATCCCTTGCGATCTGGGCCTGATAACCCATGCCCATTTCGACCACGACGCCGCAGACCGTTTGCCGGAGACCGCTTCCCTCCTCCGGATGCCGGGGGAGGTGAGCTACCGGGATTTTTCGGTTCGGGGGATCGGGGATCTCCATTCCAATCCTCGAGGCAACACACCCAATTTCCCTAACGTGATGTTCCGGTTTGAGGCCGGCGGCCTGCGCTTTCTGCATATCGGCGACAACCGGGCCGACTGGCCCGGCGATGTGGCCGAGTCGGTGGGCGAAGTGGATGTCCTAATGGTCACCGTGGACGATTCCAATCATCTTCTTACTTACCGGGAAGTGGACTCCCTCATCGACCGGCTGAGTCCCAAGGTAGTGATTCCCATGCACTATCAGATCCCGGGACTGGTACCAGACTCGGCCGGTCTATTGCCCCCCGACGGTTGGCTGGCGACGCACCCAGGGGTGAAGCGATTGGGACACCATTCTGCTCTTTTTTCCGGGGCAGACCTGCCCGGCAACACCGAGATCTGGGTCTTTGATCCGTCACCAGAATCTTTGGCGGCGTCCTTGACAAGCCCTTGATATCCCCATTGAAAGATTCTTAGGCTGGCCAAGACCGGAGAAGCAGCCCGATAAAACTCGGGAACACAGGCTCAGATAGGCGCCATCCCCGTCCTCGGATCAACGAAAAAAGCGGCATCCACCACAAACCCGCAAAACGTAGTAAAATAAACGGCATGATGGACCTAAAGTCTTGGTTGGGCGAACAAAGCATAAGTGTGCGGGAGTTTGCCTTGGAACTAGAGGTGCCGCTTAAGACTGCCCAAGATTGGGTATATCGAGGCGTCGCGCCGTCTGCGGAAAACCGCGACAGGCTCAGCGGCTTCATCTCTTCTCGTTGTGCCCACCATTGGGTCATCGACGCCGCTAACGGTCACACCAGCCGTGGTGTGTGCAAGATATGTGATGAAGTTCGGGAGTTTGAAAACTCAACCGAGGCGTCGTTGTGGATACCTCCTAAACGTACATCCAGTGCCTAGTCCCTCCCCTTAACCACCTTGGACCAACTCTTCGTATCTAACCCCGCCATCTTGGATCTAGCAACAGACGTTGTACGGCGAGTACGAAGTATCACTGCCTTAAGAACTGCAAGGGCCCCATCGCCAATTTCCCTCAGACGCCCCACATCATGTCGAGCCGCCATCACTGTGGCAGGATGTCGTGGTTTGCGAATTCATCTATCCCGGTAGTCCGGAGACCCGTTCGGGATGGTAGAATGTCGGTCAAATGGGCCGGAGTATCACCGTCAATCTTACCCACTCGGCAACGGCGAAGACGATGATCTCATGGTCCGAACAAGGAATTGGTTCCTTTGGTTCACCTATAGCGGCCCCTACAACCCGATATGAATCATTGCTGGGCCACTGCGCCGGTCCAACGGGCGTTCACGGTTAATCGATCCACCATCATTTAATCTGAGGGAGCATCAGCGAATGGCAAGCACGAAATCGCCGGCGACGGCAACGGTCAACAGCGTAGCCCTCTCCAGTCAAACATTAGGCAGTTCTGTGCCTCTACCGGACTATGACAAGCAGCGGATCGAAGACATTGGGTTCTTAACGGACATGACTTTGGTGCTATTGGGCAACTACGCCCAAACCGGGCACTTTGGCGGCCCGCTAGCTTACTCCGCCTATACCGTCGCATCTCACCTGGCCGGCCCCGATCTGGGCGGACTCCGTTTTGACTATCGCCGGCCCAAACACCCTTACGCCGACAAATTCATGCTGGCGGGAGGCCATAACGCACCGGTCACCTATGCCCTCTGGATGATTATGGGTGAGGCCATGGCCCGCAAGCATGCCCAGTCAGGTGACGCCCGGTTTCACGTTGACCCGAATCTGGCGATGCTGTCCATCGACGCCCTAGGCTTCCGCCGAGGAGCCGGGGCACTGAAAGATCTGCTGGAGCAGAACAACCTTCAAGACCATCCACTAATGGCTCAAGCCAAGATTCGCGGCATCCGGTCACTGGCAGGGCACGCGGAGACCACGGACGTTACCAACGATGTTAATGGAGGGCCCTCTGGAATAGGGATAGCGACCGCCGCGGGCAAGGCCGCATTTTGGGACATCATGGGTGCGCCGGATAGCCTGAAGATTCTGGCTATCGAAGGCGAATTTGCCATGACCTCCGGCCATGCCCAAGAATTGAAAACCACAGCGGTGGCCCAGCAGGTCGGCAAGCGTCTAAGGATCCTACTCTCGTATAACAACGCCGGTATCGATGACGAGTTGGTGGGCGGCGTGATCAATCCAGCGTACGCCGCTTACCGGATACAAGACCAATGGGCCTCCTACGGCTGGAACGTTTTTGCGTTGGACGACGGTAATGATTACGATCAGGTGGTAGCGGTCCTCAAGACCATGGAGGACTGGGACCCCACAGACAACCGGCCCATGATAGTGGTCGGACGTACGGTCAAAGGATGGTGGCCCGCTGCCGAAAACGGAAATATTCCCGGATTCGGAGAACAGATCGTCAGCTACCACAGCCATCCTTACGCCTTCGCCATGAACGGCGATTACTTCCAAGCCTTGGCCGCAACCTTCGAACAGCGTTTCGGGGTCGAGTTCCAAGGCATCAGGGATGGCGCGGTATCCGATAACCGGGAACGCTTGATCCAATTCAAGCACAACATCGACGTCGCCATGTCCGTTCTAGAAAAGGATGGTCTGGGGGACTGGCTGGCCGAGCGGCTGGTGGAGATTGGCGACTCGGTTAACGACGAATTGCCTTTGCGTATCGACCGGAATATCGACCCGTTCCTCGACCCTCGGTTGGGCGTCGGCAACTTGCCGATAGAGCCACAGAAGGTCACGATCCGGAATCCCGTATCCGGAGCTGAGAAAGAAGCGACCATCACATTGTTTGAAGAACCCGGCCGCGTCCGCGGCACCCGCCGGGGCATATCCGAGATAATCAAGTGGATGAACTACGTCACCGGCAACCGTTTGATCACAGTCGCCGCTGATTTGTCGGACTCCATCAACGTTGAAGGTGGGTCCTTTTGGGGCCACTACGACCCGGTGGAGAACCCGGCTGGCACTCGGCTCAAGGCGAGTATTCAGGAAGCGGGAAACGCCTCTACGGCCGTGGGTTTGGTGGGCCAGTCCGCATCCCTGGACCCGGCCAAGCACGTTGGACTTTGGGCCCTGAGCGGCACCTACGGGGCCTTTACGCCCCTGATGTATCTCCCGGCCCGGGTCTGGAGCCAGCAGAATCAGGACAGCCCCTTCCGGGTTGGGGTGTTGAACATCCTGGCCGGCCATTCCGGTCCGGAAACGGCCGCCGACGCCCGCACCCACTTCGGCATCTTTTCTCCTCAAGTGTGGAAACTGTTCCCCAGACACCAGGTGATCACCCTGAGTTTCTGGGACTACAACGACGTTGCCGCCGGGTATTTCGCCGCCGTTGAAATAGCGGCGCGGGACCCAAAGGTCGGCGTCATTGTTCTAGAGGTGGCCAGGCCCGACTTCCCGGTGGCGGACCGCAATACCTTCGCCGACAAAGACCTCAAGGCAGCAGCCAAGGGCATGTACGTCATAAGGGACTTTGAGCCAGGCAAGCCAAAACATGGTTATGTAATCTCGCAGGGATCATCCTCCACTGTAAATCTGGTGGACATTCTACCCCGTCTGGCGGAAGAAGGGCTGAACGTTAAAGTGATTGCGGCGATCAGCGAAGAGCTGTTCCATCGGCAACCCGAGGAGTACCGAAATTCGGTTATACCTCCCGAGGCCCGTTTCGATCTGATGGTGGTCAGCACCGGCACCCGGCGCGTCTGGCCCCTGCAGGATGCCGGTCCCCTGACCGACGAATATTCGCTGGTTTCAGACTGGCACGACGAATGGCTGACCGGCGGAACCGAGTCCGACGTAATCACCGAGGCACACTTGGACCCAGAGTCCATCTTCCAAGGAGTAAAGCGCTTCGCCTCGGACCACGACGATCGCATATCCCGGCAAGCGGCCCAGCTGGAAAGTTTGCGCTAAGCCGGCCTGATCGAGACCATTCAATCTTACGGGTTCATTTATTCTGATGGTGGTGAGCCATCCCGGGAGACTGATATTTGACTGAAGAAAGCATCAAACTCGTTCGGCGTATGTACGACGAAGCCTGGAACGAGGGCAAACTCGACGTTGTCGATGAGATATGCGCCCCTGACTACGTCGGCGAAGGGCCGTACGGCGACGAGCATGGCCCGGAGTCCGTCAAGAGCGGCATCCTAACGCGCCGCCAGGCATTTCCCGACATCCACGTGACCATCGAGGACATCATCGCTTCGGGAGACAAGGTCGTCGCGCGCCTAACATTTCGGGGAACACATAAGGGCGAGTTTCTAGGTGTCCAACCCACTGGTCAAGAAGTCATTTGGTCGGGAATCTGGATATATCGAGTCGCCAACGGAAGGTTTGTCGAACGTTGGCATAACTACGATATGCACGGTTTGATGCGGCAGCTAGGCGCAATCCCGTCCTAAATGGTTTCGGGGATACCTGCGGGGACTGGACCTTGGCCGCGTCTACAGTGGCTCTTCGCAAGCGTTGTACCCCGCACTGAGTCACCGCAACACAAGGCCCCTCCATGGGCGCCATCTGGAAATGCTCCCCATTACCATCTATAAAATGTTCGCATAGTTGCCAATTACGATTATGATGGCGCTATGCTGAAGTTCGTCACGTCAATCTCCGGCGGCTCCTATCAGGCGGCGTCTTCAGTCGTCAATCTATGAGGCAACGCCGATTCCTGACCGCCGTGGCCTTAGGGATGTTCTTCACCCAGAGTGCGTCGTTGATGTTGGCCCCGTTATTGGTTGCGATGGCTAATGAGTTCGACACCTTAGTGGCAGTCGCCGGACAGCTCGCCACCGCCACATTCGCGGCGTGGGGCGTGTCCGTGGTCACCGTAGGGCCATTGTCCGACTCCTTCGGCAGGCGGCCGGTAGCATTAACCGGGCTTACATTGCTTTCCATCGGGGTATTGGCATCGGCCTTCGCGCCAAACCTGGGAACTTTGATGGCCCTTAGGGTAGTAACCGGGCTTGGCGGCGGCATGATTCCCCCAAACAGCATGGCGGCCGTGGCCGACTCCGTTCCCACAGCTCGCCGTGCCCAGATAATAGGCGGGATCATGGCATTCGCTACCCTGTCTGGCGTTATTGGCGTACCCTTGGTGGCGGTAGCGGCCGATTCAGGAGGTTGGCGGCTACCCTTCCTGGTGATTGGAATTCTGTTGGCCGCATGCACTCTGCTCAATTGGTTCTGGTTCCCCAAGAACGAGGGTGCCGGACTCCGGTCCCTCTCGTTCCTCTCAAGATACCGACTGATATTGGCCATTCCTGTCTTCCGGGCGGCGTTGACGGTGAACGTCGCCCAGCGGATGGCCTACATCGCACTATTCAGCTATCTTGCGGCCTACTTGATCAAAACCTACGAAATGAGCGTCGGCGCAATCGCGGTCCCCTTGGCGTTAGTCGGCATCGGCACAGTAGTTGGCAGCTACATAGGCGGTCCACTGGCCAACCGGAAAGACCGGATGCCCTTGATGGCGATTTCGTCCTTGGCCGGTGGCGCCGCCGCCTTGCTCCTGTTCTTGATTGAAGTCCCGGTCTGGGCGGCTGTGGCCATCGCCACGGGAGCGGTTGCGCTTTTGAGCGTCGCCTGGCCATTGATGATTACTTTTAGCGCTGAGATATCCACCCAATCCCGGGCCACCGGCGTTGGGCTGCTGGGGGCCAGCAACCAATCGGGAGGCGTCGGCGGGGCTGCAATAGGCGGCGTGCTGTTAGCCGCCAGTGGATTCCCGGGAGTCGGGTACCTATGTTTGGGCGCAACGGCGTTCTCGGCGTTAGTAATCGCGTTATTCATGCGCCAGGCCAGGCCTTGAACAAAGCCATCTGGCTTGACCCTCAGATCGCGATCGTGTATGGAAAATAACCGCTAACTTACACCCTTGTGGGCAGGCATAAGGGGCCCAGCAGGATACGAACCGCCCAGCGGGGTTAGGCATTGACCGTGGCATGCTGGACGGCGCGATAGAGGAATCAAAAGAACATCTGTAAGAGACGGTTACGAAAAACCGAAGGATCAATTAAGAAACCATGAAAATCGCCGACATAAAGATAGATGTGATAGAGCGGGAGATTCCCGACACCGGCTTGGATTCAGACCTGGGACGGTTCGCCGGAACCGTGGAGCAAGGGCTGTTGCGCATCCTCACGGATGATGGCATCGAAGGGAATTGCTACATAGGGGGATTCCGCGGCGGCGGACGCTCCCTTTTCGGTCCAATACTTAATGTATTAAAACCCGAACTTCTGGGCCGGGATCCTTCTGAAAGAGAGTGGCTGTGGCATCGCCTGCAGATCTTGAGCTCCCGCAGGGGCATCACCAATCAAATTTGGGCCCCGGTAGACGTCGCCCTTTGGGATATAATCGGGAAAGCCGCCGGGCTTCCCATCTATAAGCTCTTGGGCACTCAGAGATACGAGACAGAAGTTTACGGTACATATCCACCTCGGCATGATTCGCCTGATGGGTATGTGGAAGAAGCTCGTGAAATGGTATCCAGGGGTTTTCGCGCCTACAAGATACACCCTGGCGTGATGAGCACTCGAGACGTCATACGGATGGTGACATTAGTCCGGGAAGCCGTGGGGCCGGACGTTCGGCTTATGCTAGACCCTAATTGCGGCTACGATTACCGCAAAGCTCTCGATATCGGCAGAGCCTTGGACCAAAACAAGTTCCATTGGTTCGAAGACCCGGTTCCCCATCACGACCTTGACGCCATCAAATCGCTGACCGAGCGGTTGGACGTGCCCCTTTGCATGAGCGACCAGAACCCCAATCAATTCTTTGATGCCGCCAACATGGTCAGAAATCAATCATCGCGATTGGTCCGGGGAACGGCCCAAAAACTGGGCATCACCGGATTGAAGAAGCTTTGTTCGCTGGCGGAAGGCTTCGGGATAAATTGCGAGATTGGCACCGCGGCGAACTCTCTATTGAACGCCGCCAACCTGCACGTCATTTTCTCGGTGTCCAATTGCGATTACTTCGAATACTGGATGCCCCAAGCTGCCCATCAGTTCGGGCTAGTCGATGACATCCACCTCAACGGCAAAATGGTGATTGAGGCGCCAACCCGGCCTGGTCTGGGCTACGAGCTAGACTGGGATTGGCTGAAAGCCCACACCGTAGAAACCTTGGGGTAATGGCCTATCTGGGCGTCCCCAAATCGCCAACATAATCATGCACCGAAAAATACCCCTAGCTAAGCGAGGAAGGTAACCGTGGCGCGAGATATCGGACCGGACGGGGTATTCATCAACGCCGCCGGCATGATTACCATGCAAGGTCAGCCTTTTTTTGAAGATGGGTTAACTGCCTTGGCGGTGCGAGACGGCAACATCATCGCCATCGGTTCCGGCGAGTCCATTCTCTCCATGGCCGGTCAGGTTCCCGTGGTGGACCTGGAACGCGCCGTGGTGATGCCCGGCCTCATCGACAGCCACAACCATTTTCTAAGTACCGCGCTAGGCTGGAACCGCGTGCAGATCCACGGAGCCAGGTCCATCGATCAACTGTTGGAGTCTATCGAACAACGCGTCCGTGAAGCGCCGCCCGGCGAGTGGATCCTGTGCTCCAGCCGGTGGCACGAAACCAATCTGGCGGAACGGCGCATGCCCACGGCCGCGGAGTTGGACCGGGTCGCACCCAATCACCCCGTCTACCTGCCACGGGGAGGCCACGTCGTAGTCACCAACACTTTGGGATTGAAACTGGCGGGAATCTCGCCGGACAGCACTGATCCGTCGGGAGGCGAATTCGTAAGAGACGGCGCCGGCCGGCTCACCGGCATGTTATTGGAAAGGCCGGCATTCTCCAGTCTCGCCCGGTTGCTGCCCCAGCCAGGCGAGGACGACCGCCGGTCGGCTATCCGCGCCGGGATCGCAGCCTACAATCAGGTTGGCATCACCGCAGTGAGAGAGCCTGGATTAACCGGCGAAGAGATTCAGTCTTACCAGGCGGTGATAACCGAGGAGAAGTCGATCAGGGCCTCGCTGATGTGGCGGGTTGATCTTGGCACGTCACCGGAAGAGCGGCGACAGTGGGTTCAAGGGTTAGCATCCAAGAGCGAAGGGGGCAACCAGTGGTTGGATATTTGGGGTCTGAAAGTGACCTTGGACGGTGGTGTGGAAGGCGGCTACTTTTACGACGCATACGCTAACAATCCTGATTTTAAGGGCTTCCCATTCACCAGCCAAGAAAACCTTACGGCCATCGTAGAGGAGGCCCACCACATCGACTGGAGAGTTGGTGTACATGTAGTCGGCGACGCCGCCTTGGAATTGGCCTTGGACGCGTTCCAGGCAGCCAACGCCCGGTCGTCTACCAAAGGCCGCGGACACGCCTTGGAGCACGCTTTCACGCCGGTTCACCGGTCCATGGAGCGGACCCTGGAAATGGGCATCGGCGTGACCCTGCAACACGCCCTGGTTTACAGCTTGGCCGGTAACATGCAGACCTATTGGGGTGACCGGCGCGCGGCGGACTGCACTCCCTCCCGCGCCTGGATAGATTCGGGGGCTCTGGTCGGCGCCGGCACGGACTCCCCGGTCACCGGCTACGACCCGTGGCTAAATATATACGGATTTGCCACTCGGGACACCGAAGTCGCCGGAATCATCGGTCCGGAGCACTGCATCTCCATCGCCGAGGCGTTGCGGGCGTACACCGTCGGGTCGGCGGAGATCTTCGGAAGGGGAAGCGCCCTTGGATCTCTGGAAGTCGGCAAGGCAGCGGACTTCATCTGCTTGGAGCGTGACCCTCTAGCATCCTCACCCGATCAGGTGCGCCACATGAAAGTAACGCGGACTTTCGTGGGCGGCAGGCAGGTGTACCCGGGTCCCGGCCGCGAGTAGCACCGGCAGCGGTGTTCTTGGTTGACAGTTAACGATTTTTTCGTTAATGTGCTCAACATGAAACATCAATTGAACCCCGCCGAGCTGGTAATATCTCGCTTCGGGGGCCAGACCTCGCTGGCAGCTCTTCTTGGCAAGCGGCAAAGCACCGTGCAGCATTGGGCGAAAACCGGACGGATTCCATCGCAATGGCACGCACAGCTGATGCAGGTCGCCCGCGACAAAGGAATCGCCCTTGAACCCAAGGATTTCGTCGCGATGGAATCTCCGTCTATCCAGCGGGCTGATGGGAAGCTCGGCATTATGCTTGTGGGCCTAGGCGCCGTTTCCTCCACCCTGATCGCCGGCGTCGAGCAGATTCGGCGCGGCGTGAGGCAACCTGTTGGATCGATCACTCAGATGGCCACGATCAGGATTGGCAACCGGACGGAGAAACAGACACCCCTGATACGGGATTTTGTTCCGCTGGCAGACCTAGAGCAACTTGTGTTCGGCGCCTGGGACCCGATTCCCGACAACGCATATGAAGCCGCCTTGAAGTGCGGAGTCTTGAACCGGTATGAAGATATCGACCCCATTGCGGACTTCCTGAGAAGCATCGAGCCAATGCCAGCCGTATTCGACAGCGAATACGTCAAGCGGATCAAGGGCACCAACACAAAGACGGCAAGCACTAAGTTCGAAGCCGCCGAGGCTATTCGCGATGACATCCGCCGCTTCAAGGCCACTAACGACTGCGACCGGCTCGTGATGATTTGGTGTGCGTCTACCGAAAAATTCGTTACCGAATCGGATGTGCATCAAGACATTGAGAGTTTCATAGGGGGGCTCAGAGAGAACGATGAAAATATCGCACCCTCCATGATTTATGCCTACGCCGCCCTGATGGAGGGCGTTCCCTTCGCCAACGGCGCGCCGAATCTGACAACTGACGTCCCAGCTCTCGAGAAGCTAGCACGCGATGAAGAGACCCCAATTTGCGGGAAGGACTTCAAGACTGGCCAAACCCTCGTCAAAACAGTGATAGCTCCAATGCTGAAGGCAAGAATGCTTGGCGTGGACGGCTGGTTTTCGACGAATCTACTGGGCAACCGGGATGGTGAGGTTCTCGATGAGCCTGAGAACTTCAAGACGAAAGAGGAATCGAAGCTTGGTGCCTTGGATTACATCTTGCAGCCCCATCTGTACCCTAGCCTCTATGCCGATGCCTATCACAAGGTCCGTATCAACTATTACCCGCCCCGTGGAGATAACAAAGAAGGTTGGGACAACATAGATATCTTCGGCTGGCTTGGTGGCCGTATGCAGATCAAAGTCAACTTCCTATGCTCAGATTCCATCCTCGCCGCCCCACTAGTGCTCGATGTAGCTCTGTTTATGGATCTGGCAAAGCGAGCCGGGCTAAGCGGGATTCAGGAGTGGCTGTCCTTCTACTTCAAGAGTCCTCATCATGCGCCAACCGTATATCCAGAGCATGACCTCTTCATACAGCAGACGAAGCTCAAGAACACCCTCAGGTGGTTAATGGGCGCCGGGCAGATCACGCATCTCGGAATGGAGTACTACCGTGAGGGTTGACCTGCAGAACAGGATCGAGGGTGTTCTGGATTTGTATCGAGAAGCTAGAAATCCGTGGTGTTCCATGAAGCTCAAATTCGCGGCCCTAGGCTCACCGCAATAGTATTCGACACGACCCGGAGCTACCAGATCGCGTTTGCCATTTTTATTGCCTGCTTCCTGGCTTCGGCGGTGTTTTTGTATTTCGCACAACCTCCCGTCCCTGTGGTATCCACTCCCTCATTAGAAGCCTCAGACTACTGATCTGTCGCCGGACTCCAGTTCAAGCCGGCGCCAAATAGTTTATGAGCTTGGCGGCGTTCTTGCGCAATTCTACGCTGGTGTTAGTGTAAGATCGTGCGGCCTCCGGCAACCGCAACAAGTAGTCCCGGATGCCAAAGGCAGCCATAAAAGGCGAAACAACAGGGGCGAAGTCATGACAGAGCAACACTCGGTGCAAGAGCAGACGTTCAGTCTGATGGAAAAGACGATCGACGAGATCCACGCGGCGATAAAGTCGGGGCAGACAACCTGTGTAGCGATCGTGCGGCAATACTTAGACCGGGTACGAGCCTACAACGGTGTCGCCAGCATGCTGGTCACCGAAGATGGAGCGGCCGTTCCGGAAGCCCCAGGCGTAGTTCGGGGGAGGCAGCCCCTACGCTTTCCCACAGAAACTGTCAAAGCCTCGACCGTCTTGCCCGATCTCGACAGATACCAAGGACCGCCGTTGGAATACGGCCGCATGGAGCCGACTTCATCCGATCCCACGGTATCCCAGCAATTCGGAATGATCGGCGGGATACCGAACGCCGGACAGGTAAACGCCCTTGCCACGCTGAATATAAGGGGCGAACGGTCGGTCACGTGCAAAGGAGACTTCGACCGGCATGTCAACGAGGGCCCCCTTCCCCCCGGAGCGCCTCCGGTTTGCGAACACTTCCGCCTGATGCCCGACGCCCTAGAGCGGGCCGCCGAGCTAGACGCGGCTTACGGAAGCAACCCCGACCTGGAAAAGATGCCGATGTATGGCGTGGTGTTTTCCTTCAAGGACCCTTTCGACACCAAAGACATGCGCTCTACCGGTGGCGGTGACGCGCATTACGACATCGACTTTCCGGCACGGGATCACGTGCTGGTGGAGCAGCTTCGGGAAAAAGGCGGGATCATCTTCGCCAAGGCGGTCAACACGGAGTACAACGGACGGGCCGGGGACCCCGGTGGCCGCAACGATCCTGATAAAGTGCTGCCGTCGGTGCTGGGGTACCAGCGCAGCACTTGGGCCGGCAATCCTTCCAACCCCTACGACACCACCCGCTCGGCGTCTTTGGGATCGAGCTCGGGCTCTGCTTTGTCGGTCAGCACTAACATGGTTATGGCCAGCCTGGGGGAAGAAACACGAGCGTCAACCCGGGGACCGTCAAACCACAATTCGGTGGCGCTTATACTGCCCCACAAGTCGCTGATAGGCTTTGACGGGGGCGCCATCGGCGCCGACATATACTGCGACCGCAGCGGCATCATCTGCCGCACTATCGGCGACTGCGCTAAAGTCCTAGACGCCCTGAAGGACCCATCCGAAGGTTACTACGACCCCCGCGACCCATTCACCACCGTGCCGCGCTCGTCCGTGTTAAGCACAACCTTCGCCAGTCACGCATCTACGACCGGCGCGACCGGCGCGCTTAAGGGTATCCGCATCGGTATCATTCGGGAGTCCATGGTCTTCCCGGCCGGCTCCAATACCGAGACGCCCATCGTCTCCGCCGCCGCACGGGAGATCAAGACCGTCCTCAGTGACAAGCTTGGGGCCACCCTGGTGGAATCGTCCGACCCTCTTTGGGAAAGGGACCCGGAAATCGAATCCATGAAAACGGATTTCCGGCGCGCCTTGGCCCGTCTGGTCCCAGTATTCATGCCGGAGCTGTTATTTCGGATGAGGCCCGATGGACAACCCCTTTTCGAGGAGTTCGCGGCGGCCATCCTTCCCACCGAATTCATGCCTGGAAAGATTTTCGGCTCGGGCACGATGCAGCCCATCGACTATTTCGTCGAGTTGGCGGACGGCCGGATAGAACCGCCCTTGAACCTGAACATCGCCACCGTCCAACAGCAGGAGTTGGCGATGGCGTTCCGGTACCATATCCCCCAGTACCTATCGCGCCGCGCCGCCGACTGGAAGGAGTTGGGTTTCACGGAAACGCTGGTCGATTTCCCCACCCTCAACCAGCGGTCCAAGTTCTGGGGCGACGACCATCGCGCCGCCTTCAAGAATTGGGAAGAAGTGACCGACCCGCGCAATCCCCACGGGCAGCGTCAAGGGGTAAATGAGCGGATAATGCTGCGTGAATTGCTGCGCCGGGTGGATATGATGGTGCTGATAGAGAATCACCTGGACGCACTGGTCCGCCTGCACACGCCCTTTCCGCCGGCCAAGATCGGCGGCCCCAGTCAGCACGGAATCTCGGGGAATCTGCGTTTAGAATCGTTCAACGGTCCAAACGCGGGCCTGACGGAAGTCCTGATCCCGGCTGGCTACGTCACAACCGTCTACGACCCAGTATTCCAACTCAGCCCCGACGGCGCCCGCTACCTGTCCGTCCCCTCCAACGTCCCAACAACCATCCCGGAGCCGGGATTACCCTTCTCCCTGGTGTTCCGCGCCGACCCTGGCAAAGAAGACATCATCCTAAAGATTGCCTCAGCCTACGAAGCGGCCTCAAAACGCCGCGTTCCACCACCGGATTTTGGGGCGGTGCCTGGGACGAATCCGGGGTAGCTGTTCTAGGTTAATGTTCTATACTGAATCCTGGCAATGAGCTCCATCGGTCGAATTTCCAACCTCAAGGAGACTAACGCATGAGCGTATATTGGAAAACCGTTAATAGGGGACAGAACCTGATCCTCAGCGAAGAAGAAGGGAAGGAAGAGATCGTCGGCGGGTACCGCGATACCAAGCGTGGTATCGACGCCTACGCTCAGACTTTTAGCTACGACCCCGGCCGCTCCCAGAAGGGGTTCGACACCATCGAAGACGCCAAGGAATTTGTAGAAGCTTTTAGGCCGTGGGAGATTCATGGTGTCTTTGACGTTACAGTCGACCGCGAATGAGAGGCGGCTTCCGAATCGAGTGCAACTGCCGGCCCTGACGCTTCCGAGCATCCCGGCGAATCTCCGGAGCCTGATTCTCGAACGGCTGCAACCGCCAGATCTGCTCCGGCTGCACAACCCACCGAGCCCGTTGTTCCGGAACAGATGTCTCGAAAAAGCTGGTGGCAGTTCTGGAAGAAGGGTTAGGCGGATGCCGGCGCAGGCTAGTCACTAACGTTCCGCATCCCTTCCTCACCAAGAGCGGCGTGTGCTAATCTGTACCGGATATTTTTCAAGGAGTGATGATCAATGGGTCCATTAGGACTTTCTGAATACAAGCCGGAGCAAGCCTACCTGGGTTATACCCTTTTCACACCGATGCAAACCCAGGAGGCCTACCTGATCGATATGCGTGGCAACGTCGTCCAGAGATGGGAGCTACTCTACCGTCCGGGCGACTACGGATACCTGCTGGAGAACGGAAACCTTCTTATGTCCGGCCGCACCAACAAAGGCCCTGTGGAGATCGGCGGCCGGGGCGGCATCATCATGGAGATCGACTGGGCTGGAAATAAGGTGTGGGAGTACGTTGAAGATACGCTCCACCACGACTTCTGCCGTATGGACAACGGCAACACCATGGTCTTGGGATGGGAGCAGGTACCGGCCGACGTGGAGAAAAAGGTCCGGGGAGGCATCGCCGGGCCCACGGAGAAGGGCCTATGGTGCGACTATTTCCGTGAAGTAGCTCCCAACGGAGCAACCGTCTGGGAGTGGCACGGTTTCGAGAACCTGGATCCGGAGGCCGATGCTATCTGCCCCCTTCACCACCGCGATGAGTGGACCCACACCAACACCTGCGAGGTACTTCCCAACGGCAACATCATGACCAGCTTCCGGCTGCTGGACACCGTTGGCATCATCGACAAGAGCACGGGAGATTTCGTCTGGAAGTGGGGCCGGGGAGAACTAGGCCATCAGCACGACCCCAACTTGTTGGAAAACGGCAACGTGCTAATCTTCGACAACGGCTGGCATTCGGTCTCCGCCCCCATGCCCTCTTCCCGAATCATCGAAATCGAGCCCAATAGTAATGAGATTAAATGGGAGTACAAGACCAAACCGGGTTGGGATTTCTTCAGCTCTTTCATAAGCGGCGCGCAACGGCAGCCCAATGGCAACACTCTGATATGCGAGGGCATGAAAGGCCGGATTTTCGAGGTGACGAACGAAGGAGAGATCGTTTGGCAATACGTGAACCCTTTCTTCGGCGATGACGCCCGGTTCGGCCGCTCTAACACGGTCTTTCGGGCTTACCGGTACGGCCCGGACTTCCCAGCATTCAAAGGGAAAGACTTGGACCCTGGAAGGTTCGCCTGGCTTAACAACCTGCATCGCCCGTAGCCAACCGGCAAGATCAATTTCCCACTCAGCCAAAGTATGGAACCAGGCTGGAAAACAGAAAGAACCCCAGGTTGACCCTGGGGTTCTTTCCGTTTTGCTACTAACGCGGATGTCCCACTTTATGGACGGAACATACGGCCGCCGGTATATTTTTACATCGAATAGGACTAGCTCAGGTTATTCTCCAAGAAGGTGAAGATCTTGCTCCAACCGTCCACTGCCTGCTCTTGGCGGTAGTTCGGCGTATGGTAGTAGAAGAAACCGTGGCCGGCGCCATCGTACCGGTGGAAATCATATTTCTTGCCAGCCGCTTTTAACTTTTCTTCATGCTGGTTCACCTGCTCTGGCGTCGGCGCCTGGTCATCGTTGCCGAATATCCCCAGAAGCGGACAGCTCAAGTCATTCGTGAAGTCTATCGGCGCCACCGGCTGGTTATCGGTCAGGTCGTCCCCAGAAGCGACGACACGGCCTCCCCAGCACTCTATCGCCGCGTCAAAGCCCTTGATCCGGCAGGCGGAGAGGAAAGACAGGCGTCCCCCGGAACAGGTACCGAAGATGCCGACTTTGCCGTTGAGGTTGGGCAAGGCGCGAAGGTACTGCATCGCCCCTTCCAAGTCTCCCAGCGCCTGGGCATCTGGGATACCCCCGGCAGCCCGGACCCTGGCGCCCACCTCGTAGGGTTCCCCGTCGCCGTCCCGATGGTACAAGTTGGGGGATATGGTTACGTAGCCGTGGTGGGCATACCGGCGCGCCGCCTCCCGGTACCATTCGTCCCAGCCGGGAGCGTGGTGGATCAACACCATCCCTGGGAATGGCCCCGCACCCAGAGGCTTGGCGATGTAGGCGTTGATCGCGTCACCGTTGTGACCGCAGATGGAAGTAGTTTCTGCCAGCATGCCTTCGTACATGTCAGTGGTATACATTGAAGAACCCCCGATTCAAAAGATGGTTACAGCTTGATTCCGTTTTGCCTCCGAGTCAATCCCAAAGTCGTTGCCGTTACCTCTGCCTTGGTTGCAAGAACTTGAATTCCCCGAACATGGTGGCGCTATGGCCCGGGAATGTACAGACAAAATCGTAGATCCCCGCGATCTGACCTTTAAACTTTATCTCGTCCGATTCGCCTGGATTCAGTAATTTGGTGTGGGCGATGATCCGGTCATCATCTGGCTGTATCCAGCCGTTGGCCGCGCCTGCTTCGGCGCCGGCAGCTACTACGGCGTCTTTAGTCCCTGGTTTAACCAATACCCAGTTATGTTGATTGACTGCGGAAGCGTTGGAGAAAGTTACCGTCACCGAATAAATGGCCGTTTCTTGCAATCTGGCTCTGTCGAACTTCAATTCATCGCCAATCGTACTGATGTGGGGCCGGGCCCGCTTGCTTTTGGCTACGGAATCCTCCCCTGCCGAGGCAAGGATGTCCGGAACAGCGGAAGAAGCCGCAGCGGCTGGAGCTGCCACGGGTACAGCGGTAGGTTCTGCGGCGCCACCGCAAGCTATGACCTAAACTAGCGCCGTCATTATCAATACCAGCAGCAAAAATGCCGGAAGTTTCATCGGGTTCACCCCTTGAGAAAACTATTTTGACTGGGGCATTATAACGCCCGCGACCGGATTCTAGCCAGCCTCGGGCTTAGATTAGGGCTTGGTTTCCGCAGACCAACGATGCCTCCAACCTGCAGTGAGCCACAAGAGAATTATCGGCCGCGTAGCTCGATAGACATCAGGAAAGTCTAGTCAAAGTTTGGCATGGTAAGTTTTTCCACCAGATAATCCAGCAGGGGATGTTTTTGAACTGTTGGCAACCAGCAAAAGTGGGACACTTTTGTTAAGGAGAGATCAGGGGGATGTGGCAGTATTGTAGGACTCCCGGCGCTGCCGGTTGTAGCGTTTGCGCCATTGTAAAGTCTGAGCTTTCACCTCCCTTCTTCTGATCAAGATCCCTTCCCGTCTTCCCCTTAAGACATCATCCGGGGTCACGTT
This sequence comes from uncultured Dehalococcoidia bacterium, assembly GCA_950072105.1. Lineage (GTDB taxonomy): Bacteria > Chloroflexota > Dehalococcoidia > Lucifugimonadales > UBA3495 > UBA11650. Next base: position 85,761 of record CATMOE010000008.1, read on the forward strand.
GCTCAGGGCTTTGTGATAGCGACGGTGGTTGTAGTA
>CATMOE010000009.1:0-78442 GCA_950072105.1 uncultured Dehalococcoidia bacterium
GCCTGATTATGCAAGGCGGCGCCACCCAAAAATTCTTCGACGACAGCCAGCCTCAATTCCATCCCAAAGACGTAGAACTAGCCCTCCAAATCAACAAATACCCCTTCGCCATGAAAATAAACCGGGAAGACGGGCTATTGGTGGCCCGGAAGGTTATGGCTGCGTAGGAAAGGCTTTGGATTCCCTCTAGCCCAATATGCCCGAAAAGCTATGGAAAGACTCAGTCTTGCTACCCTTCGCTAAACCGCGCCGGGTCTAGGGAGGATACGCCGGGGACATCGGTGCTGCCCTTTACGATCAGGTCTGCAAGGCCGTGGCACATGCCGGTGCTCCAGAGGATGCCCTTGCGTCCGGAGCCGGTGCCGACGTACAGGTTTTCCCAGCCGGGCACCTTACCCACGATGGGTAGCCCATCGGCGGATATGGGCCGCAGGCAGGCGGTTTGCTGGACCAATTCGGCATCGGCCAGGGAAGGCGCCATCTTCAGCAAGTCTCCCATGATCTTGTCCCGGGCCGCAGTGGTGATCCCCACGTCGAACCCCGCCTCTTCTTCGGTTGTTCCAGCCCAGATCAACCCGTCGGGCTTGGAAGCGGCGTAGCTCCCGGCGTAGTTCAGGGAAGCCCTCATGGGATCGGTGGTCAACTGTAGGCGAATGACTTGGCCTTTGAGTGGGCTAACCGGAATCTCCACTCCGCACCAAGAGGAGGCCTGTTGAGACCAGGGCCCCACCGCCAGGACCACCGCGCCGGCCTCAAGTTGACCGGTTTCCAATGTTACTCCGGAACAACGGCCGCCCTCGCTGATCAAGCCGGTTACCCGGCGCAGGAGGATCTCGGCGCCGAACTTTTCCGCGGCTTGGGCGGCGGCCAGGTTGTAGCGGTAGGCCTCGATCGCTCCTGTGCCCTGAGCGTATGACGCCCCCAGGCACGCCGGATTAGCTCTCGGCTCCACTTTGAGAACGTCCGCTTGGTCCAGCCATTCGACATGGAAGCCCTTAACGTCCTTTTGCCATTTGATCTCTTCCTTATACCGTAGAGCCTCGGAATCGTCGAAGGCCAGGATCAGTCGATCCCGGAGGTGGAACTGGGTATCAACCCCTGAAGCCTCCTCCAGTTCCGGGGAGAGAGTAGCGTGCCGTTCTAAGCACCATACGCTGAATCCCAGGAGCGGATCGGGAATCCCGGCTCCTTCCAATGGTCCCAGGCCGCCGAACGCGAATCCCGAGGCGTGGCTGGCCACGGCGTCGGCCTCGACTATCGTCACTTTCAACCCTTCGCGGGACAGCAGATAGGCGGTCAAGCAGCCTATGATGCCGCCTCCAACAACAATTACATCGCGCCGGTCGGTAGCCACCCTTATCAACTCCTTAGAATTTAGGCTCGCCAAAAATCGTTAAGGATTTTCTTAATCCTTAACGGATCAGTTTTACCCCAAGCCCGATGTCCAGATTCGACCATTGCCGGTCGGCGGTAAGCACACCGTACCCCAATCGAAGTGCCAGAGCAAGGCAAGCACGGTCTGCCAAAGAAAGTCCTGCCGACCGAGTCAATGGACGAAGCCGCGCAATCATCCTGGCGTCAATGGCGGTAACTGGAAACACTTCAAATGCTGAAGACAACATCCCTTCGAATTCCAACCGCTCGGCGATGGCATCAGGGTCCTCTCCTTCATCCGCAAACTTTGACAGAACTTCAGCCCAATTCGCCGCACTGACGACACTAACTTCGGTCATCGCCTCGGACACTGTGCCCGCTCCGGGTTCGCCATGGAGGTAAGCCAAGATCGCCGATGCGTCAAGAACCCACATGTTACTCCCTGGCCGCCTCTGCCCGTCTTTCCTGAATCAATTCGTCGGCCAAACTTCTACCTGGTGCGATATGTTTCAACATCCCCTGAGCGCGTTTTATCGCCATTTGGCGGGTAAACACGCGGACCTCACCATCCTTAAAGGCTAAGATCACTTCGTCGCCAGGCTTGATGCCCATGGCCTTACGAAACTCGACGGGAAGGACTATTCTGCCACCTTGGCCTACTTTTGTCTTAATGCTATCCATCTGCCACCTCAACATAAATATACCACTAATTGATTTAATGGCACATTTTTCAGCGGTTGCCCGGATTGGACGATCCGCGGTATGCCGAAAAGAAATCTTTTCCTTCCCAACCTCCCCATATACTAGCCACGGCAAATACGCTAGGTGTACAATCTGCTCTACCCGATCACCGGCCCACTCCAACTATGAACAATAGCTCAATCTCCGCACACGACCCATTTCAACGGCGGTCGATCTCCGTCTCCGGAACGGAGATCGCCTATGTAGACGTAGGGTTGGGAGATCCCATCGTGTTTCTCCACGGCAACCCAACATCGTCTTATCTTTGGCGCAACGTCATACCTCACCTGCAAAACCTGGGGCGATGCCTGGCCCCAGACTTGGTGGGCATGGGGGAGTCAGGCAAAGCGAAAGACGGGAACTACCGCTTCTCCGATCACGTATCCTACTTGGACACTTGGTTCGACAAGCTGGCGCTCAACCAAAACGTGACCCTAGTCGTCCACGACTGGGGGTCTGCCCTTGGGTTCCACTGGGCCCACCGCCACCTGGTTAGAATGAAAGCGATCGTCTACATGGAGGCCATCGTCCGTCCTCTCACTTGGGACGAATGGCCCGAGTCGGCGCGGTCGATCTTTCAGGCCATGCGCTCGCCCGCCGGTAATGAAATGATCTTGGAGAAAAATCTGTTCGTAGACCGAATCCTTCCGGCCAGCGTGATGCGGGCATTGACCACAGAGGAAATGGAGGTCTACCGGCGCCCCTATCTAGAGGCAGGTGAATCGAGGCGTCCCACCTTAACCTGGCCCAGGGAGATACCCCTGGACGGACAGCCCACCGATGTAGCCGACGTGGTGACCGGTTATTCCCGGTGGTTGGCCGTTAGCGACTTACCCAAACTGTTCATCAACGCCGACCCGGGTGTGATCTTGGTGGGTGCACAAAGAGAATTCTGCCGCGCCTGGCCGAACCAGGAAGAGGTTACTGTCCCGGGGACGCATGTCATTCAGGAAGACTCTCCGGACGAGATAGGTCAAGCCATCGCCCAGTGGTACTCGACCTTGTGAGAGTACCTTGCCTGATAATCGGCGTCGTGGTGACGTTGCTCTTTATGATCTTGATGGTGACTTGCCGGACCATCGGATTGCCGCTGTCCGACAATGTCCCTTCGCCGAACTCGCGGGTGGCCCCTCCGGCAGTTCAAAGATGAATCAGTCTCTTGACGGCTTTGCGTTTGGCGGCGCCCCTATTCCTGAACGGCGTAGCGAAGGTGGGTGATGTCTTGGACCCGCTGATCACCGTCCAACCTGATCGCTATCAAGTCGATACGCCAGTCGGAGTGAACTAGGTCGTGCTCTTGTAGAAACTCCTGGGCGGTGGCGACCAATTTCCGAGCTTTGGCAGCGGTCACGGACTCCTCGGGCGTGCCGAACTCAACGCCCCGGCGGGTGCGTACCTCGACGAACACCAACTCCTCCCCTTCCTGGGCCACGATGTCCACCTCTCCCCAACGGCACCGGTAGTTGGTTGCCACCAACACGTAGCCCTTCTCTTGGAGGAACCGGCCGGCCATGCCCTCTCCCCATTTGCCGAGGCGGATGCGGGGGGTAGTCACGCTAACCGCCTCCCATTGCCTGGGCCGCCAGCCGCACCGGTGCGAACGAATGCCGGTGGATGCCGCATGGCCCCATCTCCCTCAATCGAGCCATGTGGTGCGCGGTCCCGTAACCCTTGTTGCGAGCGAAGGCGTAGCCCGGATAAATAGCATCAGCTTGCTCCATCAGCCGGTCTCGAGTCACCTTGGCCACGTTGGAAGCAGCGGCGATAGAATAGCTTATCCGGTCGCCGCCCACCACCGGTCGAAAGGGAATCGGACAATCCCGCATGTGAACGAAGTCCAACAGCAGATACGACGGGGAGAGGGGCAGATCAGCCACCGCCTGTAGCATGGCTTTAATGTTCGCCGGGCCGATGCCGATGCGGTCGATCTCTTCCGGGCCAACCTGGCCTACGCCGATGCCCAAGGCATGGATTTCCACCAGTTCGACCACTCTTTCACGCCGGGCGGGGGAGAGCTTCTTGCTGTCGTCCAATTGAGCCAGCCACGGCTCCGAACCGGTCAAATCTGTGGGAAGCACAACGGCGACAGCCACCACGGGACCGGCTAAAGGTCCTCGGCCAACCTCGTCCACTCCGGCCACCAGAGCGAACCCTTGCTGATAGAGCTCTAGTTCAAGCGAAAGGCCGGGCATGGTCCGTTCAACCGGGGATGGGTTCTTTGGCCGGACCACCAGGGGTCCCTTGCCAAAGATTTTCGCTGTTCGCGGTGTCTCCTTCGATGATGCCACCTCCCATCAACACGTCACCCTGGTAAAATACCGCCGCTTGGCCTGGGGTCAAGGCCCTCTGGGGATCGTCGAAGCAGACCATCGCACCGTCTTCTTGAGGGTACAGAACGGCCGGGGCTTCCGATGCCTTGTATCGAATCTTTACCTCCACCCGGGTGGGACCCTCAGGAGGAGAACCCGACGTGTAGTTGACACGGGACGTCCAAACCCGGTCCCGGTAAAGGGCTTCTTCCGGCCCAACCACAACCCGATCGGTCTCAGCGTCCACCTGCACCACGTAGAGAGGCTCTTTTGAATTGATTCCCAAGCCCCGACGTTGGCCTACGGTAAAATACTCGATTCCCTGGTGTTCACCCAAAACGGTCCCATCCACATGCACGACGTCTCCCGGAACCGCGGTGATGTGCTGCTTCAAGTAAGCCTTGTAATCGCCCAAGGGAATGAAGCAGATGTCCTGACTGTCCGGCTTTTCGGCGTTGATGAAGCCGGCATCCAAGGCCATGTCCCGGATCGCCTGCTTGGCATAGGCGCCCACGGGCATCAGGGTCCGAGCCAACTCCTCTTGTCCCATGCCGAACAGCACGTAGGACTGGTCTTTGGCGGTATCGACTCCCTTCTTCAGGACCCAACCATCAACGGTGTGCTCGATCTTGGCGTAATGACCGGTAGCCACGTAGGCGGCCTGCAGCGCCGCCGCCCGGTTCATCAAAAAGCTGAACTTGATCTTGTCGTTGCAGGCGATACAGGGATGGGGAGTCCGGCCCTTGCTGTATTCCCGGCGAAAGTAGTCGATGACGTGTTCCTGAAACTCCTGCTGCACGTTGAGTACATAGTGGGGAATTCCCAAGCTGCGGCAGACCATACGGGCGTCTTCCACGTCGTCCAACGTGCAACAACCCTGGTAAGAAGGAGGCAGGTTTGCCTCGTCCAGGCTATACAGCTTCATGGTCACGCCGATCACGTCGAACCCCTGCCGCTGTAACAGCAGGGCAGCTACCGACGAGTCCACGCCGCCGCTCATGGCGACTACTACTCTTTCAGTCATCATTAAACCTCAATTACACAGCCTAGCACGCCGCCAAACCTGAATTCAATAGTGGCATCGGCGACCTGGGAAGATTGAGAGCTCTGATTGACACGCCTTTGACACCTGGCTACAATCCCGCTGAACCTGGCCGGGGCATCTGCCCGTGTGCGGCAGGACTTTCCCAAACTTCAAGGAGGCGCTCCATGCCTACAACATTCGGAACTTCAATGCCCAGCCGGGGAGACATGGCCAGCCCGGAAAACCTCCGAACTCTGGCCCAGCGTGCCGAGTCCCTGGGTTTTGATTCGGTGTGGGTAAGCGACCACATCATATTGCCCAGGAAAGTTGACTCCTTCTATCCCTACGCCGCGGATGGCGTGGCCACTTTCCGGCCCGACGAAGATTACTACGACCCCCTGGCGACGCTTAACTTTCTGGCGGGCTGCACCCAAAAGATTCGCCTGGGCACCCACGTGCTGATTCTCCCTTATAGAAACCCGGTGGTGACCGCCAAGATGCTATCGACGTTGGACGTACTATCCGGCGGACGAGTGATCCTAGGCGCCGGCGTGGGGTGGATGGAGGAGGAATTCCAGGCTCTTGGGTTGGATACCTACGCCCAGCGAGGCGCGGTTACCGACGAATACATCCAGCTATTCAAGGAGCTTTGGACCAAGGACGAGCCCGAGTTTCAAGGGGAACACTATCAACTGTCAGGAATGGGCTTCATGCCCAAACCAGTGCAGAAACCCCACCCGCCCATATGGATAGGGGGTCACACCAACCCGGCCATCCGCCGCGCCGCCGAGTACGGCGATGGTTGGATGCCCATAGGTTTGCGCCCACCGGCCATTTTAGAGCCTGAAGAACTGGCAGAGAAGATTGCCCGCCTTCGAAGACTTACCGTCCGGGCCGGGCGGCCCGAGGACGCGGTCTCGCTGTGTTTCAGCACCGGGGTGACATTCGATGACTCTCCTGGCGCCACTCGCCGCATGATGAGCGGCCGGGCCGAACAGATCGCCACCGACCTGCGCCAATACCAGGATCTGGGCGTCCGAAACTTCATCCTAGGCTTCCCCGGCGATAGCGTGGCCGCTTTGGATGAAGCGATGGAGCAGTTTTCCAAACAGGTGATGCCCTTGATTCCTCAGGATTGACCGGACCAGAGATCGCGGAGAGCGCAGAGCTTTAAGCCTTTTGGTTGCCTTGAATTTTAAATTAGACCTACGACACCGTCGCCTGGGATACGCCGTACTTACTCTCTAGCTCATATACATCCTGCAATCCCAACAACTCCGCCACCTCCCATCGAGTGCCGTAACGGGAGGTGTCCACCTTTCCTTGGGTTTTCAACTCCTCATAGGAAGCCTTCAGTTGCTGATAGATCAGCCAGATGGTGCCGCCGCAGATCATTAGCTTATAGCCCAATTCAGCAACTTCTTGAGTCGAAAAGAGGTCGCCGTTGTACATCCGGGGAAAGTCGGGCAGATCCTTGGCGTAGGCCTGCAGGTCTTCCGCCGACTTGATCCCATCGACAAACACCATATCCGCACCCGCATCGATGTACTCCCGGCAGCGGCGTACCGTGTCCTCCCAGCCGGTGACGGCGTAGGCGTCGCAACGGGCGATGACGACAAACTCAGGATCGTTCCGGGCATCCAACGCCGCATGAATCTTCTGTACCATCTCGTTCGACGGTATCACCTGCTTGCCATCGAAGAAGCCGCACTTCTTGGGGAAAACCTGATCTTCTATATGTATTCCAGCGACCCCGGCCGCCTCGTACTCCCGCACCGTGCGCTGAACGTTTAAGGGATTGCCGTAGCCGGTGTCCGCGTCGCAGATCACTGGGACATCAATGGCATTGGCGATGTACTTGGCGTTGCCCACCATTTCGCTCATGGTCAACAGACCTACGTCTGGAAATCCTTTTTCGGCGGCGGTGCCGGCTCCTGTCATGTAAACCGCGTCAAAGCCCACCGATTCGGCAATCTTGGCGTGCAGGGCGTTTATCACAAATGGAGCCACGATCATCTGGTCCGACGCCATTAGCTGCCGTAATTTGCTTGTGGTTTTCATTGTCTTCTCCTTAAAATAGATCCCCATCCAAACGCAGGTTATTTAGCAAAATTGAATTATAAAGGATAACTGGAAACGATCTCCCAGCTAAGGTCAGCCGCCCACCGGCCTCCATTCCAATCCTCTTCGGCAGCCTGGGATTGGAAACGGACCAATAGCAACCGCCAAGCGTTGGCGGATTCCGGCACGGCTAGGTCGTCAACAACCCCTTGGGCAAACTCTAACGCGTCGGCCATCACCGCCGAAGGTAACTTGGCGTACTGCATCATTGTGACGTGGGGCGAATAGTCTCCTTCCACGTGTTCCATCTCCAGTACGGCGCCGGAAACCCGTCTTACCATGTCAACAACGTCCCCATGCAACTTGTGCAGCGCTTCCGGCCTTGGAGGCCCCGAGAGGTCTAGGAAGATGTTTCCGGAAGCGCCGGTCACGCCTTGGTGGTGTAGGGAAAATCGCGGTTCCCTCTGGCGGCTTTTCTCAGCGGCGGCCTGCAAACCGGCCTCAACTTCGGCCAGAGCGGCTTCCGAACACTGAAAGAAGCCGGCCACGGTTAGGTGCAACATGTGCATCTCGGCGGCCCAGCTTCCGTATTGGCCGCAGATCAACTGGCGCGCCCGGTAGGCCCTGGCGGTAAAGGACGGCGACGGAATGAGCAATATACCGAATCTGATAGACATGGGTTTTCTCGCTATTAACTTCTTGCGGCCGATAGCATAGGCCGGGTTTAGGAATGGAGTGGGTGGTGAAATACCTCCGGTCTGACTCGGAGGTTCAGCTTCAGGTCTAGAGCATCGACCATGACCGTCAAGAAGCTAGATCTGGCTGTATCCGGAACCCGGCCGATCGGCATCCACGCCCCTACCCTTGCCTTCGGTGATCCAGCCGAACTCCTTCAGGATCTGCTGGCTGTAGGTTACTCGTCCCGAAACCCGGTCCAGTGGCTCGGTGGCCAGTAGAAGGGCGGCCTTGGCCATAAGGTCCGGGCTCTCGCTTCGGGGGTCGTCCATCCCGGTTACCAAGTTATGAAATACCGTACCCGGCGTGGCCACCACCTGGGAAGGAGCTAGGGACGTTACCGACACGCCATCTTTGTAAACCTCAATGGCCAGACCTTGGGTGAACCGCTCCAATGCGGCCTTTTCGGCGCCGTAACAGGCACCGCCGCCATCGGCGGTAGTGTCCGGGTAGGGGCCCCTTCCGGGACCGACGGCGGACCCCGACGAAATGTTAACGATGCTGCCGCTACCCCGGGGTATCATGTCCTCTAGAACCAATTTGCTCAACAAGAATGGAGCGTGGAAGTTCACCGCCCACGAGCGCATCCACCGGTTCAACGGAAAATCTTTAACCGGGTAGTAGTAGGTCAACGCCGCGTTGTTCACCAGCACATCGACCGGTCCATAGATGTCTCGCGTTTCTTGAATCAATCGCTCGCAGTCTTCGGGTAGGGAGATATTAACCGCAACGGGCGTAGCCTCGCCGCCGGCTTCGCGGATGTCGCCAACGGTTTTTTCCAGCGACCCTTCCAGGGGGTGATCCCCTTCACGCATAGTTCGCGCAGCACAGATCACGCTGCCGCCCTCGGAGGCAAATAACCGGGCAATCTCACTGCCGATGCCGCGGCTGGCGCCCGTGATTATCGCCACCCGGCCGTCCAATCTGGCCATGTTTTTCTCCCGAGTTATAGATGAAAGGGAACGCGGTATCCCGAAGCTAACGCGCCTCGACTGCGTATAGTCTGCCGTCTCTTGACGCGACGAACAGCGTGTTTTCGGCCACCACGGGACTGGCGGTGACTTTTCCGCTGGTCTGGAATTCCCAAATGATTTCCCCGGATGCACGGTTGAGCCCTACAACCCGCCCATCCTCGGTCCCGACCATCACCGTATTGCCCGCCACGGTGGGAGTGGAGGTAACGTGACTGCCCACGTCACTCCCCCAAATCTTCTCACCCGATTCGGCGTCGACGGCGCTGACAGTGCCATCCAGGCCGCCGGCATACAGCATGTCAGGAGCAACCGCGATTCCTACGGACATCCCGCCTACCACGCGGTTTGTCCAGACGGTGCCATTCTGTACGGGCGGCGGTAGTACCCCCCATATGTACAGGTTCACCCTCCAGAACAGAATACCTCGCTCAAGTGGGTAGCTCTTTGCATGCCGGTCCAGGGCCCACACGCTACCGTCTTGCGTGCCAAAGTAAACGTAATCTCCCTGGAAAATCGGACTTCCGGAAATTTGCCTGCCTCGACCGGTATCGTAGAAGAACTGCTGGCGCGCCGATCGGTCGCCTACTATGTATAATTCTTTAGACAGCGAAGCCACGGCGACCGTGCCATCCACGTATGCGGGTCTATCAGTGACCCAGGCGCCGGTGGGGAATGTCCAACGTGTTTCCCCGGTGGCCACGTCCAAAGCGTGCACATTGCTGTCGGCCGACCCTATGTATACGGTGCCGTCGGCGACGACGGGAGACGAGAGTATCGGACTCCCTGTGTGATTCTCCCATTTCACCTCGCCGGTGATTCGGTCAAGAGCCACTACGATTCCCGGACGGACCGCGGAAATCACCAGATCGCCGGTCACCGCGGGCGTCGAACTGGATGGCCATCCACTGTGATACTCCCACAACATCTCTCCCGACCGAACGTCTAAAGCAAGGGTGCGTTTGTCTTCCGTTGTCAAGTAAACGCGTCCGTCCACGACCACGGGTGATGTTGCCAGGCCGTTGGTCGAGGAGAAGGTCCACCTCACCTTTTCCGGGAAGGGAGCCTCAGCCGGTGTATACCCCGTATTTCGGAAATCGTTTCCGGACTGGGCCCAAGCGTTGGGACTGGTAGCCGGGCCGGCGGAGGTTGTAGCCCCTGACGGGGCGAAGACTAGGGGGACCGGATCAAGAAAGACCACCACCCTCCACAGGATTAACGCCAGCACGGCCGCCAGCAGACTGTATTGGTAACGTCTACGCCAGATATGGAGGCTAGGAATGCGAGAGCGTCGCTGTACTTGTGCTCTTGGGACCAGGTCGGCACCTGCGAGGAACGACCAGCAGCTAACACACCTAGTTGAGTCAATAGAAGGGTTTAAGTGGCCGCAGACGCGGCAAACGCGGACTTGTTCGCCGACTTGTTCCTGCACCTGTTCCAAAAGTTGATTCAATCCCGCCAGTCATAGATTTTCTCTATAACGAGTGTAGGCTGCTGCTCCAAAGCCGTCAATCCCTTCCCGTTGGTCCGGCAGAGAAAGCCAGCTGAGTTTGTCCAACTGTGATTACAGTCGGTCAAGATCCCTGCTTTCAAGTGGAATAACTCCCAGTCGGAAGTTTCCAAGTAAATCTTGCGACGAATTTCGTCTTATATCCATAGCATACAATTAACGGCGCTGCTTTCCTTTTTAGACGATGGTGTCCGGCTTGAACACCGCCCAGGAAACGATGCTCAGGTATAGCTGCTCCAGCTTTGTCCCAACCATGTCCCCAACGATGGACTCTCCACCAAACTCCTGACGCCAGGACTCGGTTTGGCGCTGGTACATAATCAGGTTGCTAAACCGCAGGAAGCCAGTCGTTCCGAAGTCTAAGACCTTTCCGGCCACCGTCCGCCTATACACGAAGGCGATGTTGCAGAGAGGTCAATAGGTAACGACCACCGGCTCTCCCCCAACCGTATCGTTGACCACTTCGTGCCATATCATGATCTGCAGCGGATAGGCCCGAGAGTCGCCCGTGACATTGACCACCTGCACCGGTTCCCGGTCGGTCAAACATTTTTCGGCCTCGCCCGCCGTCTCAAATACCGGTCGGTCGGTCGGCAGTATATCGTCCTTTCCCGGCCCGGCGCCCATGATCTCACTGTAGTAGGCAGACCGGAGCCGGAAGTTCGTGCTCCAGCCAAAGATCGAAAAGGCGGCGGCGAGCATCTCTCGTTGTAGCTGTTCTTCGTTGATGGGACCAACCTTCCGCTGCGGGAACTTGGGCGTGGCAGGAATGGGGGTAAAAAGGAAATCAGGCGGAGTGGGAATTGGAGTGGATTCCTCAGTTGGCGCCTCCCCAACCGTCGTGGCAGGCGTCTCCGCATCCGGCCCACGCTGGTGGTCGACGGGGCCGGGCGTTCCCGCCGGCGCGAAAGAGGCCGCCAACCCTGACGGTTCCCGAAAGATTAATTATGTTCACCTATCACCTCGGATAGACTACCCCATGGGCACCGACCACGCGGGCCGGGATGTGATGAGCCGGGTGATTCACGGGGCCCGGATCTCCCTATACGTGGGATTCGGCGCCGTATTGATGCCGTATTGATAGGGATAACCGTGGGCTTCGTCGTGGCAATCCCAACTACCTGCGCCGGAGGCCTCGTCGACCTCGTCGACCTCTCCTTCCAACGCCTGGTGGACGCCATGATGGCGCTACCCGGCTTGATAATTGCCCTGGCCATAGTGGCCGTGCTTGGCTCGTCCCTGCAAAACGTTATCCTTGCCATCATTATCGGCATGTTGGCGCCGGTGGTGCGCACCATACGCTCCCGGGTATTGTCCCTCAAGGAATTAGACTACGTGCTTGCGACCAGAGCTATCGGAGCTTCACCCATGCGTTCATGCGTTTGGTTTTCCGGCACATAGCTCCCAACTGCATGGCCATAGTTCTGGTGGTGGGGACCTACTATGTGGGGCTGGCTATCACCATTGAGGCTTCCCTGAGCTTCCTGGGGGTTGGCGTCCCGCCAGACGTGCCTAGCTGGGGCGGAATGCTGAAGCGGGCTGCTGAAGAGTACGGCGCGGCGGCGCCTTGGGTCGCCATCTTCCCCGGTCTGGCTATTTTCGTGGTGGTGTTCGGATTCAACCTTCTGGGTGACGCCCTCCGGGACTTGTGGGACCCCAAGCTGAGAGGCCGTTAGAAAGATTCCACTGATCGTCACGCCTCTCAACATTTGGAGGCATGATGACTAGAGCCCAACCTTGATTACATCGGGATGGGCTCTTATGATATGACCCGCATAAGGCTGGAACAAAACCATGATTGTGACAGTCGGGACGCGCTTTTCTCCGAACGGTTCTGCAACAAGGGTCCATCACCGCTTCCCGCCGGGGAGTCCCATTCCGATATTTACGGATTCACTAATCTAAAACCACTATTGACTTTCTACCATTCGATAATATATATTACCGCATGCGATTATGGCATAGCTTTACGCTAATGCTTTACGAGGTGTGGCATAGTTTGATCTATACCGATTAGATGAGCGAAGCACCTAATAACTTTCCCTCATTGTGGGTGTATCGCCGCTAAAGAGACCGATTATTTGCCGCCGTCGCCCTTAACTCAGGTCACCTAAACAAACCAGCCCGGAGGTCGGAATATGACTAGTCTCTGGAACAAGAAGGCAGTGTTCTATGCTCCTTTAATCTTCATCCTGTTGTTCGCCGTGGCTTGCGGGTCCTCGGCCGAACCCGTGATAGTGGAGAAGGAAGTCATCGTAGAGGTCATCAAAGAAGTCGCGGTGATCAAAGAGGTCATCAAAGAAGTACCCAAGGAAGTCATCGTAGAGAAAGAGGTCATCAAAGAGGTTTACAGAGATGTCATGGTCATTGCGACCCCCGCACCGGCGCCTGTTGAAGCCAAAGTAAGGGCAGCGTGGGAGGACATCGCCGCTGGCAAACATTACAGAGGCGTCTTTCCACTGATGGCTATCAGAAACCCTGGTTTCTGGGACGTCCATTACGGCGGCAGCTTGAACACCGTCCTCACCCCATCGAGTCCCCGATTCAATGGACTGGTAGAATACGACCCTGTCAACCCGACCGAGATCATCGGCGATCTAGCCAAGACATGGGAAGTGAACGATGCAGGCGACGTTTACACGTTCCGGCTGCACGAGGGCGTCCAGTGGAGTAAGGGCCGCGGAGAAGTCACCTCCGCAGACATAAAATTCACTCTAGACCGCATCACGATGCCAGACGCTCTAAGGGCCCGGACCGGTTACCTTAGGACAGTCCACGAACACGGGGCCGCAGAGGTGGTCGATAAATACACCATCAAAGTCCCTCTGATGTTCCCCACCGCCACATTCATCCCCAACATGGCTACCGACTACTTCAAGATGTACCCCAAGGCCCTGGAGACAGTTTCTCAGGACGACTTTAACTGCTGTCCCGAGAAGTCATACGGCTCCGGCCCGTGGATCTTCAAGAGTTGGAAGAAAGACAACAATTTCGAATTCGAAAGGAACGACGCCTACTTTAAAGGTCCCCGCCCCTTTTTCGATGGTATGAAGGTATACACGGTTAGGGACGAGGCCAGGCGGTTGGCCGCATGGAAGGCTGGACAGGCCTTCGGGAGCTTCCTGCCCTGGACCAGCGGCAATACCCCGTGGAATATGGAACAGCTGGAAATCGATACTGACGGTCGGATGCGGGCCTCCATCTTGGACGGCGTCGGTATCGCATTTCTCTGGCTGAGGAACGATAGGCCTCCTTTCGACAATCCCGATTTGAGAAAGGCATTCTATCTTGCTCTGAACCGGCCAGAATTTGGCAAGGTCGCCTATAGAGGTTTCGGAGTCCCGGGTACATTCTTTAGCCCTGGTTTCGTGGAGGACTCTACCAAGTTCGCCAAAGAGGGTAAACCGGGTTACCGGACGGACAAGGACGTAGACCTGGCCGAGGCCAAGAAACTGTTGACCAAGGCCGGTTTCCCCGACGGAATCCCGAACCTCAAGATCAACGGGCTTAATGCCGGGTCAAGCATGAAAGCCGCCGAACAGGTTGCCGCCCAGTTCAGACGTGATGGGATCGCTGACATAACTCTGGACGCGGTTGACCTGGCGACGATGTACGTCAAGATGAGAGACGGCAACCATTCCATGTCACTGGTCAATACCGGGATAATCATCACGGACCCCGGCGATATCATCAACCAGTTCTTCCTTCAGGACGTGCTCCGCAACCCTCACAACTGGAACGATCCCAGGACCGATAAACTGATGGTTGACCAGAACATGGAGCAGGACCCAACCAAACGCCGGGAGTTGATTAAACAATTCGCCGACGTGCTACACGAAGGAGAGAGCCACATAGTGCCTCTGTGGTGGAATTCCTCTGGAGCTACGTTCGACTACCGGTTGAGGAACTGGCACGCTCCAATGACAGTCCAGTTGGTCCACAAGTGGGACCACGTGTATTGGGACCCAGACGCTAAAATGCCTACCACACCGGGATACCATCCGTAGGTCTAATAAGCGCAGAAACCTACGGAACAAAGTGTTAGTTTAATCTCGACCCTGAACGAGGGCGGAGCGTTGCCCGCCCTCGTTCGTTTCCGATATCAACTGCACAATCGTCCGGCCTGATTCGGCTCAAAGTGATTCCCTGGAGAGATAATGTGGCAGTACGCTAGCAGAAGGCTTCTCCTCTTCATACCAACACTATTCTTGGCCACAATCATGGTGTTCGCCTTGTTCTGGATCGTGCCTGGGGACGCGGCCATGATGCTCCTTACCGGAGACGAAGACGGGACGGGGAAAGTCACCACAGCGGACATAGACAAGCTGCGTGAGAAGATGGGACTGAACCGTCCCATACATATCCAGTACGGCGCCTGGGTCTGGGACCTGATGAAGGGCGACATGGGGACATCTCTCTGGTACAAGAATCCCATCATCGACGACCTGAAGGAACGGTTCCCGGTCACCATAGAGCTGGCTTTGCTAGCGATCCTGATGGCCTTCGTGGCGGCCGTACCCCTGGGAATCATCTCTGCAGTGAAGCAAGACTCTAAAATAGACTACGCTAGCCGGGTCTTCGCTCTGATCGGGATAGCTATGCCGAGTTTCTGGATAGGGCTTCTCACGATATATGCGCTAGCTTATGGGCTCAACTGGTTGCCGCCATTGGAATACGCCACCATCACTGAGAATCCCCTGCTCAACCTGGAACAGCTTTTCTTCCCGGCACTGGCGTTGGCTTTCCATGACATGGCCTTCACCGCCCGGGTGACACGCTCAGCGATGCTAGAGGTGTTGCGCGAGGACTATATGCGGACCGCCCGGTCCAAAGGTCTCCGGGAGCGGACTGTCATCCTTCGACACGCTTTGAAGAACGCCTTACTTCCTGTAATCACCATCTCGGGCTACCAGTTCGGCCGATTATTAGGTGGAGTGATCATCATCGAGTCCATCTTTGTGATTCCAGGGATAGGTCTGTACCTGGTAGATGCGATCATCCACCGGGACTTTATAGTCCTGCAAGGCGTGGTCCTCCTCGCAGCGGCGGTGGTATTGGTCTTGAATCTGGTAATCGACATGTTATACGGGATATTAGACCCCAGGATCCGATATAGTTGAAATCATCTAGACATCGGAGAAGCCCATGATCGACCAAGATACATTAGGTGCTTCTACCCCATCCAATCGCGGCGCGTTGTTGCTGACGCAGACGGTTCGATCAACTAGATGGGTAGTCACTTTCTCTAGGCGCAAGCCATTGGGAGCAATCGGTGGAATAATCACGGTTATATTGTTCGTGGTGGCGATCTTGTCACCTGTGATTGCACCTTACGATGAACGCGACACACATGGCGATTACGTCCACGCACCACCCGGCTCCCCGGGCCCAGAGGCACGCTTCCTATTGGGAACTGACGCCCTGGGTCGGGACGTATTCAGTCGCTTAGTCGTCGGAGCGCGAATTTCCCTCTACGTTGGTGTCGGCAGCGTCCTGGTTGGGATCACCGCTGGCTTCGTTTTGGGCATTGCCAGTACCTACGCCGGGGGCAAGATTGACATGACCTTTCAGCGTTTTGTCGACGCCTTGATGGCCTTGCCCGGTCTCATCATTGCCTTGGCCATCATGGCTGTTCTGGGTCCCTCTTTAAATAACGTAATTATCGCCATCGTCATAGGAATGTTGGCACCGGTGATCCGTACCATCCGGTCCCAGGTATTGTCACTCAAGGAACTGGACTACATCCTAGCAGCGCGGGCCATAGGTGCCTCTTCCAAGCGTATCGTTTTCTGGCACATCGCACCTAACTGCTTCGCCACTTACCTGATAATGGCTACTTACTACTTGGGGTTCGCTATCATTATCGAAGCCTCCCTGAGTTTCCTAGGCGTCGGCTCACCACCTGACGTACCAAGTTGGGGAGGGATGCTAACTAGAGCTTCTCAAGAACACCTCAAAACCGCTCCTTGGGTAGGTATATTCCCTGGCCTGGCAATATTTGTGGTGGTGCTGGGGTTCAACCTGCTGGGAGACGCCCTCAGGGACGTATTCGACCCCAAGCTGAGGGGCCGCGAGTAAATATCTAGCCGCCTCCCACATCCCTAGAACTCTGGACTACGAAATAGTAAGAGCCCGGCCCCGATTCGTCGGGGCCGGGCTCTTCGTTCCAGATTCGGGGGACCTCCCTTATCCCATTCCCTTCCCATAGTTACTCAGCCAGATTGGAAAACCAGGGAACTACTACGCTCAGCACCAGAACGATGGCGACGACAGCCAACAGCAACCAGACACCTGACGAACCTCGGTATTGGGCTACTTCTGGTTCACCCTCATAGCCTTCCGGTAGATCCAGCGATTCCCTTGCCTTGGCCAGGTCCGCCTCGTAGACGTAGATGTCGTGCGGTAGATTGTAGGCCGAACCCCACAATCCGGGGCCGCCTCGCATGCTGCGAGTGATGCAGGGGATGCCCGACTGCCAAAGGCGTTGTTCCGCCAAACGTGCCAAGGGCTCGTTATCGAATCCAGTCAGACGAACTTGTTTTCGGGCGTCTCGGTCAGTGAAGGTCATGACACTCCAATCGAAATTCCTCACGCTTCATACCGGTAACTTCCTTGCGGGCTTAGGACTATGATCTCAATAGCCGACGCGGCCACCGATAGCTTAGGCGCCAAATTATATCAGAGCCCGCCCACAATCCCCGCTTGATGGGGCCGCCGGCGCAGGCATCCCTGGGCGTGATTCCGGGCTGGTGTCATGATATAATAATCGGCGCGCTAATAGGCCGAGGTGGTGGAATTGGTAGACACGCGGTCTTGAGGGGGCCGTGGGCGTATGCCTGTGTGGGTTCAAATCCCGCCCTCGGCACCAAGTCGGCATCTCGGGGCGACGTAGCCAAGTGGACTAAGGCGGAGGTCTGCAAAACCTCTATTCGGCGGTTCGAATCCGCCCGTCGCCTCCAATAAAAAGATGCTATTGAAGAGGTTCAAGGACGCCAGCTTAGGGGTCCTTAACCAGGGTGCACAAACAGGATGTTCGTCACCCACGGCATGTGGAGTACCTCTCTAGACCGGGTCCAATTGAGATTCCATCCACCAAGATTCTCCCGTCGTAAAAGGGCTGTTCTAACCTTTAATACAGATCTTCTCTCGAGCCTGTCCTGGTTCCCAATGATAAGTTAGCCGGGGTGGCGGAAAGGTAGACGCGGCGGACTTAAAATCCGCTACCTTCACGGGTGTGTGGGTTCGATTCCCGCCCCCGGCACCAACTTTACAGGCACAGAAACAGGCCCCTGAGGAGTTTCAGGGGCCTTTGGATTTGGCTGGCTCCCCGCATCTGATCCACGAACCTTTCTTGGACTTCCGGTGTGAGTCGACCTCAACAAATATAGGAGTCATGAAGATGAATGAAACAGTGGGACCAGGGGATGCGCGGGCGGCGGCGGCGGCCTGCCGTGAGGCGCTTTCCGGCGTGGTGGACCAGGACTGGTCCATCTTGGCGGACGGTTTGGAATGGTCTTGCCGCCAAACGCTGGAACACATTCCCAGCGCCCAGCTATTCTACGCCTCCCAATTGGCGCTCCAAGCGAATGAGCGGCTGCCGAGAGTCAGTGGAGGAGGGGATCAACTTACCGTTGCGGAGGTATTGTTGACCGTAGAGGTGGCCACCTCAATCCTGGAACACGTGCTCCGGGCGGCGCCGGCATCGGCGCGGGCTTATCATCCGGCCGGCATGGCGGACGCCAGCGGGTTCGCCGGGATGTCATGCGACGAGATCCTGATCCACACGGCGGACATAGCGGGCGGCTTCGGGATCGACTTCCAGGCGCCAGAAGAAATATGCGCCAAGGTCCTCGCCCGGCTGTTTCCGTGGGCTCCCACGGATGTTAGCGCTTGGGACTCCCTGCGGTGGGCCAACGGCCGCTTAGAACTCTCCGGATTGGCGCCCCCGGACGTCAATTGGCGTTGGCATTGCGCGCCGTTGAGCGAGTGGGACGGAACTATCCCCCGGCGCGAGTGACCGGCGAAGATGGGGTCAGTGGGATAAAGAATCAGCCCCCAAAGAGTTCATCTTTGGGGGCGTCGGTTGTCAAATACCGGAGTCAGGAACCCTGTCTACGTTAGGGAGCGATCTCGCCGCCGGTCGTGCCAGTGCTTGTGAAATAAGTGGCTGGATCTATACCAAACGCATCCAGTCCATGCAGCGCTGCGTCCCTGAACTTTTCCACCCTGGGAATGAGCTCGGTTAAATCCTCATCTTCTGCTGCTCTCAGGTCGTCTATGCATCTGTCGACGGCGGCGGCCAAAGATCCTCCGCCCTCTTTGCACACGAAAACCGGTGACCCGTCGCCTCCAGCCTCCGCGACACTAAAAGAAAAACTTGCATTAACCGCACGGTTTTTACCCTTCCCTGGAACCGCTTTCCAGGTCGTTTTCGCATTGATATTCAGTTCCCTCACGTCTTCTCCTGTCCCGACGGTCACAGTGGCTTGAACACCAGAGACTCCGGAAGGGTTCACTTCGGTGATCTGGCCTTGTGCCGCCAGTACTACAAACAGTGGGAACACGGCCACAAAGCCCGCCGCTATGGCCACCGCCAAAAGACGTTTGTTAGGCATCATAAACTTCATTTTTGATTCCCTCCTCCGGTGTAGGCACGGAAGCCCTCACGTACATTCTATATTCCAACCTATATTCCAACTCCCAGAAATCAACCAAGTCTACCCTTAAGTAAATCGCCGATTTACCCTCAAGATAGCGCCACACACCCTTGTTCTGCTTATAATGACTCAGTGCCCCGGTGAGGCCATTGAACCCACCCGGCGGCGGCACGAATAAAAGCGAAAGGAGCAACCGATGGCAGACAAACCGTTTTTGAGTTTCGAACAAGTTCGGGCGGCCATGAGCGCCATGATAGACAAAGCCATGCAGACTCCCGATGAGCCGGTAGCAATGGCCATAGTTGACGACACGGGCAACTTGGTAGCCTATGCCAAGATGGACAACCTGCGCATATTCAGCCGGCGGCACGCCCTTCGCAAGGCGTATACGTCCGCCATCGTGGGAATGGACAGTGGAGCACACGCCGAGCGCATCCACGGTCAGGGCAGAAACATGAGCGACCTGGGCGACCCCAACCTGACTCACGGCCAAGGCGGTCTTGTGTTGATGCAGGATGGTGTTATTCTTGGTGGCATCGGCGTCGGCGGCTACCCCAGCGGTCAGTCCGACGAAGACTTGTCCCGGGTTGGCCTGGCGGCCATGAACCTGTAAAGCAACCAGTCCTGGTAAGGGGAATATCGGGTCATGAAGTTCGGTGTTATGTTGCCCCACTATCGCCAAGTGGCTTCAGCCGAGGGGATCATGCGGGTGGCCCAAGAAGCCGAATCCATGGGATTCGACACGGTTTGGGTCAGCGAACATACCGCGGTGCCCGACCAGGATGTAGACCGGTTCGGCCTAGGCTACTACGACCCCTTTACCGTGTTGGGGTACGTGGCGGCGGTTACAAAGAAGATCACTCTGGGAACCAGCATAATTATCTTGCCCTTCCGAAACCCGTTGCATATGGCCCAGATCGCCGCCACCGTCGACCAGCTCTCCAACGGCCGGCTTATCCTGGGAGTAGGCGTCGGTTCGGGGGAAGAGGAATACCGGGCGTTGGGCGCTCCCTGGGATGAAAGGGGGTCCGTCGCCGACGAGGTGCTCCAGGTGCTCCAACATGTCTGGACGGTGGACCGGCCTAATTTTGAGGGAAAGCACTTTAATTTCTCCGGGATCAACTCCTTTCCCCAGCCGGTGCAGAGCCCCCATCCTCCTTTCTGGGTCGGCGGAGGCAGCCGTAGGTCCATCCGAAGGGCGGCCGAGTTCGGCGACGCCTGGCACCCTTCCCGCCCCAGCTTCCAACTGCTGGAGGAAGGAGCGCCCCGTTTGCGCCGCTTGGCGGAAAGGGCCGGCCGTGACCCCGGCAAGATTCAGATCGCCGCCCGCCATCCCATGAAGATTTTGGACGGCGCCGCTGATTCAGATTGGCCCTTGGTCGGCGCTGAAAGCAACGTGATTGATGGGATCAACCGCTTCGCCTCGGCCGGCGTGTCTCACCTGGTGATGGACACCTTTTACAGCATCCCCGAACTTCATCAGGAAACCGTGGACACGGTACTTGCCACCATGGAGCGCTTCGCCCGGCAGATTATTCCCGAATTCCCCGGTAACTGACCCGGAGAGCTCAGTGCCTCTGAAACCCTAAACTCGCTTCCTCAAACTTAACATAGGACTAACTTAATGGATCTGTTTATCATTCGGCATGGCCAGTCAGGGAATAACGCCCTCGCCAATATTCGAGACCGGGAAGTGGACCCGCCACTGACAGACCTGGGAAAGCGGCAGGCCGAACTCCTGGCTGAACATCTGGCTTCCGGGGAGACTCACGACCGGATAACCGCCGACACCGGCAACACCAAGTATCAGTTGCGTCAAGGCTTTGGCATTACTTCACTGTTCACCAGTGCCATGTACCGTAGCCTGCAAACCGTCCAGCCGGTCGCCATGGCATTAGGGATGGCGCCCAAGATCTGGGTAGACATCCACGAAGAAGGCGGGATGTACCTGAAGCACGGTGGAGATGAGGGACTGGTAGGCTACCCCGGCAGGACCAGGTCCGAGATTTTGTCCGAATTCCCCGATTACCAACTGCCTGTGGATTTCGATGACGACGGATGGTGGAACAAAGGCCATGAAGACGCGGCATCCGTATTGGTCAGGGCAGCCAAGGTCGCGAAACAGCTACATGAAATGGCTCCAAACGAAGATAGGGTAGCTATCATCAGCCATGGCGGATTCATGAACGCCCTTCTCACGGCGTTGTTCGGGCAAGATCCAGCAGGGCAGATGTACTACCGCCATCACAACACGGCAATCTCGAGAATCAGTATGGACGGCAGCGAAGTCCAAGACGTCAGATACGTAAACCGCATTGACCACCTGAGTCCCGAGCAAGTTTCCTAACTTGTCGGGACCGCGCCTGCCGAACCGCTGGACGGCGAGGCTATTTACGACTACTATTCCGGGGTACATGACCAGGCTGGTGCCATCGTAGGTGACCCCGACCATTATTTGCCTTGCAGGAGTAGACCTATGACTACCGTAAAAGCCCAAGAAAAGTTCGTAACAGTAAACGGCGTCCGGCTGCGGTACCTGGATTGGGGCACGGACGGAAAGACCCCATTGGTCTGCCTGCACGGCCACACCGGCCAAGCCCACATCTGGGACGAATTCGCCGAAGCGATGTCCCCCCACTACCACGTGCTGGCCGTGGATCAGCGGGGACACGGCGGCAGCCAATGGGCCGACACCGGCTACGCCCGGGACCGGTTCGTGGAGGACTTGGCGGGTTTCGTAGACGCCCTGGGTCTGTCAAAGTTCGTCCTGGCTGGTCTTTCCATGGGAGGCTGGCATTCCTTGCTCTACACTCCGGACCACCAAGACCGGGTGGAGCGCATCATCATCGTGGACATCAGCCCGCAGCCCAGCCCTCAGTGGCAAGAGCGGGCGGCTTCCCGGCCCGTCACTCCCATGGAGTTCCCCAGCCTGGACGCCGCGATA
Source organism: uncultured Dehalococcoidia bacterium (assembly GCA_950072105.1). GTDB lineage: Bacteria > Chloroflexota > Dehalococcoidia > Lucifugimonadales > UBA3495 > UBA11650. Next base: position 22,327 of record CATMOE010000009.1, read on the forward strand.
TCGTGGATGCGCGAGAGCAATCCCTGGGCCTCCGACGCCGGCCTGAGAAAGGACGCCGAAGATAAGATGTATCGCCGGGATGACGGCCAGTGGACCTGGAAGGCCGACGCTTCTCTGTTCAACGTTCCTCTGCCCGACCAAACTGATCCGACGCTCCAAGCCCGCTATTGGAAGGGTATCGATTCCATCACCTGCCCGATCTTGGAAGTTCGGGGCGCTGAGAGCGGCCTGGTATCCGACGAAACCATCGAACAGATGAAGCAACGGGGTAAGCAGATCACGTCGGTAGACATCCCCAACGCGGGCCACGTGGTAACCGTGGACAAGCCCAAAGAATTCATCGAGGCTACCCGCTCCTTTTTGGGAGTCCACGCCCAAATCTCGCCCGCTTGATACCCGCCGTGGAGAGGAGAACGTCATGACGACGAATCCGGTAAACATCTACGAATACGAAGCGATCGCCAAGGAGCGTCTGGCCCAGGGCGAATACGACTTCATCGCTGGGGCAGCAACGGACGAGATAACCCTTCGCCGCACCCGGGCCGTATTCGATTCGATCATGATGAAACCGAGAATGATGGTGGACGTTAGCCAGCGGGACCTGAGTACCACCGTGTTGGGAAACAAGATCGATTTCCCGGTGATGCTGGACCCGGCGGGAAACCACGGCGCCGCGCATCCCGATGGCGAGCTGGCAACCGCCAAGGCCGCCGGAGCCATGAACACGATCATGGCCCTGAGCTCCCACGCCTCCCGCACCTTGGAAGACGTGGCCGAAGTGGCCACCGGGCCTTTGTGGTTCCAGTACTATTTCTTCAAGGATCGGGAACTGACCCTGGATATGGCCAAGCGAGCTGAAGACGCGGGATACTCCGCCCTCTGCGTAACCCTGGACGCCAAGATCAAGCCCAAACGTGAGCGCAATCTACGAAACAATTACGTAGGTTCCTCGTCTCCCAACTACGCCCATCTGGATCTATCCACGCACACGTGGAAGTTCGGCGCCGACGCCCCCGCCGGCCCCAGCGACATCCGGGACCCCGCCTCCACCTGGGAGGACCTGGACTGGCTGGCGGCTAACACCAAGCTGCCGGTGGTGGTCAAAGGAATCATGGTGGGGGAAGACGGCAGGCAAAGCGCCGAACATGGCGCCAAGGGCGTGATTGTCTCCAACCACGGCGCCAGGTACCTGGACACCACCTTGGCCACTATCGAGGTGCTACCAGAGGTGGTGGAGGCCGTGGATGGACGCATCGAGGTCTACATGGATGGAGGTATCCGCAGGGGTTCCGACATCTTCAAGGCCTTGGCTCTGGGGGCCCGCGCCGTGCTGGTCGGACGGCCTCTGTTTTGGGGCCTGGCGGTGGACGGGGAGAACGGGGTCCTGTCAGTCTTGGAGATGCTCCGGGACGAGCTGGACGCGACCATGGGCATGTGCGGCCGCACAACTATCGATAGCATCGACATGAGCACCATAACTACTGTCTCGCCATTGCTGTCCCTGTTCCCCCAGCCGGATAGCTTTCGCTAGGCCTCACAAGGCGGTTCACCGAATCCTTACCTAGGCCCAGTAATACCCTATCCAGGCAGAAGTAACAACTGTCATTGCTCCGAAAATAGAATTGCCAACCTTCGTCCGCACAATTCGTCATTCCGACACCAGCCCTTCCGCTAAAGGGCGGCGAGGAATCTGAGGTGACCGCTACAACCAGGCAGTCCAGCACAACCAACATGACGCAGAATCACCAGGCCGGGGCTACTTCACGTCCATGATTCCCTGCAGTTCCCCGGGCAGCGTACGAGTTACGATGACGACCGCGCCCTTGTTGGGCTTGATCTGTATGGTGAATTCCTGCTTCGCGGCCAAAAGAGGGGTCAGGTTGGTGAGGGTGACCGTAATTTCCACCTGCTCACCGGGGTCAACGATTTCTCCTGAGCCGATCAACCATTCAGAAGACCAGGAACACTCGGCGGTGTCGGGGTCCCCGTCGAAGCTCTGGGGGTTTTGACAGTTGATGCCCTGGAAATCATCGAGATAGGTTATGACACTGCCGGTGGTGGACAGGTCGACAGACTCGGATGCGGTGGACGCTGGAGCCAGATTGAACTTTATGAGGTCGACGGCGGTCTTTGCGGCGTTAGAATCCGCAATCACCTCTCCACGGAGGCTTAAGGTCGACGACGTTTCCTGCAGACCTCCCAGAGCCGCCTCTTTACTCTTTTCCGAACTCAAAAATCCAGTGTTGAGCACAGCAAATGCGAAAACCGAAGCGACTACCACGAAGGCGATGAGAACGATGGCCGTTTCCAGGCCCGTGATTCCTCGCTGGTTGTGTAAAAAATTATCGGTTCTGATTATAGGTCTATTTTTCAACGCCGTCATGGAATGCTTACTGAGCGCCGGTCGATTGCCAGGTCAGCACCACAGGTCTGCTATTATATCTTAATCACTTTGAACACCCCGTCAGGGATCGCGCCGGGATAACCCGATTATCTGAACCCAAATGAAGTGATGGGCGAAAACATGCTACTCAACACCCCTTCTATCACCAGAGTCGACGGAGCCCCAGGCGGACGCCACTACCGGGTTGAAGGGTTCGACGGGTTGTTCCCATCGGTGACGACCGTGTTGGACGTTATCAATAAACCGGCCTTGGTGCCCTGGGCCAGAAATATGGCGCTGGAATCGGTGGAAACCGCGTTGATGAAGCGCACCGGGGCTCAAGAAGCAATCACCCCTGAGTGGGTGTCCAAGGTGATCGCCGAGGCCCGGCGCCGGCCGGAACAGATCAGGTCCGAGGCCGCCGACTTCGGCACTCAGGCCCACGTAGCCATAGACCAAATAGTGCAAGGATTGGAGCCGCAGATCCCGCCCGAGATGGAGTTGGTGGTCAACAACTTCGCCGAATGGCGCCGCGAAGCCCACCTGGATATCAAGCTGACTGAGACCATGGTCTTTTCCGCCAAGTACCGCTACGCCGGAGCCATGGATGCCATCGCCTACCGTGACGGCAGTCTGGTGGCGTTGGACTGGAAGACCAGCAACGGTATCTATCCCGAATACGCCCTGCAAGTTGCCGCCTACGCCAAGGCCCTGGAAGAGATGACCGGAAATCCGGTCACCGAGGCTTGGACGGTAAGGTTCGGCAAATCCGCCCCGGAGTTTGAAGCCCGCCAAGTTATGGACCTGGAAAAGTCGTTCATCGCTTTCCGGGCGGCGCTGTATCTATGGCGGGCGATAAAAGGGGAGTTGCTCCACCCACCAGCGTAAGCCGCGTTTTATATACGATCGTTTTCCAAAAGGGAGATTAAAGGTGCTAATCGTCGACAGCCACGTTCACATCGCCTTGCACATCTACGAACCGGTCGAGATTCTACTGGCCCAGATGGAGCATAACCAGGTTGAGAAAACGGTGCTGGTGCAATCATCCACCACCGTAGACAACACCTACGTCATTGAATCCATGCGCCGGTTCCCTGGGCGGTTTTCCGTGGTCTGTCGAGTAGACGTGGACAGCCCCAACGCCCTTAACGACTTGGAGCGATGGGCTGGAGAAGGGGCCGAGTCGATCCGGCTACGGAACTTTCAACGCTCGCCGGGTGACGACCCACTGGCCATCTGGCGCAAAGCCGAGTCGTTGGGGATGTCGGTAAGCGTGGGCGGTCCGACAGACGTGTTCGCGTCAACCGATTTCGCTGATCTGGCCGAGGCTCTGCCCGGCCTGAAAATCGTGATCGAACACCTGGGAGGAGTGGGAGTCTGGGCGGTGGGAGAGACCCAGCGGCCCGAACCTCCCTACGCTCAATACCGGCAGATGCTGGAACTAGCCCGCTTCCCTAACACTTACGTTAAGATTCACGGCATCGGAGAGATCTGCCCGCCGCCCTTCCCTTATCAAGACATCCCACCTTTCATGGACATGGCCTACGAGGCGTTTGGGCCGCAAAGGATGACTTGGGGCAGCGACTACCCACCGGTCAGTCTAAGGGAAGGATACAGCAACGCCCTGCGGTATCCTCAGGAGCACATGCCCTTCGCCAGCCAAGACGACCTGGAGTGGATCTTCGGCAAAACAGCCTTGTCCATTTGGAAGTTCCCGTAGCCTGTCCCGAGTATAGGCTGGTGGGTGGTCCAGTTCTAGGAAACTGACCCCGGCTTACTTGTTATTTCCGTTCCCGTTCCCGCCGCCATTCCCATTGCCACCGCCGTTGTCGTTCCCATTCCCGTTATCGTTGTCGTTCCCACCACCGTTGTCGGTGCCGCCCCCGTTGTCGTTGCCACCGGCGTTATCGTTTCCGTTGCCGCCTCCGTTCTCGGTCCCGTTGCCGCCGGCGTTGCTGCTGTTGTTCCCACTATTACCTTCCCCGCCGTCGTCATCGTCATCGTCATCATTGTCGACACCAGAGCCTACGCTTTGAGAGCTGGGGTCTCCAATATTACCTCGTCCTTGACCAGAGTTGCCATTTCCGTTGTTGCCCTGACCCGAGTTTCCGTTGCCGTTCCCATTGTTACCTTGGCCGGAGATGCCGTTATTGCCTACCCCGGAATTCCCGTTGCTGTTTCCATTGTTCTCTTGGCCGGCGTTACCTCTTCCTTCTCCGTTGTTACCCTGGCCAGAGTTCCCATTGTCATTGCCACGGTTGCCCTGGCCTTGACCCGGCGTCCCATTCCCTGGTGGAAGAGTTGCCGGAGCCGGCTCGATCACCCTGGGGCTAAAGTTCCGAACCAATCGAACAGTATCCATCCCTTCAAAGGGGGCTCCGCTGCCTACCAGACTGCCGGTCATCACAAGTTCGATTATTGTGTCGCCGGGTTGGGTCAGATCAATGTCTAATTCCGAGTATCGGAAGTGAAGTTTAAGTTGGGATAAGTCGTCAGCCAAGTGTCCGCCGTGCTCGGGTGGCGCTTCGATTCCCGTAACGCCGAAACGAACAGTTAAGGCGTCTACATCTGCGACGGCGAATCCGTCGTCGCCTAACAAGGCCACCGGCACAACACCCTTACCGTTGAGATTCAGTGCGCTGGGATTGATATTTACGTTGATCCTTTGTACCACCACTATGATGCTGAACAGCACATTTTCTGATGCGTTGCCCGCGGCATCGGTAGCTATACAACTTACGGGGGTAGTCGCTCCCAAAGGATAAATTGGATCGTCCAACAGGGGGTCGTCCGGAGCGCAAGTCACGGTCATGTCCCCCGGCCCATCATCGGAGGCGAGAACAAGTGCGGCTAGGTCCACTTCCGCTCCCAGGGCAGTAGTGGCATTTAGTTCAAACACGCCTTCAATCACGTCTTCAGTGACCGCGAGAATAGGATCCGTGACATCAATGTGGATGATCAATGGCAGCGAATCATCCGATTCGTTCCCCGCAATGTCGGTAACGGTGGCGATTATGCTGTGGCTACCTTCGTCTAGCGGTAATAGCGGTGGTTCATTCGTAGTAATCTCATAAGATCCGAACCCATCAGTAGGACCACTGCCTATCTCTGGCCCAGCAGCGCCGTCGAACAGAGTCACCGTGCTGTCCGGCTCTAAATCTGGGACCGCTTTGCCATCAACAAACGTGGGCGTATCGTCATTTGTGATTTCGTCGTCCAGGAATGAACCAATGTCACTTGCGTCTATCAGGTCCGGCAAGGACGGCGGCGCCGGAGCGATGGTGTCAATATTCACCGGTGGCGTCGTGAATTCCGCAGAGTTGCCAGCCAAGTCGGACACGGTCACTATGGCGGTCACGCCCTCCCCTTCATCGCTAACCACCACCGGGCTACTCCCCGGTATAGTGGCATCTACCCCAGAGAGAGCGTCGCCTGGAGAGAAGGGGAAATCGACTTCCGAATTGTTCCAGCCTGCGCCGTTGGCCAAGGGGTTCTGTATCCCAAAGGTTAACGTCGGCTTGGTCAGGTCTACGTTGATCGGTGTCTCCGTGACCGACGCGCTGTTACCCGCCAGGTCCACCGCCGTTCCTAAGGAACTTTGACCGGCTCCCTCTCCCAGGGTTTCCGGTGCGGTGCATTTGTCTATGCCGGAACCGCCGATATCTTCACAAGTAAAGGTCACCTCGACCTGGGTGTTGTTCCATTGATTGGCGTTGGGACCTACGTCCCTAGCCGCGTTGATCGTCGGCTTGGTCAGATCGATGTAGATAGGTCCAACCACCACCGTTGCCTGGTTACCTTCGTTATCGATGCATGTGCCTGCGACAGAGTGATTCTGCACCTCGAAGTTGATGGTTTGGTCGTCGGTCAGGCTGGCCACTCCTGAATCGTCATCCGTGCAGGTGAATTTCACCGTAACTGGTTCGTTATTCCACACACCGCTAGTGGCCGCCGGACTCCGCGACCCGGTGATAGTTGGCGGGGTTTCATCCGTGGCAACTAATAGACCACGTACTAGCAGGGTTTCATGGCAACAATCTGGTATACCGGCCGGATCGGATACGATGCGCCCACTGTTAAAGTCAGCAGCGTCACAGTGGTGATTAGTCGGGTCGAAATATGGGGACGCACACTTCGTAGTTTTAAACGGATCGAATCGAGCCCCGCTTCCAATCCCCCCATCTCAGCAAAGGTAGGGTGGGCGGCAAGTTTGGTGGTGGTAGCAAAGCGAAAACCATCCCTAAGAAGAATGGTGCCGGTGCAACCGCCGGATTTGCAGGGGCTTGCCCACACCCATTCCAAACCGTCCTTTTCAACGATCAGGTCGGGAGGGATGGGGTCGCTGTTCTGATCCCCTGCCAAAACGCTGCCGGCGGATAGGAACACAGCGAACAGTACTATGCTTAACGCGGATGCCAGAATTATGTGCTTTCTCACGTCGATCCCTCGCCATGCAAGTCAGATACGCTGGGAAGTTGAATACGGGACGCAACCATACCGCATCCATTAAATCCCCAGATCATCAGACCGCAAACTTTAAAAGGAATAGTCCAAATATCCTTGGTCAAGTCTGACCTTAGTCTCGTTTTTACACTTCACTCGTACCTCGCGGGCCTGTCCAGACACGTAATTCTAGAACATAGTTACAGTGCAGGCTACAGCTTGGTGAGATGGTTTCCCAGTCCGGAAACACGCAATCGTTAGGGGAATAACTTGCGGAATTATCTCGGGGTATTGCTCATTGACCGGATAGTACCGTCCGGCTGTGTTTGAAACACGAGAATTCAGGAATGTTTTGAACGGTCAGCCGAGGACTCTCGTGGCGGCCTTTCCATGAGACTCCTGTTGGGGGGAACGGGGTTAGAGGGAGTTCACCTCTTGGTATCTGAAACAGGAGACCAAGTGGTCGTTGACCAGGCCCGCCGCTTGGATAAAGGCATAGACGATGGTTGACCCTACGAATTTGAAGCCCCGGCGCTTCAAGTCGGCGCTTACTTTGTCTGACAATTCGGTCGTGGCGGGAATCTGGCCGTCGCCGGTCCAGGCGTTGCGCACCGGATTGCCGCCGACGAAGTCCCACAAATAAGTGTCGAAGCTGCCGCATTCCTCTTGCAGGTCCAGGTAGGCTTGGGCGTTGGTTACGGAGGAACGGACTTTCAATCGGTTGCGGATGATGCCCGGGTTGTTCAGCAGATCGGCGATCTTATCCTCGCCATATGCGGCGATGACCTTGACGTCGAAGCCATCGTACGCCTCCCGGTAGCCCTCCCGCCTCTGGATGATTGATTCCCAACTCAAGCCGGCCTGGGCGCCGTCCAGAAGCAGATACTCGAATAGCCGCCGGTCGTCGTGAAGGGGTACACCCCACTCCCGATCGTGGTATTCGATCATCGAGTCGCTCTTGGGCCATGAACAGCGTGAAACCATGTCATTCCCTCATGCAGGCAGCCCGATAATCACGACCCACATGGGTCTCTGCGCTACGGGATAGGTTTAGAGAGGTGCCAGGATCCCGGTGTCTCGGTTGATCCCAAAGGAAACGTACATGAATTAGGCCATCTCTGCGTCCATCCTTACCTACCACACCAAGGGATTCCAGCCTTTGAATAACGTGCGCGGTTGCCCATGGAGGGAAGCGGTCTGACTGTCAGCCGTTACCAGGTAATAGAACTGGCCGGGCGACATTTCCTTGATGGAATTGAAGCTGCTAAATAGGGCCCTTGGGTCGTAGAAGGTCCATGACTGGGTGGCCGGGTCGAATTTCCAAACCCGCACCAGATTGTCGCCGATCACGCCAAGGGCCTGCCCCACCGGACCGCCTCCACCGCCAGACGCGGCGGGAGTAGCCTCTATCGGCGCCTCCGCTCCGGGTACTTGAACCCCATCTATCCAAGCGGAAACGATACTGCCCTCAGGCGCCAGATTTCCGCTGATCGATGCCGTGCCCACAAACACGTGGGGCGCCAATGGCGGCGCCTGTAGTAATGGCGCTGCCAAAATACCTCCCCGGCTGTTCGATCCCATACGGGCGGCCAAGGGACGGACCGGTACAAGTTGCCTGCTACCCATGGCTGCGCTGGACGCGGTTAGGTTCAACTCGTCAACGCCGCCTTGCTCCCAGATACCCGTCTCCTTAGCCTCGCTCCCTCCTATCTTGAACGTGATCGTCTTACCGGCATAGGACTCGCCACCGGGTTGATTGACGATGAGGATATAAGTGCCGTCAAAGGGCGGCGGTGCCGGCGGAGTGGTCGCCGTGGGGACGGGAGTTGGCGTGGGCGCCGCTGCCGGAGCGGGCGCAGGGGTGTTGGTGGGCGTGGGTGTATCGGCCGTAGCGGCCGTGGGCGGAGGCGGTACCGTTGCGGTTGGGGTGGTAACCGGAACGGCCGTGGCTTCTTCCACCGGCGCGGCCGTGGGGCTGGGGAGCGGCGCGGCGGTCGCGGTAGGGTTGGGTTGGACTACGGGCGCCGTTGTAGGCGGCAGGGGTGTTGGGGATTTCTCACCACCGCAAGCCGTCAATGCGATGACAGCTACTAAGATCGCGGAAACCACTGCCGGTGCAGCGAATTTTCTGTTACGCATATTTCCTTCCAACGTTGAATAAACGATCCCATAAAGTCTACCCGGACAAAGGTCTTGAAACTAGGCGATATGGGCGCGATTCAAGTCTAGGTGGGGCACTATCTGTTGTCAAACCTCATGGATTCAACGGGTTTATAGACATGGTGGAACCAGCTTTTCCGGCACAGTTGTGTAAGGGAGTTCACCCGTGGTCTGACAGGTGCCGTTACCCTATATTCCCGGTGCAACGGGCATCAAGATAGTCAAAGTAGTTTCAATCAGGTTTATTGGAGGCCATCATGTTTTGGCTTAAAGGCTGTCCCCACTGCAGCGGCGATCTCTACGTTGATCAGGACCAGTACGGTTCGTTCGTATCCTGCTTGCAATGCGGCTTGAACCAGGAAGTTTGCAGCCAACCTGGAGAGCCTCTGGAGATCTCGGCCGACCCGGTATTGCCTCAGCCGCTGCGCCAGTGGCAGGGGACCAAGCGCCGCCGGTTGTCCCACGGCGGCCGTCACTTCGCCAAAAGCTTATCCGTTGGCGAAGAGGCGCAAGCCCAATCGGTGGCCTAAAGCATTACGTTCCAAGCCGGACTCGATCGTTCCGGCAAGACCCCTATCGACTTCAACCCAGGCGTCCAAGGGCAGATAAGTCTACTTCCTTGACGATGCCGCCGATGGTCCGGCGCTCGTACCCACGGGATGCCGGACCATCGGCGGAACGGCCCCGTCTTCCAAGATATCCCCTGGTAAAGCTGATCGAGAGCCGACGCCCAGCTCCCTCATTTACTCTCCTCCCTCGCAACTCCCATCCTCGTCCCCGGCTCGTTACCCCTCTTAAAGCCCTGTGTTAACATTGGTGAGCATGTTTGATCGGCCAGGCTCACGCCACGAGACTTGTCAGCGGCGGTAAAAGTCAGGACCGGAGAGGACGGAGGAAACGAATACATGAAGGCGCTTGAGGGCATCCGTGTGCTTGACCTGACCAGAGCCCTGGCAGGGCCGTTCTGCACACTGATGCTGGGAGACAACGGGGCGGACGTGATCAAAGTGGAGATTCCCGGTACGGGAGATGACACCCGAAAGTGGGGCCCGCCGTTCATCGGTGAAGAGAGCGCTTATTATCTTTCCATCAATCGAAATAAGAGAAGTCTGACGCTGAATCTACAAGACGCCCAAGCCCAAGAAGTATTTATGAAACTGGCCAAGGACATCGATGTGGTGGTGGAGAATTTCACGCCCGGTGTCATGGGGCGCTTCGGCTTGGACTACGATGCGGTCAAGGCCGTTAGCCCCAAGGTTGTATATTGCTCCATATCCGGATTCGGCCAGGATGGCCCATATCGCAACCGCCCCGCCTACGATCAAATCATGCAGGGCGTAGGTGGGCTGATGAGCATAACCGGCGAGCCCGACGGTGAGCCGCAAAAGATCGGCATCGCCGTCACGGACATCGGAGCCGGCATGTGGTCCGCCTTCGCCATAATGGCGGCTTTGCACCACCGTGAAAAGTCCGGCGAAGGTCAGTACATCGACATCTCGATGCTAGACGCTCAAGTCGCCTGGCTGACTTATCAAGCGGCCTTCTTTTTCGCCAACGGCGAGGCCCCCAAGCGCATGGGCGCCGCCCATCCTACCCTGGTGCCTTATCAGGCGTTCATGTGTAATGACGGCAAGTACATCAACGTCGCCGTCGGTTCGGAAAGAATCTGGGGGAGGTTCTGCCAGGGTATGGGCCGGGAAGACCTGAAGGACCACCCCGACTATGCCACCAACAGCGTTCGAGTGAACCATCGAGGCGCGATGGTGTCCATGCTGCAAGAGATTTTTCTTACCCGGCCGGTGGCCGAGTGGGTTGAGGACCTGCAAGCCGCCAACGTGCCGTGCGGGCCGATCAACGACTTGGCGGATGTTTTCGCCGACCCTCAGGTCTTGGCCAGGAACATGTATCTGGAAATGCCCCATCCCACCCTGGGTTCGATCAAGCAGACGGGGCTGCCCATAAAGTTTTCCCTTACCCCAGGCGGCCTTGACCGGCACCCACCCCTATTGGGTGAACACAACCAGGAGATACTACAATCTCTGGGTTACTCCGACGCCGACGTCCAAAGTTTGAAGGAACAATCTGTGATCTGATATCAAATACCTAGCGCCATGGGTAATGAAGCCGTAATACTTAATTGCCTGAAAATTGACTTCCGGCGCGAATCGCAGTCACTTGCCGTTACAACCAGCCTGCCCTGATTTGATGAAAAGGTTCTACTCTTGACTGGATACGGGTGCTCCCGGGCCGATGCGCACCACGGCTTGAGAGCGCAAAAACTACCGGCCGCACTCCGGAGCCAATCTCCTTGGGGCGCCTGCCGCCCCGATCGGGCGATTCTATTTCCCCATTCGCCGCCCGTCAAAAAGTATATCGTTGGGATCCGGGCCGGCCTGAACCTAGGAGAATTTCCGACGCGGACGGCGAATGCCCGTCTTGCTTGCGACTCCCTGGAAGACTATCATGGGACGGAATTTTTCCGCATGCTTTCACGAATCACTCTGACAAAGGATGTCATCTGGCCATGGATCTGGGGTTAAAGGAACGCGTCGCCATAATCGGCGGCTCCAGCAGGGGCATTGGCCGAGCGATCGCCATGACGTTTGCTCACGAGGGCGCCAGTGTTACCATCTCGGCCCGCACCGAAGCCGACCTGCGCCGTACCGAGATTGAGTTGGCCCGCATCGGGTCTCAGCACCATGTTCTGGCCATTCCCGCCGATCTATCGTCGGCCCGGGATATTCGCCGGGTAGTTCGGGACACGATGAACCGCTTCGGCCAGATCGGAATTCTGGTCAACCACGTCTGGCACGGCATGCCCGGCCGTCCTTCAGAATTCAACGATGAATCGATAACGGCCGCTTTTGAGCAAAACTTCCTGGGCGCGGTCCGCCTAACCCGGGAGGTGATTCCGTTCATGAAGCAGCAACGGTGGGGACGCATCATTCATTTGCTGCCCCTCCAGGTGAAGCAGCCGGGCAAGGGGTCCGCATTATCCGCTTCCAGTCAGCTCGCTTTGGTAGGCTACACCAAGATGCTCGCCACGGAGCTTGCTCCGTTCAATATCACGGTTAATAACGTGATCTCGGGACCGGTGCAGACCGATTTTCTAACCTCAACATTCGAATCCACGGCAGAAGAGCAACGCCGCACCAGCGATGAACTGATCCAGGAAGCTGTTGAAGCGATACCCATCGGCCGCCTGGGTAAACCCGAAGAGTTGGGCGACTTGATCGCCTTCCTAGCATCCGACCGCGCCGGATTTATAACCGGCACCAGCGTCGTGATAGACGGTGGGATGCTGCAGACCGTTACCTAACGGCCAAACGTAAACTGAACCGGAGTCACGGCCCGTCCGCCGGCCTCCGGACCTCCAACCCGTCACGGGGAAACCGGCTGTCCAAAGAATAGACCAAGTCCGCCTTCGCACTACGATACGCCGCCCACACTAAAGCATCGGATAGAGAGACTTGACCCGAAGGCCGGCACATCAGCAAGGCTTGTCACAAGAGCCTCCCAACCTCGGTTGCCCCCAGGGCGATTTGCCGATAAACTGGGGACAATCAACGAACGAGCGCAAATGGGGGTTGATCCGTGCAGTTTTCTCTAGCTTATGAAATGCAAAGGCCCACCCTTGACGACCACGCCGTCATCGAGGAAACCATCGAGCAGTGCATCCTGGCCGACGAGATGGGCTTCGACGCCGTATGGTTCGTAGAGCATCACTTCCTCACGACCTTCTCTTCGTCGCCTTGTCCTGAAGTGATCTTCGGTGCGCTTAGCCGGCTTACCAAGAACATCCGCCTGGGTTTTGGCGTCGTGATATTGCCCTACCACCACCCCATACGGGTAGCCGAGCGGGTGGCGATGGTGGACCAGCTTTCTCATGGGAGAGTCGACTTCGGCACCGGGCGTTCCGCACCCTACGAACAGACGGGAATGGGAATCGACCCCCGGTTCACCCGGGAAATGTGGGAAGAGTCGTTGAACATGATTCCCAAGATCTGGGAATCGGAGACATTTGAGTGGGAAGGGAAATTCTGGAACGTCCCACCCAGGGAGGTCCTTCCCAAGCCCTACCAAAAGCCCCACCCGCCCATATGGGTCGCGGCGCTCCAACCGGCCACTTACCAGTTGGCCGCTGAAAAGGGCATCGGCGTCATGGCCTTGGGAGTCGCCGCGCCTTCGATCCTCGAACCCCATATCAAAGCCTACCGGGAGACCATCAAAAACGCCCAGCCGGTGGGAGCATTCGTCAACAACCAGTGGCTCAGCTCCTGCTTCGGCCTTTGCGGCGAAGATAATAAAGCTACCAGAGAGTTATGCACCCAGTCGCTCAAGACTTTCTTCGGGCCGGGACGCCCCTACGTCCAAGACCAGAAGGACGTTTACAGCAAACTGCTAGAGCAGTGGGGCGGGGTGCCGGACCATTTGACCCAAAACTTCTCGCGTTACGTGGAAGTCCAGGGAGTGGATGGAGGCAACGGAAGCAACGGAAGCGCGGTTGACCTGTCCGGAGGCAGCGCCCTGGCCCAAAAGATCTGGGAGGAGTTCGACGCCGACACCTTGGCCGAGCGTGGCGTCATCATCGCGGGCGACCCGGAGAGTTGCATCGAAGCCGTCAAGCTACACGAGGCCACCGGCGTGGATCAGATCCAGTTCCTCATGGCCACCGAAACCGTGGGCCATAAAGAAGTGATGAAATCCATAGAGATGTTCGGCAAACACGTGATTCCAGCGTTCAAGAAGACTGCTTAGGGGGCGTGGTAAGCCGCTCTTCCCTCTACTTCAGGTCGGCAACCAGTGGGCCGACCTCATTCATCAGTAACTCCAGGCACTCGTGCTCCCACTCGGGGTCTTCCGGGTCCTGGGTGATGGCCAGCAGGCTGCCGAAGCCGCCGACTTCTTCATAAAGTTTGCGGATGCGGTCGGCGCATTCTTGAGGGTCGCCCACTATCCAGATGTTCTCCATCATGTAGTCCACATCCACGGCTTCGTCGGACATGTTGGGGTCAATCTTGCAGGCGCCCAGCGCCCCCGAGCCTTTCCGGTTGGGTAGCTGGTGCTCGATGTAGTTCCGGCCCAGCACCTCATGGGCCCGCTCCCTTGCCTCTTGGGTGGTCTTGGCCACCAGCACGTCGCGGCCGATACGCCATTCCCGCCGGTCGGGCTCCCGGCCGGACTCGGCCGCGCCCTCTTCCACCACTTCCCAGTGACCTCGAAGGTGTTGTGGCGCCAAGTTGGAACTGCTCATGGGGATCCAGCCCTTCTCCCCGGCAACTTTGATGGAGCCTGAGGCCAGCGACGTGGCGGCGACCCCGATGGGCGGATGGGGAAGCTGGTAGGGCTTCATGTACAGTCCTCTACCCAAGACCGGGTCCAATTCGGGAGCCTCGATATCGAAATACTTGCCGTGATAGCTAAATTTCCCCTCAGACTCCCAGATCTTCAGGATAATGTCCAAGACTTCTGCGGAGCGCTCCCGCACTTCGGCGCCCTTGGTTGGGTCCAGCCCAAATAGCTGCAAGTCGGTGGGGATCGCCCGGGCGCCGATGCCCCAGTAGAACCGGCCGCGAGCCAGGTGGTCCAGCATGGCGATGCGGTGGGCCAGCTCCACCGGGTTGTGGATCGAAAGCAGGGTTACTCCGGTGCCGAAGATTATGTTCTCGGTCATCGCCAGCGCCTTGGCGATGAGCAGGTCCGGCGCCGGGGCGTTCTCCCAACGCTCCGTTATGTGCTCCCCGATCCAGACCTCATGGTAGCCCAACCCATCAGCAGTGACGATCAGGTCCAGGTCCCGGTCATAAGAGTCGGCGTAGCTACGATGGGGCGGATGTAGCGGCATCATGAACAGTCCGAAATTCATGGTTTTCTCCTGGCCTTGATTCTTGTTGGCCTGTTGAGGTAGACCTTTGGTAGGGGTAAGGCACGATAACATCGATATTATACTAATTTTGGCAGTTGACGATAAACCGATTCTTGAATCGTATGGAAATCCAGGGCTTTCACCGGGCAGGTATTTGCCGCTTGGTACGACGGCCATTCGTACCCGTACCACCAAATCCTACTTAACACCGACCTTAATATCTCCCCTTTTGGGCAAGACCTTGCCGGCAACCTCTACATTATTTCAGGGAAACCAGGCGGTGATGAGGTGAATAGTTTACACTCCTTCTACCGCTTGACTTTGACCCCAAGAGAACAGGGAACCACGCCGCATAATACCCAAGATCGCTTCGATTATGGTCGTCGGAAGGAGGACCTTTCCGGATATAACAAGGGCGAACGATACTGGATGAGACAGGTTGGGCAATATATACTGATGCGGCATTGGACACATCAACCTTTCGCGGTGCGCTCTTGACCTCAGATTTCAGATCATTCAGTCCCATTGAACTGGTACGCAGGCGATGTTCCGGCGTAGCAAGGGATTGGCTTGACCGAATGGTTTCCCGAATCGAATCGCCTTTGGACCGTAACATCTTTGGGGCGGCCTATGCGGGAGCCCGCCGCCGTCTCGGTGGTGAACCGGTAGTCTTGGACGCGGAGGAACAGGCCGCCCTGAAAGGTACAGGGCTGCTTTCTCTAAGTGGGCATTCTCTCGACGAAGTTTGCCGCATCGCCCTGCTAGTGCGGACTTCGGAGTGTCTGCCGCCCGAGGATTATTCGTCCTTCATAAGTGAGTTGTATATCCGGGGCGACAACTTCGAACGGCAGGCCCTGCTCAGAGGACTGACCTATTTGCCGGACCCGGAACAGTTTCTCTCCACCGCCATCGAAGCTTGCCGCACCAGTGTCCAACTCATCTTTGAAGCCATCGCCTGCGACAACCCTTACCCGTTCCGTTACTTCCCGGAGTTGAACTACAACCAGATGGTCCTCAAAGCCCTCTTTATCGGCTCTCCATTGGCGAGATTAGTAGGACTTGAGGAGCGAATCACCCCTGAACTCGTCCGCATGGCGGAAGACTACGCCACCGAGCGGCAGGCTGCCGGCCGGCCGGTGCCGGAAGATATCCCACTGTTTATCACTAATGATTTGGGAGCTAGGAATGAAGCTTTTTGACCCTCACATACATATGACGTCGCGGCCTACATCCGACTACCAGGCAATGGCCGACGCAGGTATCTCTGCTATCGTTGAGCCGTCCTTCTGGTTGGGCCAGCCCCGGACTCATGTTGGTACCTTTGAAGACTATTTCCTTTCCCTCCTGGGTTGGGAGCGTTTTCGGGCCAGCCAGTTTGGCATATCCCACTTCTGCACCCTGTCGATCAACCCCAAGGAGGCTAACAGTCCTTCGATAGCGCAGGGTGTGTTGGACCTGTTGCCGCGATACCTGGAAAAGGACGGCGTGGTCGCGGTCGGCGAGATCGGCTTCGACGATCAGACTGATGCCGAAGAGCACCTATTTGCCGAACCGTTAAAGCTGGCGATGGAGTTCGAACTGCCAGTGCTCATTCACACCCCACATCGAGATAAGAAACGGGGCACGGCGCGGAGCCTGGAATTAGTTAGAAGGGTTGGGTTTCCTGAACAACGAGTCCTCATAGACCATAATAACGAAGAGACACTGCCTATGGTCCTGGAAACCAACTGTTGGGCGGGGCACTCCATTTACCCTGACACCAAGATGGACGAACTTCGAATGGTGGCGCTGATTCAGACGTATGGCAGTGACCGGATCATCATTAACAGCGCCGCCGACTGGGGAGTCAGCGATCCATTTAAAGTGCCCAAAACCGTCGAGGCTATGTATGAGGCCGGGCTCGATGAGAAGACTATCCAGACGGTGGTCTGGGACAACCCGGTAGCGTTCTTCGGCCAGAGCGAACGCCTGGATCTGGATAGAGATCCCATCGACCAAAGCCAGCTATGGGAGGGCAATTCCGTCCTGCGCGGCCAAGAGCCTGTTGTCGAGTCGTAGGATCAGCGAACGCGACGCACCGTTGTCTTCGACGTGGTTCGAATTAAATCGACGCAGAATCCACCGGTTGCCTAGTCATGAATTCCCCCTACCGTGGCAAATCGACAGGCCTAGCGGCCTATGCTAGACTGACTCAAATCGGTCAAACAATAGACGAGGTTTCTACGCATGAAAAAGGTAGTCAGCGAAATCAGCGGGGTGGTGTTCAGCCTGCCTTGGCTGGTGGCCAAAGACAACGGTCTGTTCGAGGCCGAGGGCATCGACATGGAGTTCGTTAAGGCCATCAGGACCGGCCCGGTGGAGCACACCGAGAACCCGGAAGACGTTAATCCCATTCTGGGGCACGTCGCCTTCGAACAGGGACAGGTGTCCATCTACCGCGCTTGAGAAGAGGGTCAGGTCCGTCGGGCCTATGAAAGCAAACAAGGGGCCAGGATAATCGCATTGCGTTCCGCGGTGGCCAGCCAGGCCATCATGGTGCCCCCAGACTCGCCCCACAACTACCCGGGCACCTTGGGGAACCAACCCGTCGCGGTAAATTTCCACGCCGGGTCCCACTACGTTGGATTGCGATTGCTGGAAGGTTACCTGCCGGTGGAGAAGATTAAACTGGTGCACTACGGGTCGCCGATCCATCGCTTCGAGTCCATGCTCAACGGAGAAGTCGCGGCGGCGGTGGTGATGGAGCCCTGGATCGCCCTGGGAGAGAAACTGGGTTGCAAGACCGTGGCCGAGGGTCACTACCTGGGCGCGGAGAACGCCAGCGAAGACATGGACGAAGAGACCTTCGCTGCGATCAACCGGGCGGTGGAGAACGCCGTAGACCTGATCAACGCGGACAAGCGAAAGTACCTGCACTACCTCATCGACGACCCCAGCTTCGCCCAGGCTGCCGCTAAATACGGCGGGTTGACACCCGAAGACTTCCACCTGCCCCGCCTGCGGTACACCAGGCCGGCCGTGTATACGGACGAGATGGTGGAGGACACGTACAATTGGCTGACACGTTGGGGATTGCTCAGCGATCTGGCTTGCTCCGCCGACCTGGTGGACAACCGTATCGCCGAGCCGGCGTCCGCCGACGACTGAGAGTCTGGCCCTCACACCCATCCCCTCTCCCTGCGGGAGAGGGGTGCCGCCAATAAGATCCGTTAACGGATGAGGGATCACCTGAACCCGGCGAGCCTTCATTGACCCCGGCCAGGAAGCGAGTACAGGCCGGGAATATTTTTTTTGCTCCAAACCTCGACCTAGCCCCAAGAGACACCCTTGTATGCGGTAGAATAATCCCATCTAGATCGTGGCGAGGTTAGGCATGGCTCTGCCGTTTCGAAAGCGTCCCGGTGTCGCTGTCGTGGAGATTCACGGAGTTATCGGCAATCAGATTAGAACACCCGTTTACGAGCGGTTGTTCGACGGTATCGCCCAGAGCAAACGCTACCGGGCTTTGCTGTTGGATATCGATTCTCCGGGAGGCTCGGCTTCCGGATCGGAAGTCCTACACCACAGCTTGTTAAAGGTGGCCGAGACCAAGCCCATCGTGGCCTATGTGAGGGGTATCGGAGCGTCGGGCGCCTATTACCTGTGTTCCGCCGCCAGCCGGGTGGTCGCCCTGCCCAGCGCCATGGTCGGTTCCATCGGCGTCATCTACCTGCGCCCAATCCTGGAACAACTGCTGGGCAAGGTAGGCGTGGAGTTTTCGGTGTTTAAAGAGGGCCGCCTTAAGGACATGACCGGATTCTGGCGCAGTCCGACATCGGAAGAAGAAGGGAAGTTCCAAGGACTCCTTACCGAGATATACGACAATTTCGTGGCGGTGGTGGCGGAGGGCAGATCGTTGGAGGAATCGGCGGTCCGGGAACTGGCCACTGGCGAGATATTTACCGCTACCCAAGGCAAGGAACTCGGCTTGGTGGACGATTTCGGTGGGTTCGCCGAGGCCCTGGAAACAGCGGCCCAGTTGGGCAACGCCCGTCCTAGGCCACTCTGGGTGCGCCCGAGGCGGCCTCTATCCGCTAGACTGTTCGGCCGGATGGGCGCCCAACAACCGGGCATCTCTCTGCTAGCCAACCAGTTCCAACGCCTGATGGGTGGGGGCTTTTACTACCTAGAACCGTCCTACCTGATGGGCGATTACCTGGGAGAATCGGATTAGATCCGTCGTTGCAGCGATGCAACATGGCGAAATACGGGGGGATTCCAATAAAGGGACGTTCGGTCTGAGGTAGAAATCAGATCCTATGAGGAGCTATGCATAGCTCCTCGTTTCCAGATAGTCCTCGTCCTGTTCGTCGGGCACTGGCAAGCTAACTTGTGTGCGCAACCGGGAGATCCACCGGCCCGTAGCCGATGATACAACCCCGCCAATAATCAGCGGTAGACGCCAGACCCATCCCAAGATTAACAGGAAAGAAACCGCGATCAGCATGAGAATAATTATTCCGCCCAATTGCCAGTCATGTGAAACCATACTTACTCCCAGGGTCTTAGGCTCAGAGAATACAACGATAGCTGCTCTTTATGGAACCATTCGACCATAAAATAGAGACCAAAGCATGTAGGCTGGCACCTAAGTCATTGGGGCGGAAACGAAACCCGGGGGTCGGGGGTTAAGTTTGGAAGTATCGAGGACATCTGGCGGCGAGCACATCCGAAAACACCAACCAGATACAGAACAGAAGATGGAGTGACGACAATGGCGGCGGCGGCGGCTCAGTCACGCAGTGACGTAAGCCGGATTTTGATGAGTTTGGACTGCTGAAAACGGCGAACATCGCCCTCTAACCGCCCTCCAATCCCTTGGCTTCTTGCCACAACGACTCTTTCTCCATCAAAGGCAGGCCGTTGAAGTCCTGGCCGCGTTGGTCCGCCAGTTCCTCCATCTGAAGATATCGGCCCTGGAAGCGCCGGTTGGCCTGGCGCAGAGCATCCTCGGCGTGGATGTTCATCCACCGGGACAGGTTGACCATGGTGAACATCAGATCGCCCAACTCATGCGCCTTCTCTTCCTCGATGACCGCCCGGCGCAGCTCTTCCACCTCTTCAGCCACCTTGTCCAGCACCCCGGAGATGTCTTCCCACTCGAAGCCGGCCCGGCCCACCCGGTCCTGCATCAACTGGGCGTAGGTCAGAGCGGGAAGCTCACCGGGGATGCCTTCCACCGGCGACCTTCGTCCGCCTTCCTGAGCTCGCTCAGCCGCCTTTAGTTGTTCCCAGTTGGCCTCGACCTCCTTAGCATCGGAGGCCGACCCGTCGCTGAACACGTGGGGATGGCGGCGTATCAACTTCTCGTTTATATGGGTCAACACGTCGGTCAGAGAGAACTCCCCCGCTTCACTTGCGATCACGGAGTGAAATGCCACCTGCAGCAATAGGTCTCCCAACTCTTCCGACAGACCCTTTGGGTCGCCTTGGTCGATGGCTTCCAAAACCTCGTAACACTCTTCCAGCAGCGTCCGCTTCAGGGACTCATGGGTTTGCTCCCGGTCCCAGGGACAGCCCCCCGGCGCATGGAGCGTTTCCACGATGTCCATAAACGTTTGGAAGCTGCCCAGGTCGCCTTGAGGAATCCGTTTGTTGCTCATGGACGAATTATAGGCGTGGGCGGCGTTGCTTCACAAGGCAACGGGTGATACCTTTAGGATCACCGATCAGGAGCTAGAATGAACCGGGTAGCCTGGGTCCCAGCCTTTCTTTTCGCCATAGCCATGCCCCTGTTTCTGGTCACCGCCAGCGTAGCCTGGGCATTTAACGACCCCGGCGTCTACAGCCGGGGTTTCGAGAAGTACCGCATCTCCCTAACCACGGGCATCACCGAGGAGGATCTGCGCCACGTAGCCGGACAGATCAGGCACTACTTTAACTCCACAGATGAGCCTCTGCTGGTGAAAACCCAGGTCTACGGGGAGGAACGGGAGCTTTTCAACCCGCGGGAGGTCCAGCACATGCGCGACGTAAAGCGGCTGGTGTGGTGGGTCTACGCCGCCGCCGCCGTGTCGTGCATCTACTTGCTGTCGGCTACGTCCTGGGGATTCATCGTAAATGGTCGAGGATTCCTCGGGTTGCTCGCCCAAAGGGTTATCCGGGGGGTGGCTCTGATGGGAATCTTGGTGGTTGTCGCAGGGATCTTCGCCTCGGCCGGGTTCGACACACTATTCTTGAAATTTCACCAGTTGGCTTTCGCCAACGACCTCTGGCAACTGGACCCGCGCCGGGATTACCTGGTCATCATATTCCCTCAGGGGTTTTGGTTAGACGCCACCATGAGAGTCGTTGCTTTGACAGTGGCCGGAGCAGTGGCGCTAACGCTGGCTTCCGGGGGGTACTTACTATGGAGCCGCCGCGCGGGGAAAGGAAGCGTGGAAGTAGTCTGATAGGCGATTGCCAGAGGAGAAAGGCGCGCCGCCCCAGGTAGGAATCATCGTCGGGGCGGCGACTTTAAAGATCGGTGATTTTAGGTGATACCAGATTCCCGGTTAATGACCGCAGCCGCAACCACCGCCGCAGCATCCCCCACCGCCCATCGGCGGTAGTGGGCTGAATCCGGTGTCGCCGGACTCGCTCCCCGAAACAGCGGCGAAAACGGAGATGATCCGCTTGGCTGGCTGTTCGCAGTTGGGGCAGTCGGCGCCGACAGAACTCATGGACTGTAATTTGTCGAACTTGTTGTTACAGGTCGGGCAGTGGTATTCGTATAACGGCATACCGGGACCTTCCTTGATTAGAGTTGCCAAATCGAGTTCGGTAGCCTAAATTTACCCGACATGGACCAATATCGTCAAGTAAAGGGTCCGTGCCATCGTGATTTATATTGACGCTCGGCCTTCCCGCCAAGACCGGGATTCAAGAATCGTTCGCAACATCACAATCCCGGACACTCGCGTACACAACTTGCGGAACTTTGAAAGTCGTTTCCGGATAGACGTCCTGTTTCTCCCGGCCTATCCTATCTTCATGAAATCAATTGAAGCGGCTCCCATAATCGATGAACAAACTTGCTGGCAGGCAGTCCTGGAACGGGACCGGCGGAGCGACGGCAAGTTCGTCTACGCTGTCAGGTCCACCGGAATATTCTGCCGTCCTTCCTGTCCTAGCCGAAAGCCTCGCCGGGAGCAAGTTTCGTTTTATCCGGACCCCGCCACCGCCCAACAACAGGGGTACCGCCCATGCAAGCGATGCCGCCCGCAGGAAGAATCGGGCGAAGACCCTGATTCCAAGTTGGTGGGATCGGCATGTGAGTATTTGGCGGCTGACAACCCAGACTCGATCGGCTTGGAACAGGTAGCAGCCCAGGTTGGCGCAACTCCAGCTCGATTGCGCCGGGCATTCAAAAACGTGACCGGCTTGGGTTTCAAGCAGTTTACCGATGCCCGGCGATTGGACCAATTTAAGATTCGGTTGAGGCAAGGGCAGGACGTGACCGGGGCATTGTACGACGCGGGATACGGCTCCACCAGCCGTCTTTACGAAAAGGCGCCGTCCCAGATGGGGATGACACCGGCCACCTACCGCAAGGGCGGTCAAGGCGTCCAAGTAGCCTACACTATCTCGGAGTGCTCCCTGGGCAGAGTTTTAGTGGCGGCCACTGACCGGGGTATCTGCGCTATCCACCTGGGGGACGATGCCAACTCCCTGGAATCGGGGCTGGCAATGGAATATCCCAATGCCCAGTTGGAACGAGTCGACGGACCGCTTCAAGAGTGGGTGGACGGGGTGCTTGCCCGGATAGACGGCCATCCCACCGGCCAGGCGCTGCCCCTGGACGTGAGGGCTACCGCCTTTCAACGCCGGGTATGGCAACACCTGACGACGATTCCCCGAGGCGAAACCCGGACCTACGGCCAGGTAGCCCAGGACTTGGGAGAACCAAAATCCGCCCGCGCCGTGGCCCGAGCCTGCGCCGCCAACCCTGTGGCCCTGGTGGTGCCCTGCCACCGGGTGGTCCGGCAAGACGGCGGACTGGGCGGTTATCGTTGGGGTCTGGAACGGAAGGCCGCCCTTCTTGAAAGGGAAAGCTTCAACAGCGAGCCTCTGCAAGATGAAGATCCCGCAGCCGGCACTCCGGCCTCCTCTGCTTCCTTCCCTTTATCTTCATAAAGAAACGGACCGCAAGAAACGGACAGCTTCACTGTCCTTCTCGTAGTTCGCCGCTGACGCTCAGGATTTGTCACGCCCCGATCAATGCCACCCTTGCCAGCAGGCCAAATCCATTTCAAGCCGAGGTTGCTGGAAACCCACGTCTTAACGCGGGTTTCAGCTAACTTGCCACCTCGCCGCAATCTTCCGGCCACCGTCTATTGTGGAAACGAGTCGACCATCCCTCAGATTTGAGAGATGCCATTCCTGATACCCACTATTCCGTCCAATCTTCGAATAATCATGCGGTATCTGTATCATAGTTATCGATAAACCCTCGAATATATTCACCTACAGCAGGTCACATTGACTCTTCCTAGGGCATCTGCTAGACTGGGCCGCCGAATAAGCGCCTACACCAGACTGACTCCGCCGACAAGCACTATGGAGGTTCTCTTGATGGGTAATCACTGGTTAAGTCCTAAAATTTTAATCTACGTATCGCTCCTGTTACTTCTGTCACTCGCCGTGGCCTGCGGAGGAACCTCCGCGGAGCCTCAGATTATTGAAAGAGAAGTGATTGTGGAGAAAGAGGTCATCAAGGAGGTACCTGTAGAAAAGCAGGTAATCGTGCGGGAGGAGGTCATTAGGGAAATCATCAAAGAGGTCCCGGTAGAGAAAGAAGTAATAAGGGAAGTTATTAGGGAAGTTATCAAAGAGGTCCCGGTGGAAATCGTGGTGGAGAGGATGATAGTACCCACCGCGCAACCTATAGTAAAAGCGGGATCTCTGGCAGGATTTCCTAAAGCCGGAGAGAACGGCGTTCCGAAGTCGGTGGGCAAGCTCACCATGGCGACGGATAGCTGGGGAGGCAGTGACCTCAACCCGTGGCAGCTCTCGGGCACGACCTTTCTACAAGACCTGTTCAACCTTTCTATCATGCGGCAGGCCCCCAACGGGGACATAGCCGCCTATTGGGCCGAAACCTTTGAGCAGGACGAAGAGGGAATCACTTTTAAGCTCAACCCCAAGGCCAAGTTCCAAGACGGCAGCCCCGCCGATGCGCAAGCGCTTTATGACAATTTCCAGGCCATCGGGTGGGACTGGAAAAAGTACGGCTACGAAAACCCCAGTTGGACCAGTGGCCGGACCAAGACCAATATAGAGTCCATGGAAGTTATCAGTCCCACGGAGCTCCGCATCACGACCAAGGGCCCCAAGCCCATATTTATGTGGGAACTGGGTGGCAACGGCTACCATGGATGGTGGGCCGGAAACCCGGCGACTCTCAAGAAAGGGCAAGAAGAATACCTCAAAGACCCCCTGGGAGGCGGCCCCTTCAGTATAGCCGAATGGGATCCGGGAACTCGGATCGTCTTGGACCGGTGGGACGACTTCTGGGCTGATTACGAGTGGTACCACGCGCCCCAGTACGAACAGTTAGAGCTGCTGACCGTGCCGGACCACGCCGCCCGCTTTGCTCTCTTGAAGAGCGAGCAGGCCGACATGGTCTACAACGTCCCGTGGCCCGTCGCAAAGGGCCTGGTCCGTTCTGAGGATTTTAAGCGAGGGATAAATCCAGAGAAAGGAGACCTCTGGACCCAGACCTATCTGGCCAATGGAATGCTGGTACTGGATTTCAATCTAGCCTACCGGCTGAGGCAATCTAAGTATCCTGAGGGCCGGGTGGACAAAGGTGATGTTAAGATCAACTACTTCGCCTACCCGGAGGGGTTCGAAAAAGACCCCACTCTGGACAGCCGGGTACGGCAAGCGTTGAGCCTGGCCATCGACAGGCAGGCGATCTCCAAGGGGCCCCACTTCGGAATGTCCTTCCCCATCGGGTCTATCTGGCACGCTGGCTCCTTCGGCGCCAGGGAGGAAGTAGTTTTCAACCCCTCTCCCTACAATCCTGAGAGAGCCAAGCAACTCCTGGCTGAAGCTGGGTACGCCGATGGCTTTGAGATTACCGGTCACTTCGGCCAGTTCGCCGGCCGGCCCGGCATTCCCGAGGCCGTTGACGCCATCTCCAGCTACTGGCAGGACATTGGAGTTAAGGTAACCTGGGAGGAGCACGACCCATCGGACTTCGTCAATGGTTTCCGGTTCAACAGACTTAAGTGGACGCAAGTGTCCCTCAGGACCTGGGGCCGTCAAGACAACAGCGGACGGGAAGCCGTTTTGTACCGGCCCTCGTCGGGATATACAGGGGTCACGACTCCAGATATTGTAGACCTGACCTTCGTCCTCCAGCGGACCACCGATGTTGAAGAACAGGAGCGGCTGCTCGCTGAGATAGAGGACAGGGTGTTGGCCCTGAACGAGACATTCCCCTTGTATGGAATGACTCTGGTGATGGGTTACACAGACCGGGTGCTGGCTCACCCCACGGTGAAGTTCTCGCCCCACTTCAAGCACCTTGATCTGATCACGCTCCGGGACTAATCTGAAACCGGTTCGACAGATTCAAACTCAGTTGGTGACATGGTGAATCCACAGGGACGCCGGCGATGTTGGCGTCCCTGTGGATCGCCTTAATAGTGACGCCTATGAAATGCTTGATTCGTCATATGCTTATCTGACGTTATCGGGCGGGGGAGCTAAAGTTGGGCCGTTACATCATTACGAGAATACTACAGGGAGTAATCACGCTGTGGCTGATTAGCGTGGCTGTCTTCTTCATTCTGCGGCTAGGTGGCGGCAATCCCATCGACTACATGCTGCCCGAGGATGCGACCCCCGAAGATTATCAGTTGATGACCGAGTCTTATGGATTTGACAAGCCCATAATCGAGCAGTACTGGATCTACAATCTAAATCTGATGCAGGGTGACCTGGGCAATGCCATGGCTTTTGACCGGCGGCCCACCGTGGAAGTAGTCTGGGAACGGCTCCCCGCATCTCTACACCTGGGCGGTACGGCGCTGGTTATCGCCATAGTATTAGGAGTTACCGTTGGGGCGGTGTCGGCGTCCAAGCCCGATTCTCTCTTCGACCGCTTGGGCAAGATTCTAGCAATCTCCGCCCAGTCCATGCCCATTTTCTGGGTGGGCATTTTGCTGATTCTTCTGTTTAGCGTCTACCTCGGATGGCTGCCCAGCGCTGGCGCAGTCGACGGTTTAGCGATTAAACGGTTGATATTGCCCGCAACGTCTCTGGGATTTTTCCTGATCGCATCGCACATGCGAATAACCCGTTCCACCATGCTGGAAGTCCTAGAGTCGGACTACATCAAGATGGTCCGGGCCAAGGGCCTTCCGCCGCGCATGGTCCTCTGGAAGCACGCATTCAAGAACGCGTCCATACCCGTGTTCACCCTGTTCTTTGTAAATTTCGCCGGCCTCATCTCGGGCGCGGTGATAACCGAGACTATTTTTTCCTGGCCGGGAGTGGGACGTTTGCTGGTCGACTCCTTGATTCAGCGCGACTATCCGACGACTCAGGCGGTCATATTTTTCTCAGCCGCTTTTGTTTTGTGCGTAAACATTTTTGTTGACGTGATGTACGCCTGGCTCGACCCTCGCATACGAGTGGCCCGGTAACCGAAGGGAGCTATTGCAATGCTAAGAGGCGCCGACAACGAACTGATTTTACGCCGGCCATGGAGGATCACAGCGGTTATACCGAAACCCGTGCGACGGGTTAACTCGGCGCTCCGTGGCGCTCCCAAGCTTTCCTTGCTCTTCATCGTGTTTGCCCTTTTATGCGCTGCCTTTGCTCCGGTCATAGCCCCTTACGACCCCATTAAAACCGATTTCTCGGCCATCCTTGAAACGCCGAGCTCCGCACATTGGATGGGGGCCGACAACCAAGGCCGGGATATCCTTAGCCGCACGATTTATGGAGCCCGTATCTCGGTGAGGATCGCGGTCATCGCGGTCTTCCTGGCGGCCAGTGTAGGTACCCTAGTTGCGCTCGTCGCCGGAGTGTTCAGGGGTTGGGTAGATACGGTCTTAATGCGCATCACCGACGGATTCATGGCGCTTCCCTACCTGATGGTGGCGCTCATGGTGGTTTCCCTGATGGGCGCCAGCATAACCAATGTGATCCTGGTGATCGGGCTCTTGCGTTGGATGGGATTCGCCCGCGTGATAAGGGGCGAGGTGCTTCGATTGATGGAGTCGGATTTCGTGCGCCTGGCTAGGGTCGCGGGAGCCAGCCGTTCCCGTATCATGTTCCGGCACATCTTTCCCAACGTAATCAACACTTTGCTGGTTCTGTTAACGCTGGAGATAGGCCTGGCGGTAATCACCGAGTCGTCTCTTAGCTTCTTGGGGCTGGGAGTCCCAAGGCCCGAACCTTCCTGGGGCAGCATGCTCCGTGACGCCCAGCAGTACATCTACATCGCCTGGTGGTCGCCGGTGTTTGCCGGACTGGCCATAACCATGCTGGTTATGTCCTGCAATCTTGTAGGGGATTGGCTGCGGGACCGGACCGACCCTACCCGGCGGCAATTGTAAAGATCCGGTTGGCCATTACTGGAGGGGAAACCTACTCGTTTAAGGGCAGACTGAGAAGACTCAGTCTGCCCTTAACTACGTGGAAGACCAGATTCTAGGGGGCAGCTTCCGTCCCGCCGTCCTCGGTTTCCGGCTCGAATAGCCGTGCCGCGGGAAGCTCAGCGTGCTTGTCGATGCTACCGATATGGTCGGGGTATAGATGGCAGGCCACCGTACGGCCATCGGGCAGTTGGGTCAAAGACGGCGTAACTTCCATGCAAGTAGGCATCGCGTAGACGCAGCGCGGATGAAATGGGCAGCCGCTGGGCGTATCCATCGCACTGGGCACTTCTCCTATGATTGGTATCTGCCAGGGCGGGGTGCGATTCGGCGGCGTTGACGCCGCCACCAGAGAAGCGGCGTAGGGATGTGCCGGGTCGTCACAGATCTGCTGGGCGCTGCCCAACTCCACCAGCTTGCCCAAGTACATGACGCCGATGCGATGACTCATGTGTTCGACAGATGCCAGGTCGTGACTGATCAGGATAAACGATATACCTCTTTGCTCTTGGAGGTCCTTCAGGAGATTGAGCACTTGCGACCGGATGGAGACGTCAAGATTTGATACAGGCTCGTCGAGGATGATCAGCGCCGGTTCCAGAGTCAGTGCTCTGGCGACTCCGATACGTTGCCTCTGACCACCACTGAACTCGTGGGGGAACTGGGTCTCGCTGGTTTCAGGCAAGCCAACGGCTCTCAGGGCTTCTTGGACAAGTCTTTTTCTTTCACTTCTGCTGTACCCGTGAACCTCCAGAGGTTCCGCAATGATGTGACCCACGCGCATCCTGGGATTTAACGCCCCGTAGGGGTCTTGTAATACTGCTTGAACCGATCTCCGATACTGCCGGATCTCCGCGCTGGATGCCTTATTCAAGGACTTTCCCTGAAACAAAATATCGCCGGAAGTCGGATCCAAAAGTTTGAGAATGAGATTGGCCACGGTGGTTTTGCCGCAACCGGATTCACCCACCAGAGCAAACGTTTCTCCCTGGGACACTCCAAAGGAAATGTCGTCCACGGCCTTAACGTTCCCAATGGTACGGCCCACGATAACACCGGTCCTCACTGGGAAGTACTTGACCAGGTTTTGGACTTCAATGACTGTATTGTTCATAGTCCTTCTCTAGCAGCCAGCATCTGGCTTGTTGGCTGTTGCCCAGGTAAAAGGCTGGCGGCGCGTCCCCTTCTTTGCAGGTATCCATAGCTTGCTCACAACGGGGATGAAAGGGGCAAGCAGGGGGCAGATTACCGGCGTGAGGGGGTTCACCAGGAATCGTTTGCAGGCGGTCCTTCTTTTCGCCCAAAACAGGCAATGCTTTCAACAAGGCTTTAGTGTAGGGATGGGAAGGATTGTTGAGCACTTGGTCCTTGGGGCCATACTCCACCACTAACCCGCCGTAGAAAACGGCCAACTTGTCGCACAGGTTGCCTACTATGCTGATGTCATGAGTAATGAAGATGATCGCCATCCCCGTGGCCTTCTGCAGTTCCTTCAACAGATCCAGATATTGGCGCTGGGTGGTCACGTCCAGAGCGGTGGTAGGCTCATCTGCGATCAGCAAGTCTGGATGCGGCCCGATGGACGCGGCACTGGAGGAGCGCTGGCGCATTCCTCCGCTAAGTTCGTGGGGGTAGTTGCGTATCCTTACCTCGGGGTCGTTTATCTTTACCATGCGCAGCAGCTCAATCGTGCCTGCCATTGCCCGCTTCCAGGGCAACCCCTGGTGAACTACCAAAGGCTCCGCGATCTGAGTGCCGATGCTAAAAACCGGGTCCAGAGCGGCCATGGAATTCTGGAGAATCATCCCTACCCTTTTGCCTCGGAGATGTCCCATCTCACGCTCGGAGCTCTTAAGGATGTCCTGGCCGTCGAAGATGATCTCCCCACCGACGATCTGGCCACCGCGGGGCAGTAGCCTGAGGATGGAAAGGCAAGTGATGGTCTTACCGGAGCCTGACTCTCCGACCAGGCCCAGTGTTTCGCCCTTCTCAAGTTCAAAGCTAACGCCGTTAACCGCTCGAACCAGGCCCCGCCTGGTCATGAAATGGGTCTTTAGATCTCGAACCTCTAGAAGGGTACCGGCATCGTTATGCTGGTATCCAGACATTTCTGCCGCCTCCTGAATTAGCTTGTGGGAGGCTTAGTCTATTGTATCCGGCCCGCCTCCGCAAGTTATGTGGGCCAAACCAGAACGGTAACACTCCCGCTTGACACCCCCCAACCGAGATGCCAGACTAGCCAGCACAGCCTAGTGGCTACCGCCAGCATCCCGGGTCCGAGGCCAACCTCGACCCGTGCGAAGGACAGGAGGAAAACATGGCAGACGTCAAGATTGAGATTCGGGAAAACGGTCCCATGCGAGTATACGGCGCATTCGACTTGGTGGACAAAGACGGCAACTCCTACACCCAACCCGAGGGACAGTGGGTAACTCTTTGCCGCTGCGGCCAATCCGGGAAAAAGCCCTTCTGCGACTCCGCACACCGTGAGTGTTCATTCGAGGCGGATAGCGTAGCCAGCTAACCGGCGCCCCCAGAGATTCTAGGATGAAACTAGAATCTGATGGGAACGCCTAGATTTACGAAAAAACAGACCGGAGCAGGTTGTTTCTTAAACACCGCTTGGCCCGGTCTGTTTTTATTGTGTTGAGCAGCGATCCGCCGATCACGGCTTCGGTCAGCGGCTTCGATAGATAGTTTTGATCGCTCGGACGGACGCCAACCGCTGCTCGGCTATGCGATCGGCGGCCTTGGCGATCGAAATCTCTTCCTTTTTGGACACTTGGATCACCCTGGACATAATTTCGTAGATCCTCTCAGTCTTTTCCCGAGCCCTATCGGCGCTATAAGGGGTGCCGATCTCCGCCGACACGTTGATGATGCCCCCGGCGTTGATCAAGTAATCGGGCGCGTACAGGACCCCGCGCCGGTGCAACTCTTCTCCATCGGCCTCGGTTAACAACTGGTTGTTGGCCCCACCGGCGATCACCCGCGCGGTGATTCTGGGGATGGTGTCCGGGTTGATCACTCCCCCCAAGGCGCAGGGGGAAAAGATGTCGCACTCCACATCGTAAATCTCGTCCGGAGCCACCACCGGCAAGCCCAACTTCCTGGCTCGGTCCAAAGCCTCTTCATCTATATCGGTGACCACGATCTGGGAGTCTTCTTTGATCAAGTGATGGGCGGTATAGGTTGCCACCTTGCCAAACCCCTGCATGGCCACCCTTTTCCCCTTCAAGGAGTCGGTACCCCAAACTTCCTTGGCGCAGGCTTTCATCCCCATGTAGATGCCCAGTCCCGTCATGATGGAAGTGTCGCCACTACCCCCTGCGGTGATGGGCAGCCCCACAACATATTGAGTTTCCTGGCTGATGTACTCCAGATCGCGCCCGGTGCTGCCGACGTCGGTGGTGACCAGGTACCGGCCGCCCAGAGTATCCAGGAACCGTCCGAAAGCCCTCAGCATAGCCTCGTTTTTCTGCGTATGCGAGTCCGCGATGATGACCGCCTTGCCCCCTCCCAACGGCAGGTCCGCAGCCGCCGACTTATATGTCATCGCCCGTGATAGCCGCAGCACGTCTTGGATAGCCTGCTCCTCTGTCTCATAGGGCCAGATCCGGAGACCGCCACAGGCCGGACCCAGTGTTGTGTCGTGGATCGCGACCATCGCTTTCAGCCCGGTCGCTGGATCGGACCACATCACCAACTGTTCGTAGCCGTAGGACCACATGTAATCGAATATCTCCACAGATCAACCTCCTGAAGTGGGGCAAGATGGAACATCCTCACAAGATTAGATGCCAAGCACCGGAGGATGGACCAACGTACGTGAAAACTTGCTTGTTAAGCACCAAGCCGGCCACGTTTATCTAATACTCCTGAATTATAAACCACTGCTTAAGCTGGCAATCGTGTAAACCCTCTTTGTTCCTGCTGCCAATAAACTGCTTCCGGGTGGCGCTTCATTATTACTACCGCATCACTACCGCAATTCCGCCGGCAAGAAGAACGACCGGCTGATGCTGGATTTCACCGCTGAAGGCGACGCTCTGGCCTGGACTTTGGACAAGATCAAGAACCGGTTACCCATCATGCTGCTTCGATGCGAGGCCGATGAGGTCGCCCGCGACCTCGACCAGAAGGACGTGGACGCCGCGTTGCCCAAGATCGTGGCCTGGGCCGAGACCATGACTCACCGCCGGGCTTAAGCAGATATTCACAGATTTGCCAAGTAAGAAGGCTCCCGTTTGGGAGCCTTCTTAAATTTCCAGCCCCCTATTCTCCTAGCCGCCTTAGACTGGAAACCGTTCAGATGTTAGAATCCCCAGCAATGGCCGCCAAGGCCAAACAGGAGGACGCATGACGCAGCAATATTCTCAGCCGCCGGAGATGTCCATCGACCTTAGCAAGACTTATTCGGCGGCGATACGAACCAGCCACGGGGTCATCACCGTGGATCTGTTGACTTCTGACGCGCCGGCCACAGTCAACAACTTTGTTTTCCTAGCCAAGGAAGGTTTCTACACCAACGGCAAGTTCCACCGGGTGATCAAAGATTTCATGGTTCAAGGAGGCTGCCCCAAGGGGGACGGCACCGGCGGACCCGGCTACAAATTCAACGACGAGACGGTGTCCCGTCAGTACGTAAAGGGCACCCTGGCCATGGCCAACGCCGGACCCAACACCAACGGCAGTCAGTTCTTCATCGTCCATGGCGCCAACACCGGACTGCCGCCGAACTACACCATCTTCGGCATGGTCTCCTCAGGGGTTGAGGTGTTGGACGCGCTGGCCAATGTGGAAGTGAAGTCCGGAGGCGGCGGCGAGCGGTCCACACCCGTCGAGACCCAGGAGATTCAAGGGATAGACATCACCGAAAGCTGATCGAATTCCGCATTCATGGAAAGAGCAGGGTGAAGAGCTTTCGCGGAATCATCCCGCGGTTCGGCCAGACTCGACCCACATCTGGTATACCCTGTTCTTAGTCATACCCGTGGCTTCGGACACCTGAGCCACCGCATCCTTAGCCCGGACCCCTTCCTGCCGGAGGCTAGCCAGCCATCCCGCGGCATCTTCCAGTTGGTCTGGGGCCGGTCCGTCGTCCGTTGGGCTTGGCGCGGCGCCACGGAGCACCAGAACGAATTCGCCTCGGGGCTCCCTGAAGTGGGTCAGGGCCTCCGAGGCGTTGCCCCGGAACACCTCTTCATAAAACTTGGTCAATTCGCGGCACACCGACATTTCCCGGTCCCCCAAGACCGCCAGAATATCCTTCAGCGTAACCTGCAGCCGGTGGGGGGCCTCGAAGATCACCAGGGTATGAGTCGATCGGGTTAGTTCCTGCAGCCGAGCGCGGCGTTCCCGGGCCTTTCGGGGCAGGAACCCCAAGAAAAGAAATTCATCGCCGGACATCCCTGACATCGCCATGGCCGTGGTAACCGCCGAAACTCCGGGCACCGCTTCCACCGGGAAACCCGCGGCGGCCGCCTGGGACACCAGCTCGGCGCCGGGGTCGCTCACTCCGGGCATTCCTGCGTCGGTGACTAAGGCCACGCCGCCAGAACCCAGAGCTTCCAGCAACGCCGGGAGCCGCTGGTGTTGGTTGTGTTCGTTGAAGCTAACCATGGGAGTGTGCAAGCCAAGGTGGCTGAGCAAGCGCCGGGTCACCCGGGTGTCCTCGGCAGCGATCAAGCTCACCTCTCCCAAGACTCGCGCCGCCCGGGGGGTAAGGTCTTCCAGGTTGCCTATGGGGGTGCCGACTACGTACAACTTGCCCATCGCTCTAGGTCATCCACCACCGCTCTTGCGCCCATGGAAGTGGGCCGGTAAGCTCTATCTAGCTATATCACCGGCTAGATTATACCGCCGTTAGAGCATTAGCCGGAGTGGGATTCATTAAGGAGAAAGAATGGCCAAACTCACCGGTGGGCACCTGTTCATCCGTTGCTTAAAGCAAGAAGGCATTAAGAAGATCTTTACTATAGTAGGCGACACCATCTTGCCCCTGGTAGACGCCGCCGCTGACGAAGGTATCGAGTTCATCGACACCCGCCACGAAGGTGCGGCGATGCATATGGCCGACGCCTACGCCCGGATCACCGGACAACCATCCGTGGCCATGTTCACCGGCGGACCGGGTTACGCCAACGCCATCTCGGGTCTTCCGGCCATCTTCACTTCGGAAAGCCCGGTGATCTTCGTGGCCGGCGCCGCTGAGCTTCCTGAGAAAGGAATGACCACCTTCCAAGAGATCGATCAGGTAGCCATGGCCGCTCCGGTCACCAAGGGCTCCTGGATGATCCACGACCGCCGCCGGATCCCCGAATTCGTGGCCACTGCCTTCCGCACCGCCATGTCCGGCCGGCCGGGACCAGTGCATCTCACATTACCTATAGACATCCAGGAGCAGGAGATCTCCGAGGACGAACTCCCTCAGTATCTTCCTCACGAATACCGAGCCATGGGCCGCGCCCAGGCTGATCCATCGTTGATCGATGAGGCCGCCTCGTTGCTAAGCCAGGCCCAGAAACCGGTGATTATCGTGGGAAATCCTGGCCGCTATTCCATCACAGCGGAACAGATGGAGAAGCTGGCCGAAACCACCGGCATCCCGGTGTTTACCGTTGAGCAGGCCCGGGGTCTGTTGGACGACGAGCATCCCCTTTGTTTCGGCTACGCCGACGGCGCTCTTAACCCCACCGCCCGCCGGTTCCGCGAGTCCGATGTTGTACTCTTGCTGGGGAAGCGATTGGACCATCGATACCGCTACGGCCAGATCTTCAACACTTCCGCCAAGCTCATCCAAGCCGACCCATCTCCCGCCGAGATTGGACGGAACCGTGGCGTAGCCGTGGGGCTGCTTGGAGATTTGGGCGCTATCGTGGACCAGATCACCGCCGCGGCGGCCAAGGGTAGCAAGCAAGACATCTCTTCCTGGGTTGACCAACTGGGCCAGGACCAAAAGGCCTGGAACGATGCGCTTCGATCCAAAGCCACCGGGGAGCAACCGATGCACCCCTTGGACATATTCACCAGGATAGAGCATCTGATCGACCGGGACACCTTCATCGTCATGGACGGCGGCGACTACGTACAATGGGGCCGCTCTTACTTGAAAGCGCGGATGCCGGGCCGGTTCATCCGCCTGGGGCCCCTCAGCCACCTGGGGGCGGGTATCCCCTACGGCATGGCCGCCAAATTGGCCTACCCCGACAGCAAGGTGCTGGTGTTCATCGGCGACGGCGCGTTCGGGTTTTACCCCATGGAATACGACACCTGCATTCGGCACAACCTGCCCATAACCACCGTCATGGGCAACGACGCTACTTGGGGCATCGACAAGACGTTCCAATTGGCCTATTACGACCGAGCCGTGGGTACTGATCTTCGCTTCATCAGGTACGACAAAATGGTGGAAGCCATCGGCGGCTATGCGGAATACGTGCAGATCCCCGAGGAGGTCGCTCCGGCGGTAGAGAGGGCGCTGGCCTCATCCCTCCCTTCACTGGTGAACGTTTCCGTCCGCTCGGGCGCCAGCCCGCTGGCCGAAGCCATGATTACCCGGCGCCGGGGGAGCTAAGAGATCCAGACAGCTCGAATAATCAGGAGTGAGCGCCAACGGCGACGAGATTCGTGAAGAATGTGCCGAGTGTCGTGCGATCGAATAAATTTCTCAAATCACCCGCGCCACACTCTTGACATTTCCACCCACGATGATTAATGTTCTGGGTAGAAGCCGTACACCGATTTATACACTCATAAAACCTGGAGGAACGGTTATGCTAAAGATAGGCCACGAAGTCGTCCGCCCCGGCGTTAGGTTGGGCGATCCCACTTTGACCATTCCAGTACCTGAAGAACTGGAAACCGTACCTGGGATTCCCCTAAACAACCGGGAGGTCGACTGGTATGCCCGGGAGTATCCGCTGGAAAGCATGAACATAACCGAGCGGGCGTCCCGTACCTGGGCGAATGGCATGAGAGACGCGCATGCCGAGATGCGGGAGATTCGCAAGGAGCACGAAAAGCTGAACAAGGCTTTGATTCTGGCTGCTCGCGCGACTGCGGAGATCGAACCCACTGTCGAGCCGACGGGCGAAGATATGACAGATGCCATCAAGCACAAGGCTCGCGAGTTGGGATTCATCGAAGTCGGTATTACCTCCTTCGACCACCGCTACACTTTCAGCAGCAAGAAAGACTCCACTACCTATTATCCGCATATAATCTGCTTGGCTTACGAGCAGGACTTCGAGCCTACCCAGACCATCCCCAGCGTCGACGCTGAGATCGTTCACTCCAGCACCTACCGGACGGAAGGCGCCGCGGCCTTGGAGCTGGGCAACTTCATCCGCTCCCACGGCTATCACGCCCAGGTCACCGGATCGGGCGACTCCCCTGGCCCCTACATCCCAATGTTCGTGGAAGCGGGACTGGGTCAGTTGGGCGCTTGCGGCTACCTGTTGACCCCCCACGTGGGCAACCGTTGCCGCCTGGTCTCCGTGACCACCGACGCCGCAGTGAGCTACGACAAGCCCGTCGACTACGGCATCCACGCCTTCTGCCAAGTCTGCCAGGTCTGCGTCAACCGCTGCCCCGGCCGCGCCCTGATGCGTGACAAGATCTGGTGGCGGGGTCTGGAAAAGAACAAGTTGTACTTCAAGCGCTGCCGCCCCGTTATGGCCCGCTACTTGGGCTGCGGTATCTGCATGAAGACCTGTCCCGTTCAGAAGTACGGAATGAAGAACGTCATGGAGCACTACGCCGAGACCGGTCAGGTCCTTGGCAAGGGCACCCACGACCTCGAAGGTTACACCCTAGAGGGCAAGGGCTACTTCGGACCGGGCGAGCTCCCCACCTTCGACCGTGGCTTCTTCGACATGCCCCACGGCAACGAGTACGAGTGGTCCTTCGAAACGTTCAAGAAGACGGCCCGGGAGGCCGGCGGTGTCATCACCGACGATCTGATCGAGCAGTTCAAGGCAGAGATGAACGAACATCTCGGCCAGGAAACCACCGACCACCTATCCATGATGGACCAGGACGCCGACTACATCTAGAAAGCGGATCTGCCATCCGGTTGATTGGGGCATAGCTCCACTTAACCTAGATCAGCCAAGTACCGGCAGGGGTTATTGAACGCCCCTGCCGGTCTTTATTTTTTGCCGGCGTTTGTCCGCCGGGTTCGTCTTCAGTATTATGCCCTTCCGCAGGCATCAAGAAACGTGGCATCGGCGATGTAGGCAGGGGTCCTGGGTGGAAACAGAATCAGCTTGCCGGAGCCTAAGTATTGAATCGTCATAATTGTAACGATTTACGTAATATTTCCGGGCCAAATAACATTTTACCGTAGAACGCATGGTTGCTTATAGCAACCTATTGACAAATAATGCGGGATCCTTTATATTTCCGCTTAAGAGCGTGTGCTTGGGGTCCAACGTTTTGAGACGTATGTAATGGATCACGCATCAATTGGGAGGAGCAGATATGCTAAAGATTGGCCATGAGGTCGTCAGACCCGGTAAGAGATCAGGAGAAGCCACGGTAACCATCCCTGTTCCCGCGGAGTTGGAGGGAGTGCCCGGCATACCGCTCGAGCAGCGGGAAGTGGATTGGTACGCCCGTGAGTATCCCCTCGAGTCCATTAACTACACCGAACGGGCATCTCGTGACTGGGCCAACGAACTGCGAGACCAGCACGCCGAGATGCGGGAGATCCGTAAAGAGCACGACAAGTTGAACCGGGGCCTGATCATGGCCGCGCGTCAAACCGCCGACGTCGAGCCCACCGTTGAGCCCACCGGCGAGGATATATCCGAAGCCATCAAAGCCAAGGCCCGGGAACTGGGTTATCTGGAAGTTGGCATAACCGCGTACGACCACCGCTACGAGTTTCAGAGCAAGCGCGATTTCACCAAGCTTCCTCATGCGATCTGCCTGGCTTACGAGCAGGACTTCGAGCCTACTCAGACCATCCCCAGCGTGGACGCTGAGATCGTTCACTCCAGCACCTACCGGACCCAGGGAGCGGCCGGCCTTGAACTGGGCTCCTTCATCAACTCTCTGGGCTATCGTGCCCATGTGATTCACTCATCCGACGCCACCGGCCCGGTGATTCCCATGTTCGTGGAAGCCGGTCTGGGTCAGTTGGGCGCCTGCGGCTATCTGCTGACCCCACATGCCGGCAACCGCAACCGGCTGATGATGGTCACCACCGACGCCGAAGTGACCTACGACAAGCCCATCGACTACGGCATCCACGCCTTCTGCCAAGTCTGCCAGGTCTGCGTCAACCGCTGCCCCGGCCGCGCCCTGATGCGTGACAAGATCTGGTGGCGGGGTCTGGAAAAGAACAAGTTGTACTTCAAGCGCTGCCGTCCCGTTATGGCCCGCTACTTGGGCTGCGGTATCTGCATGAAGACCTGCCCGATCCAGAAGTACGGCATGAAGAACGTCATGGAGCACTACGCCGATACCGGCCAGGTCCTAGGCAAGGGAACCCACGACCTCGAAGGTTACACCCTAGAGGGCAAGGGCTACTTCGGACCGGGCGAGCTCCCCGTCTTCGACCGCGGCTTCTTCGACATGCCCCACGGCACCATCGAAGACCACGCCTTCGAGCAGTTCAAGGAGAACGCCAAAGCTGCCGGCGGTGAGGTCACTGAAGAGATGGTCGATGAACTCAAGGCCGAGATCGGCAGAGCCATGGGGCAAAAGTACGACGCCGTGGCGATGCTGGACGCCAGCCTGGACGTGGACGCGGACTACATCTAGATATCCGTCGATCCATACATCCACCATGCCTGCCGGGGTGGCCTCGGCAGGAAACCAAGAGTCTCAAGAGCCGCCCCCGATTCGTCGGGGGCGGCTTCTTTTCAGTGAGGGAGTGGCCGGCAGCCCCCGGAGTCCCAGAATCACCATCATGTTTCTTGCTGGTATATATCACGTTTTTAGATACAATTACCCCCCCTCCATAGGGTTGACAAATAAACTGTGAACGACTATTGTTTGTGGCAACCATGGGTTAGACATAGCAACGCAGTGCTACTATTTGGGAGGAGAGCGTATGCTGAAAATAGGCCACGAGGTTGTAAGACCCGGAAAGTTCCGGAATGATGCCCCAGTAACCATTCCCGTCCCCGAAGAATTGGAGGGAGTACCCGGTATCCCCCTCAACTACCGCGAAGTCGATTGGTATGCCAAGGAATATCCCTTGGAGACCATGAACATTACGGAGCGAGCATCAAGGGACTGGGCCAACACGATTCGTGACGGCCACGTTGAGATGCGGGAGATCCGGAAAGAGCACGACAAGCTCAACCGGCCCCTGATTATGGCGGCTCGCCTGACCGGCGACCAGGAACCCACGGCCGAGCCCACCGGCGAGGACGTATCCGAAGCGATCAAGGCTAAGGCCAAGGATCTCGGCTTCTTAGAAGTCGGCATCACCGCCTACGACCATCGCTACACCTACCATAGCAAGAAGGACTGGGTAAAGTTCCCCAACGTTATCTGCTTGGCTTATGAGCAGGACTTCGAGCCTACCCAGACCATCCCCAGCGTAGACGCTGAGATTGTCCACTCCAGCACCTACCGCACGGAAGGCGCTTCAGGACTGGAGCTGGGAAGGTTCATCAATTCCTTGGGTTATCGAGCCCAGGTTCACAGCCCCAATGACAACACCGGCCCCTACATCCCCATGTTCGTGGAAGCCGGCCTGGGTCAGTTGGGCGCTTGCGGCTACCTGTTGACCCCCAATGAGGGTTCACGCTGCCGCATCATGCTGATCACCACCGATGCCGAAGTGACCTACGACAAGCCCATCGACTACGGCATCCACGCTTTCTGCCAAGTCTGCCAGGTCTGCGTTAACCGCTGCCCCGGCCGCGCCTTGATGCGTGACAAGATCTGGTGGCGGGGTCTGGAAAAGAACAAGTTGTACTTCAAGCGCTGCCGCC
The DNA here is from genome assembly GCA_950072105.1 of uncultured Dehalococcoidia bacterium. Taxonomy (GTDB): domain Bacteria; phylum Chloroflexota; class Dehalococcoidia; order Lucifugimonadales; family UBA3495; genus UBA11650. The sequence goes on from CATMOE010000009.1 coordinate 61,765, forward strand.
CTGTTATGGCCCGCTACCTGGGCTGCGGTATCTGCATGAAGACTTGCCCCATCCAGAAGTACGGCCTGAAGAACGTCATGGAGCACTACGCCGATACCGGCCAGGTTCTAGGCAAGGGCACCCACGACCTCGAAGGTTACACCCTAGAGGGCAAGGGCTACTTCGGACCAGGCGAGCTCCCCGTCTTCGACCGCGGCTTCTTCGACATGCCCCACGGAGACACCGAAGAGTGGGCTTTCGAGCAGTTCAAGGAGAAGGCTAGGTCCGCCGGCGGCGTCATCACCGACGACTTGATCGAAGAGTTCAAGGCAGAGATGAACCGCGGTTTGGGCCAGAGCAGGGACAACCTAGAAATGATGGAAGAAGTGGACTACATCTAGATCAGCCCCCATCTCCCATCAAAGGATAGCAACTGAGAGGCCCCACCCCGATCGAATCGGGGCGGGGCCTCAAGCTTTGCCTAGCTAGTTTGCCCTCACTCCCGCCCCTCTCCCAGACGGCGAGGGGACTGGAGCATGGGGATCGTCGTCAGGAACAAGAATGAGCCCCCTTTCGTAAAGGGGGTTGGGGGATTCCCCCCATATAGCATGGGGCCTATTCTGAAGCTACGGAAGTGGGACGGCGTGGGTTCTCAACAAATCGAGGGGACCTGGATTAAGCGACACGGAAATCTACCTTCTGGTGGTGGGCTTGTTAATCGACGAAGCTAGGCGGTAGGAATTGTCTGAGCCGGAATCTTAGAGTTGGAGACTATCCCCACCCCCCTCATGGACAGGTACGCCGGCCGCTCGGGGCTGAGTCGTCTTTAGGGCTTCAGCCAGACGGGCCAATTCCTGCCCGTACCCCTCTGAACTATCCGCCATTCCGCTCAGGTCAAAGACAACATTCTCACTGCTCAGTGTGCGGCCCAGGCGGCCTCTACCCTGGGTAAGGCTGCTGTCCGGAGCCACAAGATACAAAAGCCATCGGTCTTTAGTCTGTTGAAGCCCTTGGGCCGCTGTGATGTCGTCGCGCACCGCTTCCGTGTCCAGTCCCGCTTCAGAGCAAATCACCACCAATTTATCGTAGGCGCGAATCCAACGCTCTACCTCTTCTTGATCGGAAGTGCTGTGCCGTTCCACTAAAGCACTGCCTCGGACATCATCAGAGAACACCCAGCAGCGAATACCATGAGCTTGCAATCCGGCCTGCAGAGATTCAGCGAATGCGGCATCTTGGGCCGAACAGGAAATGAAACAGTCACCCGGCGGCAACGGGGCGTCAAGAAGGCTCCGCTGGAACTCCACTATGGACTCGAGAGCGCCGGCGTTGCGTAAGAACAGGTCGCTTATCTTACCCCCAGACCGGTACAGGGTGTCCAAGCCTATCGAGCTGGGCGCGTCGTGACGGACCTCGTCCATACCTTCGGCCACGCTGAAGTCGCAGTTTTGGAACACGGTGTATCCAACGATGCTGCCGGCGAACTTAGTCTCCGACATTTCCACGTTGTTAAAGGTCGCCTCATAAAAATCGGCGCCCTGCAGAATCGCCCCAGTCAATATGGAACGGGTTAGCTGGGCCCGGTGCAGCACCGCTCCGGTGAGGTTGGCGTTGGTGAGGTTGGCGCCGGTCAGATTGACCCGAGACAGATTCGCGCCGGTCAGATTCGCGCCCGTCAGATTCGCATCTGACAGGACGGCCCGGTCCATATCAGCGTTGGATAGGTTTGCTTCTCTAAGGTTGGCTCCTCTAAGGTTAGCGCCGTTCATCAACGACCGGCTCAGATCGGCCTGTCTCAGGTCGGCCCGGTACATATGACAGGGATTCAGGTGGCACCCCGAGAGGTTTGCCCGGACCAAGATCGCCCCCATCAAGTCGGAGTCGCGTATGTCCGCTCCCCTAAGGTCCACCTGATGCAAACGGGCGTAGCTCAAATAGGCGGCATTAAGATCCAGAACCTCGCCCACGTGCTCCTCTCGCCACTTAGCTACAGCGTCCCGGCCTTGCTTTACCAGTTGTACTTGCTCCATATCGGCCATTACAGTTGCTCCACAAACCAAACAAAACTTGAGAGCGTTTCCTCAACGGCTGGGCGAGGCGGACACCGAATTTCCCAGTCAACCGCCAGAGACATCAAACCGGAGGTCAGCTTCGACTCTACGCAGTGGGATTTTAGCACAAGGCAGAGATGTATGGGCTAACGGTTAGTCTCGATTATGGCCCTGCGGTGGCTCCCTTCCCCGATCTTCCGATCCCCCTCGTAGGCCTCAACTCGAAAGGTCAGACGGTTGCGGTCAATCTCGATGAGCTCGGCATGGGCGATGATCGTCGCCCCAATGTCCGCTGGAGCCAGGTGGCGCACGTTTACTTCAAAACCCACCGAGGTTTGCTCCGCGTCAAGGAACTCGTGGACTGCCTGGATCGCCGCCTGTTCCATAAGACCAATCATCGCCGGAGTGCTGAACTTATCCACGTGTCCGGCTACGTTATGCTCACAGACCAGAACTTGCCGCTCGCCCTTCAACCCCGGCGCGATTTTAGCGTTTACCATAGATTGCCGCCTCCGTTTGCCTCAAAGTCTCGCTCGGATTTGTATGATATCAGATACTCTGGGACAGGCGGCCCGATGTCAGCTTGAACCGCCTCATGTATTAAGATATGATTCTACGAAGCGGGATGCCAAGTATGCCGAGCAAGAGAAACTTTCTATCAATCACCGATTTCAGTCCCCAGGAGACCGCCGATCTGCTCCGGCGGGCTTGCCAGATGAAGGCGGACCGTACGGTCAAGCCCCTCGAGGGCAAGAGCGTTGCGCTCCTGTTCGAGAAACCCTCCCTCCGCACTCGGGCCAGCTTCGAAGTGGGTATCAAGCAGATGGGCGGGAATTGTGTATACATGGGCCAGGACGAGGTTGGACTGGGCGTCAGAGAGTCCATAGCCGACGTGGCCCGAGTGCTCTCGGGTTACGTTGATTGCATCGTAGCCCGGGTATTTGAACATAAGAGCCTGGAAGAACTTGCGGCCTACGCCGATGTTCCGGTGGTCAACGCCCTCTCCGACTGGGAGCACCCTTGCCAGATAATGGCCGATATGCTGACTATCCAGGAACACCAGGGAGATCTATCCGGCCTGAAATTAGCATTCATCGGTGACGGCAACAACGTAGCCCGTAGTCTGTGCCTGGGCTTACCGCCGATGGGGGTACACTTCACCATCGCGGGGCCGCAGGGCTACGATCTAGACGAAGCTTCTCTCTCCCTTGCCCGCCAGAGAGCCGGAGACGACTCCATCCAGGTGCTCACTACTTCTGACCCTATAGTCGCGGTTAAAGACGCCGACATCGTGTACACCGACGCGTGGACCAGCATGGGACAAGAAGACGAAGCGGAGATACGCCGCAAGGCGTTTCAAGGCTACACCGTGGATCCTGAATTACTCTCCAAGGCGAAACCCAGCGCTAATTTCATGCACGACATGCCGGTTCATTACGGAGAGGAAATACCGCCGGGCATGCTGGAACACAGCCAGTCGGTGGCCTACGACCAGGCCCACAACCGGTTGCCAGCACAAAACGCTATTCTGGAGTATCTTCTAACCGGCGGCTGACCGGGGCCTTTACCAGATTGAATAGGCGTAAAGAAGTATCTAAAGACTGGGTTCGTTTACAACCCTCCGGCACGCTGGGTTCGGAACCCAAAGGCCGAACCACAGTAACAATCCCAATAGCAGGATGACCGAATGCCGGACCTACAGACACAGAATGAGAGCCCGAGTGCCCTACCAAACAATTCATACGTCACTTTGCCCATAGTTGCCATCGTTGGACGGCCCAACGTGGGCAAATCTTCCCTGTTCAACCGCATCCTGGGACGCCGTCACGCCATCGTGAGCGAAGTTTCCGGGACCACCAGGGACCGCCTTATCTCAGAGGTCGAGTGGGACGACCGCCGGTTCATTCTGATCGACACCGGAGGGCTTGAGTCCAAGCCGGAAGGCCCCATCAGAGAACGAGTGCAAGAACAGGCGGATATGGCGGTAGCCGACGCCGACGTAATCATCTTCCTTACCGATGTCACCGAAGGCCTCACAGTCAACGACCTGGCGGCCGTGGAGCGGCTGAGACGGAGTTTGAAACCCGTAATCCTGGCGGTTAACAAAGTCGACAACGAGTCTAGGGAGTTCAGCGCTTCGGAGTTTTACCAACTGGGCCTCCAGGAACCGCTGCTGATAAGCGCTTATCACAACCGAGGCGTTTACCCATTGATGGATCAGGTTTTAGCCCTTCTGCCCACCCCGCCGGAAGTGGCAGAGGATTGGGACCAGGACAGCGGATCAGAATCCAGTGACCTGAAGATAGCCATCATCGGCAGGACCAACGTAGGCAAGTCCATGTTGATGAACAGCATCCTGGGCCAGGAAAGGTCTATCGTCACGCCTGAAGCCGGCACCACCCGCGATGCGCTGGATACCTACATGAGCTATGACGGCCACGACGTCACGCTCATCGACACCGCCGGTATGCGAAGGCGGGGCCTGGTTCAACGGGGTATCGAAAAGTTCAGCGTGATACGAGCCGTCAACGCCGTAGGCCGAAGCGAAATCACCCTTCTGGTCATCGACGCCACCGAACTGGCCACGGCTCAAGATTCCCACATCGCCGGACTAGCCTGGGAGATGTGCCGGGGTTTGGTGGTGGTGGTCAATAAATGGGACCTGGCAGAGGACGGCAGCCGGTACGCTCAACAAGTAACCGCTGACGAAATCCGTGAAAAGATCCATTTCATGTCTTACGTGCCGATAGTCTTCACTTCAGCGCTGCACGGACGCGGGATAGACCCCCTGATGCGAACCGTCCTCGAGCTACAACAAGAGCGGTCTCGGTTCGTGCCGGCCCGTGAGTTGCAATACGTAATGGCAAGGGCCTTGGCCAGCCACTCTCCGCCGCCGGTGAAAGGCCACTCCCGGGAGCGGGTCTACTTCAGCCGCCTGCGCCAGGTTGGCATAAACCCGCCCACATTCTTATTCACCGTCGACAAACCTTGGCTGGTACACTTCTCTTATGAACGATACTTGGAAAATCAGATTCGAAACAACTTCGGCTTCGACCATACTCATTTGAAGCTGGTGTTCAAGAAAGCATGAACCGGCTCAATCCAACAATCATTTTTGCTCTGACCGGGATACCCCTGTTGGCGGCCGCCTTCGTGGCCGTGCTTCTGACCATGGGGGGGCAACCCAGGCCGGTACAATACGCCGCTGTCTTGGGCGTTTCCTACCTGTTGGGTTCCGTTCCTTGGGGATACATACTGCTGAAGATGCGGATGGGGGTGGATATCCGGCAGCACGGCAGCGGACGCACGGGCATGTCCAACGTGTTGCGGACAGGCGGGGGCAAGGTAGCGGCTTTGGTACTGCTTTTGGACGTGGGCAAGGGAGTCCTTCCGGTTTTCCTGGCCCGGACAATAATTGGGTCCAGCGAAGCTGATGTCGCCGCGGCACTTCTAGCGCTCATCGGCCACAACTGGCCCGTGTTCTTAGGGTTCCGCGGTGGCCGGGGAATCGCCACCGGGGCGGGGGCGCTAACCATACTCGCCCCTATCTCCGCCGCCGTTGGGTTCGTTGTTTTTGTTTCGGCCACTTTTGCCAGCCGTTATGTCTCGTTGGGTTCCATCACCGGCGTAGTGGCGGCCAGCCTGGCCATGCTGGCGCTTGACCTTTTGGGCTACTCTCCCACGCCCTACACCGTTTACGGTTTCCTGGGCGGCGGAATCATCATCTGGCAGCACCGTGACAATATCCGGAGGATCCGGGATGGTAACGAGCGGCGTTTGGGACACCCAAGCACCGGTCCCAACTAGTTTCCGGTCATGAGCCATTCACCGGCCGTCACAGCGTTGCCGGCGAAACACCGAATGCCCGCAACCGTTGTTAACCCCGTATTCAGGTCAAGGTACCCGCTCGGCCCATCAGCAACATATACCAAGGAGTAGCCCGGTTTTGGATGCAACGGTGGCTGTTATAGGGACCACCACTTGGGGGACCGCGCTGGGGATCATCCTGGCGAGGAAGAATATTCCCGTCAGGATGCTGGCCCGAACGGCCGCTGAGGCTGAGCAACTCCAGTCAGACCGCCGGAACGTCCGTTTCCTACCGAATGCACCCTTCCCCGACTCCCTAACCATCAGCGACTCAGTGGCCCAGGTGGTCGCCTCCGCCGATTTAATCATTGTCGCCGTGCCTTCCCATACCTTGCGCCATAATATCCAGAAAATAAGGGACTGCGTAAGCCCGGGCGTCCCGATTCTCAGCGCGGCCAAGGGCCTGGAATTACCCAGCGGTAAGCGGATGAGCCAAGTCATGGAAGAAGAACTGCCGGGCAAACTTCATCCAGGAATCTGCGCGATTTCCGGCCCGAATTTCGCCGACGAGATCGTTCAGGGAAAGATAGCTTCTACGGTGGTGGCCGGCCGCGATAGCCATGGCATAGAACAGGTCCAAGCCATTCTGGTGTCACGTTCACTTCGTGTTTACACCAGCGAGGACCTGTTGGGAGTGGAACTGGGCGGAGCCCTAAAGAACATCATCGCCCTGGGGGCCGGGATCGCCGATGGATTGAACATAGGGGACAACGGCAAAGCCGCGTTCATTACCCGGGGATTGGCCGAGATAACCCGTTTGGGTATCGCCGCCGGCGCACAGCCGCTGACCTTCGCCGGATTGGCGGGACTAGGCGATGTGATAGCCACCTGCGCCAGCAAACTGAGCCGCAACCGGCACGTGGGAGAACAACTGGCTCAGGGGTATTCTTTGGCCGAGATCCAAGAGTCCATGGACAATGTGGCCGAGGGCGTCAATACCATCGGCGCAGCCTTGGCTATGGCCAAAGAATTGAACGTGGAAATGCCCATCGCCCAGGCCACCTATCAGGTATTGTTCGAAGGTCTTTCTCCCCAGGAAGCCATCACCCAGTTGATGGAACGGCCACCCCGCTCCGAGTGGTGATGTCACTTGAATATCCTTTTACGTCTGCCCGGAAGGTGGTCCGACAAGCTCACTACGAACGGTAGAATCGTTCTTTCCGTTCGTCCTGAGCCTATCGAAGGACCCAACACTAGGCAATATAGAATGTTTAGATAACCTCTAACGTATCTGGCCGCGAACCAACCCCGGCGCCCGCTCCAACAGCCATTCCGCCAGCACCACCCGGTGGCATGGCTGGCCTTCCCGTTCAAAGCAGAGCAGAGTGAAGTCCCCCAGGTCTGTAATCCCAGCCAGCCAGTCTCGCAGATCGGGCGACTCGTCGTGCCGGAGGTCAAGGGAGCTTCTATACTCGGCGGACAAAGCGGCAAAGTCCAACTCTCCGGCGCGGTAGGCAACCAAGAGGTCTCGAGCCGGGTAAAGAAAGGGCAACGTCTCCCACTGGGTCCGGCGTCCCCGGGGATGGCTTCTTGAAACCCGGTAGCGCAGTCCTTCCCAGTTGCCCGGAGCGTAAAAGCTAGCGGTGTATAGCATCAGCCTTCCGAACCGGGCTCTTGCGGGGATGAGCCGGTCCCTTCATACCCCATTTCAAGGTGTCTGGGGGGGTGCGACCACCGGGGGATCAACCGGCGCAAAACGAACAGGACGGCTCCCACGGCGATGACCGAGACGTAGGTGATTGACCGGTCCACCAGAACCAACGCCGTAGCGGCATTCACGGATAAGCTGGACAACCGCACGAGCAATCCCGCCACGCCTGACTCTACGGCTCCGATCCCACCGGGGGTGGGCACCAGGGTGAGCAGAGAGTTGGCCAGGGTAATGAAGATAATCAGAGGAATCCCCAGACCGAGGTTCAAGGCGTGGGCCACAAGGTAAAGCCGTCCCACCTCCGACAACCAAGCTAACAATCCCAATATGGTCACCGGAGGCACCTGGCGAAAACTCCCAACAGCGCCTTCTTGAAGCCTCTGGTAGCGTTCCGCCAACCATCCGGGCAACATACGTAACGCCCGGTCTTTGGCCAGTCTTAAAACTAAGAACACCACGGTTAAAGTAACCACCAGGACTATGGCCGTGCCCAGTACCGCCCAAGTAACGATGTCGCCGCCTCCAATCAGAAAAGGAATCGCCGCCAGAAGCAACAGAGCCACCAGGATAGCGTCAAGCATGCGCTCGGCCAAGAGAGTGCCGATGGTGCGGGAGAAGGATGCGCCCATCTCGTCGCGGTACAGATAAGCCCGATAGGCGTCGCCCAATCGAAACCAAGCTACCGAGTTGGCGAACCACCCCAGGAGCACCAACTGGCTGCAATACAGGACGCCAGGAGCGGCTGATCCGTCCTCCTGAGCATTGCGCAGCAAGATGCTCCATCTGGCGCCCCTGAACAGGAAAGTAGTGTAGTGAACCAGCACTGCTAGCGCCAGATACCAGGGATTGCTATCCCTGACCCGGTCCCATGCGACGCCTGGGTCTACGTCGAAACGGGTCACCAGGAAGAACAGAAAGGCCCCGGCCAAGGCCAGTGAGACCAGAGAGGGAAGAGATAACACCCGCCGCTTGATGGGGACAGGCCCCTCCGGGTGTTCGTTGGACCGGGAACGGAAGGGAAACATCAGAGACGCAAACGGACACCCGAGCGGTCAGCCCCCAAGGCTAACGCAGCTCCTTGGGCAGGGTGAAGCTCACGTCTTCTTCCACGCCGGGTAGCACGGTTACTTTCTCCGGATTCAACGCCTTTACTACGCTTTCTACCAGAACTTCCGGGGTAGAGGCCCCAGAAGTGATTCCCACAGTCGCCACGCCTTCCAGCCAGGCCGGATCAATCTCCTCGGGGCCATTTATCAGGTAGGATGGTACTCCTTGAGCTTCGGCCACCTCACGTAGCCGGTTGCAGTTGGAGCTATTTACGGCGCCTATGACCAGGACAACGTCAACCAAAACCGCCATTTCCAGTACTGCCGACTGGCGATTCGTGGTGGCATAGCATATATCGTTGCGGATCAACGCATCGGGGAACCGTCCCCTGATAGCGCCGATGCTCTGGGCGGTATCTCCGACAGAGAGGGTGGTCTGAGTCAACACCGCAACCTCAGTATCGGCATCCCAATCCGGTAGGTTGGACGGATCAGCGTCGTCTATCAAGGTCATGTCCACCTGCCCCATAGTACCCCGTACTTCCTGATGCCCACTATGGCCCACCAGCAGTACCTTTTTACCCTCACTGCGGTACTTCTTGGCCTCGTTGTGGACCTTGGTCACCAGTGGACAAACAGCGTCGATCACCTGCAGGCCGCGCTCTTTGGCTTGTTGAAAGTCCTCCGGCGGGGACCCGTGGGCCGAGAACACCACCCTGGAGCCGGGCGGAATCTCCTCAACGGTTTCAACGGTTATCGCTCCCTTTCGTTCCAATTCGGCGACTACGTAGGGGTTATGGACGATCTGGTGCTTCACGTAAACGGGAGGCCCGTACCGGTCAAGACAGATCTCCACGACCTCGATAGCGCGCACCACACCAGCGCAAAAACCCCGGGGAGCGCTGAGAATCACTTCCAAGACAGTGCCTCCCTAACAGTTTCCGGGCCGCTACTCACCGTATCCCCGGATCAGGTCTAGGTATTTGTAACCTGACCCGGTATTAAGCAGCACGGTAACATCGTCTTCGGCCAGATCTCCCGAACCTAACAGCCGTTTCAGAGCAACTAGAGTAGCCGACCCTTCCGGGCAAGCGATAACTCCTTCCTTGGAAGCGATCTCGTACATCGCGTCCACCATTTCCGTGTCCTCCACCGCCAAAGCCGTCCCCCCCGTTTCGCGAAGCGCTTGGAGGATCAAGTAGTCGGCGAAAGGACCCGGCACCCGCAGGCCGTCGGCCACGGTTTTCGCGTTCGGCCACGGCTCGGCCGAATCCGCCCCCGCCTCAAATGCCTTGACTATCGGTTGGCAACCGGCGGCCTGCACCGCGATGAACTTGGGCGGCTCGCCTTCCACCCAGCCCAGGTCCAGCAATTCCCGGAATCCTTTGTGCATGCCTATGATTCCGGTGCCACCGCCGGTGGGGTAGATGATGGTATCGGGCATCCGCCAGCCCAACTGCATGGCAATCTCAAGGGCCATGGTCTTTTTGCCTTCGGCCCGGTAAGGCTCTTTCAACGTAGAGAGGTCAAAGAGCTTCTCTTCTTCCGCCACCGCCACCGCCTGACGCCCGGCATCGCCGATGTGGCCATCGACAAGGTTGAGTTCCGAGTCTGCCAGAAGACACTCCTTTTTATTGGCGTCCGGGGCGTCTTGAGGCATATAAACCTTGACGTTCAACCCTGCCCTGGCGCAATAAACGGCGGCGGCGCCGGCCGCGTTGCCCGCGGAAGGCATGGTAAACCCGGTTGCCCCCAGTTCTTTGGCCTTGGAGATCGCCGCCGACAGTCCTCTGGCCTTGAACGTTCCCGTAGGGTTCAGGCCTTCTTCCTTGATAAACAGGTGGCCCATGTTTAGGGACTTCCCAATATTGCTTGCGTTCAGGAGGGGGGTGGCCCCCTCGCCTAAGGTAACTATGTTCTCGTCTTGGAATACCGGCAGCAGTTCGGCGAAGCGCCACATATTGTCGGGACGCCCGGCAAACACGTCGCGGCTCACTTCCCGGCCCAGCCTGGTCAGGTCGTAGCGAGCGAAAAGGACTTTGCCGCAGCATGGACTGACTTTGATAAGCTCGCCATAGGGGTAATCCTTACCGCACTGGGTACATTCCAAGTGGTCCAAGTAGCTCGTCATTCGGCAAAACCCCTCATTATGTGGCGTCACGCACGCCATCTGGCGTCACCCGCGCCGCCAGAATATCATACTCCATGGGGATGGTCTTTGGTACGGGTGGAGGTTGGGCGAATAGGGTGTTACGACGCTTTTGCCGGATTTATGCCTATGCTATAATCGGGTTTTCCCCCTAGTCCGTTCAGAGAGTTACGATGCCTGATTACCGCCACATTCTTCTAGATAAAGACGCATCAGACCACATCGTCAAAATTACCCTCAACCGTCCGGAGCGGCTCAACGCCCTGAACGACCTAATGATTGATGAGATTGGCGATGCCGTGGAAGACGTCAGCAGCGACGACTCGATGCGGGTCCTGATCCTCACCGGAGCCGGGCGGGCATTCTGTTCCGGCGGCGACCTCCAAACCCTGGTCGGCGGCAACGAACCTGGCTCCCTGGTGTCGGACAACTCCGATGACATTCGCCGGGGGTTCGAACACATTCAAAAGTTTGTCCTAGGCATCCATCGGATGGAAAAACCGGTGATCGCCATGGTCAACGGCGTCGCCGCCGGCGCCGGTTTTGACATTACTTGCGTCTGCGACATACGGGTCGGTTGCCCCCAGTCCCGGTTCGTGTCGGCATACGTGCGCATAGGCCTCTTCCCGGGCTTCGGAGGGACTTGGCTCTACCCACGGGCATTGGGGAGTGTCAGCAAAGCCGCCGAGATGCTCTTCACCGGAGATCCCCTGGAAGCCGAGGAGGCCCACCACCTGGGATTTCTCAGCAAGCTGGTGCCCCAGGAAGACCTGGAAAACACCACTATGGAGATGGCAAGGAAGATCGCCGCCGGCCCGCCCGTAGCCATCCGCCTTTCCAAGCTGATGCTTTACAAAGGCTTGGAGTTCGATCTGGAGACCGCCATGAAGATGGCGGCCGCCGCCGAGACTATCACTCCAACTTCCCGGGATCATGAGGAGGGTACAAAGGCTATTCGGGAGTCCCGCAAGCCGGCGTACGAGGGTAGATGATGGAAGCGATACTCGACGAACTCAAAATTTTTACCGGAAACGCCCACCGGGGTTTGGCTGAGGATGTGTGCAAGTATCTGGACATCCCTCTGGGCCAAGCAGAGGTGTTCAAGTTCTCCAACGATAATACCTTCGTCAGAATCCAAGAAAACGTCCGCCAAAGGGACGTTTTTATAATTCAGCCTACCTGCGCCCCGGTGAACGATAACCTGATGGAACTGCTGATCATGATAGACGCCTGCAAGCGGGCGTCCGCCGGCCGCATCACCGCCGTGGTTCCTTACTACGCCTATGGCCGCACCGACAAAAAGGACCAGCCCCGGGTGCCGATAACCGCCCGGCTAGTGGCCGACCTACTCACCGCCGCCGGCGCCGACCGCCTCCTAACCGTTGACCTCCATGCCGGCCAGATCCAGGGCTTCTTCAACATCCCGGTGGACGAACTGACCGCCCTGCCCATGTTGTCGGACTACTTCCAGGCCAAAGAATTGTCGGACCTGGTGGTCGTAGCGGTGGACATCGGAATAAGTAAAAAGGCAAGAGACGTGGCAGAGCGGCTCCACGCGCCGCTGGCCATCATTGAGAAGCGCCGCGTGGGCAACGACGAACGTAGCGAGGTGATGAATGTCATCGGCGATGTCGAAGGCAAGATTGCTTTGACCTTCGATGACGAGATCGACACCGGGGGCACCATCGCCAACGCCGCAAGGGTTCTTGCCGAAAAGGGAGTCAAGGAAGTTTATTGCTGCGTTACCCACCCCGTGTTCTCCAAGGACGCGGTCGACGTGATGGCAAAGAGCGCCTTTCGCGAAGTAGTCGTGTCCGATACCATCCCCATGCCCGCGGAGAAGCGCAACGGTAAAATCACCGTGCTGCCCGTTGCTCCCCTCCTGGGCGAAGCGATCTTCCGAATCCACAAGGGTCTTTCCGTAGGGGAAATGTTTAACTGATCTTGGAGGTTTCGCGTCCCATGTACGATTTGCTGATCAAGGGCGGGACCGTCATAGATCCCTCCCAGAAACTGAACGGTCTCAACGATGTAGCCGTTGAAGACGGGAAGATTGCCCGGGTGGCGCCGAACATACCCGCCGAAGAGGCTACCCGAGTGATTGACGTGGCTGGAAAAATCGTCACGCCTGGACTCATCGACCTGCATACCCACGTGTATGACGGAGTCAACGGCAACGGCGTAAAAGCGGATCTGGGGGGCGTACGGGCCGGGGTCACCACCATGGTGGATGCCGGCAGCGCGGGTTGCGACACCTTTGGCGGCATCCCCAAGCACGTGATACCCGGCAACGACACCGAAATCATCTGCTTCTTGCACATCTGCCGCACCGGCCTGGCTACCACACCGGACATCTTCAGCCCAGCTAGCATCGACCTGGACAAGACTATCCAGGTAGCCTCCGAGAACCGCGATGTGATTTGCGGTATCAAAGCGCGCATGGTTTCCCCTGCCTTGGAGATCATGGGAATGGAGATGCCCAAGCTGGCGAAGCGGGCCGCCAAGGAAGCCGGCGTTAAGCTGATGGTGCACATCGGCGACACGGAGAAGCGATACGACCCCAATGTTATCCGCGAACTGCTGCCTATCCTGGAAGAGGGAGACATCGTCACCCACCTGTTCACTGCTAATCCGGGCGGCATCCTGGACGCGGACGGCAACCTGGTTCCCGAGGCGAAGGAAGCCAAGGACCGGGGGGTGTGGATGGACACTGCCCACGGTAGGATGAACTTCAGCTTCGACGTGGGCCAACGGATCCTTGACCAGGATCTGATACCTCACTGCATCAGCACCGATCTGACCCTGCCCGGAAGGGCTCTCACCGTCCATAGCATGACCGAGATGATGACCCGCTTCCTAGCCATGGACTTCACCATCGATCAGGTAGTCACCATGTCCACTCTGAATCCGGCCAAAGCGATCGGTCAGGAACACCGTCTGGGCACCCTGGGCGTTGGCATGCAAGCCGACATATCGATATTGGACATTGAGGAAGGGGACTGGGTGGTTAGCGACGTGGTGGGCGGGACCCGGCGTACCGAGAAAGCGGTTGTTCCGACGCTGACGATCAAGAAGGGGCAGGTATTCGAAGTCGGCTGGGGTCCCCGGTCCTGGGGTTGGGAACCCGACTCCGCCTAAATACGGTTCAGCAAGCTCCAGTCTCTACCCATGAGAGAACTGGGTTGTCAGACAGGCTTCTACTCCGATTCTTTTTGTTTGGTTTTCTTCGGCCAATGTATCCGCCTAGTCAAGCGGCGAACCTTAGCCATCGGATGGAACCTGGGGCGAAGATTAGCCGCCAACAGAGGCGCCACCTGATTATTCCCCACCACCAGCGGAGCGGCCCAACGGCGTAGCTCCTTCAACGTGGGCGGCTTTTCCTGCCAGGTGGGCACCAGGCTATCCATGACATGCCACCCTTTTTCTTTTGGCGACCGGGTCATTACCGTGCCCCCGGCTTCCATGACCGCCAGGGCGCCCGCAGCCATGTCCCACATACGGGGAGCGCCGAAAACGGCATACTGCATCACACCGCAGGCGGTCATTGCCAACTCGTAGGCGATGCTGCCGGTGGTGCGGGGTTCCCCCGACTTACCCCGCAGCCCTTTGCCATACTTGGTCAAATAGCTGAAGTGGCCGGGAAGACCGGCCAACCGGTTATTAACCGGTTCGTCTGACTTATAGACTTCCACCGGGTCTTCCCCGGCGAAGCATCCTCCGCCTTGCCGGCAGTGCAGTACAAAGCCGCCTCCCGGTTTTGGCCACGGTATGAACAGAGCCCCGGCCAGGAGTCGGCCCCGGTGCAAAACCCCAACAGACACGGCGTACACCGGGAGGCCGTTAAGAAAGTTGGTGGTCCCGTCCAGAGGGTCCAGCACCCACAGGAAATCCCCACATGGCGTTTCAGTCGCGCCGGTGTCCTTCTTAGATTCTTCAGACTCTTCCTCACCCAAGATTGAATGGTCCGGGAAAAGTCCGCTTATCTCGCCGACCAAATATTCCTGACAGGCCTTGTCCACCTCGGTGACCGGATCCCGTTCTTCTTTGTCCTTATACTCTATCGATATTTTTTTTCCAAAATGGGCCGCCAAAATGTCACCGGCGCCCTGAGCCATTCGAACCGCCGCGGCTTCAATCTCACGGGCCAATACGTCGTCTTCAAACAATTTAGATGGTTGGTTCACGGGACCTCGCTGCATCTGGAAGAAGGTGGGAAAGAGCCTGACCTGGCTTCAGGCCGACTCAGTATAACATCGGGATATATCCCGCTATCTCAAGCTCTTGAATGCGCATTATTGGCCCTATAGAGAGCGCCTGATATAATCGAATGCCGAGCCGGGCCTCAGAACTTTGATCCATTCCAGATTCCCGGCTCAAATCAACCCAGAAAAGTTGAGGCGAAAGGATAGATGGACCTGGAACTGACGGGCAAAGTAGCGATAATTGGTGGCGCCAGCAAAGGCTTGGGAAAGGCTTGCGCAGACGTGCTGGCTCAAGAAGGCGCTAAATTAACCATGTGCAGCCGCACGGAGGCCGACCTGCATCAAGCGGCTGAAGAGATACGCCGGGACACCAACGCCGATATCCTAGAATTCCCTGGTGACCTGGACAGCCCCAAAACGATTACCGCGTTGGTAGCAGCCACCGTGGAGCGGTTTGGGCGTTTGGATGTGATGATCAATAACTCCGGTGGGCCGCCACTGGCCAGGGCCGCCACGGCCACCGAGGAACAGTGGGAGACGGCGGTGCAGCGCTCGCTCCTGTTCTTCGCTCGCATGTGCCGGGAATCACTTCCTCATCTGAAGCAGCAGGGCGGGGGGCGAATCATCAACATCCTGGCAAGCACCGTCTACCAACCCATCGATAACCTGGCTTTGTCCGGCGCGACCCGTATGGGAGTTGTTGCCTACGCCAAGAGCCTGGCCGACGAGGTGGGCCGGGACAATATCACGGTGAACAATGTGTGTCCCGGCTCTATCCTCAGTGACCGCATGCTCTCCAACGTTACCTCTCGGGCCAACGACATAGGTATTTCCGTGGAAGAAGCTCTGGAGGAAAGAGCCAAAGAAACCGCTTTGGGCCGCGTGGGTGAACCGGCGGAATTGGCCCACCTAGTTGCCTTCTTGGCATCTGGCAAGGCCACCTACATCACCGGGACCACTATCCTGGTGGACGGCGGCCTGGTACGTTCGGTGCTATGACCGGTGACCGGTCGCTATTACGCTGGAGACCTTGCTCTCGAAGCTGCCCCGTTGATTCACGATACTTACCACCTTCAAAAGAGCACCCAACTCCTTGGACCGCGCTCCTCTGTTTCCGCCAAAGGTCACGTCTGTGACCGGTTGGTGACCGCATTACTTTATGGTTTCTCGAACCCTCCTTTTGGCGTGGCTCGAATCAGAGGTTTCTTAGGAAATCTCTTCAAATTTGAGATAGAAAATATACTGGACAATGGGTAAGATAGCTTTATAGTCGTAGGCATACCACAGGGTCACAAGCTTGGGGAAACGAATTTGACTCGAGAAATCTTGGAGTATATTACCACCGCTGAGGCGCTGGCCCCTTCGGCGGACCAACCTCGTTTGACCCACTAGACATTCGAGGCCGTGATGATGGCCATGGCACAATTTCCCACAAATAACTATCTCATCTACGTAGTTGATGACGACAAAGCGATCGCCAGACTTCTGTCGATTAATCTGGAGGCTCGGGGATACCAGGTCAAGGAGTTCGGCAGCGGATTGCAAGCTGTCTCCAGTCTGGAAACCGACGATCCCCATCTGGTCATTCTGGATATTATGATGCCAGGACCAGACGGGCTGGAGATCACCAGGCGGATCCGTCAGATTTCCCAGGTGCCGATCCTGATTCTCAGCGTTCTGGATGAGACCGCGTCCAAGCTAACCGCCCTGGACTTGGGAGCTGACGACTACCT
>CATMOE010000010.1:0-78386 GCA_950072105.1 uncultured Dehalococcoidia bacterium
AAAAGCGGTTTCGGTGCCCAGGTCGTTCATCCGGCTGGCTAGCGTCATATACTCCTACCTAACTGATCAGCGGCCCGTCATCGGGTCTAAGATTTTTTCTCTGTCTGTTCTGGTCATCACCGTTGGGCCTGTCCTCCGGATGCCCGATACGCGAATATCGGTCAGCCCCGTCTCATCAGGTTCATGGAACTGGCAGCGGGACGAAAGATATCCCACTTTGGGCGGAGCCCCGACGGCATCTCTGCTTCAGGTGTTAACTCGAACTCGAAACGGCGGAAAAACTCCACCACTTCATCTTCACAGATCAAGTATATAGTTCCCGAATACTGTTCCAATAGGCGACTGACTATAGCCCGACCTATGCCATTGGCGCGAACATCTTCGGCAACGGCCATGCTGGCAATCTCGCAAAAATCGGCGTAGGGCCTGAGACGCCCACAGCCTAGGATTCTTGCGTCTTCGCTTTTGGCGACCACAAACTGGTCTGTCGCCAGATCAACCCGGTCGCCTTCAACGGTGGTGATCAACTCATCGATCTCGGGCAAATCGGCGGCTTTGGCCGCCTCTATCTCCCACACCTAAATCGTGGACCTCTACTGGGATTGAGCCTGGTTCTGCGTGCGAACCGGGAGTCCGTATATAGTGATAAACCCTTCGGCCGCCGCCTGGTCGTAGTCGTCTCCCGGGTCGTAAGTCGCCAAATTGTATTGGTAGAGGCTATGGGGAGAACTTCGGCCCACCACGGTGCAGCTGCCTTTGTGCACTCTCAACCGCACGTCGCCGGTGACGAAGCGCTGGGTGCTGCGAACGTAGGCGTCCAGGTCCTGCCGGTGGTGGGTGAACCACAAACCGTTGTAAACAACGTCGGCGTATTCCTGAGCGACGCGGGCTTTGGCTCGGGCCTGGTCTTTGCTCAGGGTCAATGCCTCCAAGGACTTGTGGGCCGCGTGCAAGGCCACGGCGGCTGGGGCCTCGTAAATCTCCCGGGACTTGATGCCCACCAGGCGGTTCTCCACGTGGTCAAGCCTCCCGACTCCGTGGCCGCCCAAGATCGAGTTGAGGTAGGGTATCAGGTCCACCCCGGACATGTCTTCGCCATCGATGGCGGTGGGTATACCCTGCTCGAAATGAACTTCCAGAAAGGCCGGCTCATCCGGCGTTTCCGACAGAGGTTTGGTCCACGCGTAGGCGTCCTCCGGCGGTTGTAACCAGGGGTCTTCCAGCTCTCCCGCCTCCACGCTACGGCCCCAGATGTTCTCGTCCACGGAGAACCGGCTGGCGCGAGCGTTGACGGGGATGCCCCTGGCCTCGGCGTATTCGATCTCTTCCTGCCGGCTCATTCCCCAATCACGGATCGGTCCTATTACCTTGATGTCCGGGGCGAGGGCGGCAACGCCTAATTCCATGCGTACCTGGTCGTTGCCTTTGCCGGTGCAACCGTGGGCCACCGCGAATGCTCCCTCCGCTCGGGCCGCCTCGACCATATAACGAGCGATCAACGGTCTGCCCAAAGCCGTGGCCAAGGGGTACTGCTCCTCGTAAATAGCCCCGGCTTGGAGGGCAGGATACAGAAACTCTTGAACTAAAGGCTCTTTGCCATCCACTGTCAGGGCCTTGGCCGCGCCCACTTCCATCGCCCTTTCCTTGATGGACTCCAAGTCCACCATACCCAGGTCGATGGTCAGGGTGATTACATCCGCTCCGTATTTCTCCTTCAGCCAAGGAACCGCCACCGAAGTGTCCAATCCTCCGCTGAAGGCCAAAACTATTTTATTATCAGGCATTGAGTTTCTTCCATTTTTTCTAAAGATATTCGGAGTCTGTGGATTTCGGTGAGGAATCCCAACGGAAACCATGGCCCTCACTCGCGGATCGCCGTCAAGGAGTAATCACCGGTTCTCCGGGCAACGTATGTCCTTTTTCAACTCTACCTGAGAGCAGAACTTCTACTAACTCTTAATTTCGATGATTCTTACAGTGCTGTCCGTTGCCACAACGAAGTTGCCGGGTAGTTGGCCGGAATACTGCTGAATAAGACGCTGAAGAACGTCTATTTTGTTTGAGGGACGTTCATCGCCTAACCTCAATAGAATTATACCTTTATGGGGCCTTCCCTCTCGGAAAATCATTTCGCCGAAGTCTTTGTCGGCCGTGATGAGAACTCGGCCGGTATCGAACGCCAACCTCAGTACCTCGATATCACCCAACCCAGGTGATTCTTGGTAGATCGAGAGCACATCATGGAACTCCTTGGCTAACCAGGAAGCAACCGAAGGTCCGATACACTCATCTACAAGAAAACGAATCAGGCACTCTCAATTCCCAAAGGTGCAAAGGTCGTCGTTTCCAGAGACTCTTTGGCAAATAGGATACATGCCAGGACATCCTCTTCGGTTAATCCCGCGTATTCCTTCACGATGTCGTCAATCACCATACCGCTGGCCAACAGGCCTAATACGTTCTGCACGGTGAGACGCGTGCCGCGAATTACTGGCTTACCAACCATCACCTTCGGATTGACTACAATCCGTGAGAGTAATTTGCTTGCATCCATTTTATCTTTATATCTTCCCCAGCGCGTCTCCCAGCAGGGACATGGCCTGATCTATCTCTTCGACGGTTACGTTCAGGGGCGGCATGAATCGGATGGCGTTTGGTTTGACCGCGTTTAGCAGCAACCCGCCGGCGTTGGCGTGGGTAAGCAACTGGCCCGCTATGTCGCTTTCAAACTCCATGGCCACCAGAAGACCCTTGCCTCGGACGTCTTTCACGAAAGAGAACCTGGATTTAAGTTCGTTCAACCGGCGTTGCAGATGATCTCCCATGGCCCTGGCATGGCCCGGTATGTCATTTTCAATCAGGAACTTAGTGCCGGCGTAAGCGGCGGCGGTGGTCAGCGCGTTGCCCCCAAAAGTGGAACCGTGGTCGCCGGGCACCAAGGCCATGCAATACTCTTTTGACAGAAAGGCGCCGATGGGAGTGCCGTAGCCCAATCCCTTGGCCAGAGTTATAACGTCTGGCTCGACGCCGAACTCCTGGTAACCGAAGAGGCTGCCCAACCGGCCCATGCCGGTTTGAATCTCATCCAATATCAACAGCAACCCCTTTTCATCGCACCACTCACGCACCCGGCTCAGATAGTCGTCGGCGGGGATGTTGACGCCGCCTTCACCTTGGACCGGCTCTAGAAAGACGGCGGCGGTCCGGTCGGTGGTGGCGTTCATGATGGCTTCAACGTCGTTAAAATCCACGTGAACGAACCCGGGCAACAAGGGAGTGAAGGATTCTTGGTAATGAGGCTGACCGGTGGCCGCCACGGTGGCCATGGTGCGTCCGTGGAAAGAATTGAAAGCGGTGATCACTTCGTAAGCGCCATCCCGATGCAACTTTCCATAGCGGCGGGCCAGCTTCAGCGCGCCTTCGTTGGCCTCGGCGCCGCTGTTGCCGAAAAACACCTGGTCCAAACAACTGTTTTCGATGAGTATCTCGGCTAATTGAAGCTGCGGCACAGTATAGAACTGATTGGAAGTCTGCAATAAAGTGCCCGCCTGCTCGACGATTGCCTGGGTAATCACGGGATGGCTATGACCAAGGTTATTCACCGCCCAACCGGCGACGAAATCCAGATACTCCTTGCCGTCAGCATCCCACACTCGAGTGCCTTCGCCTCGTACGATCACCACCGGTTGCCGGCGGACCGTCTGGGCGTAGTATTTCTGCTCTTTCGCTATCCAATCGCTACTGATAGTCATGGGCGGCTACCTCCTGTGTTTCCCGAAGAATCCTTCAAGTCATTTAAGGCGTCCCGGAGACCTTCCAAGGCCTTTTCCAGTCCCGTAACCGCCTCGTGAATCTCTCTAAGATCTCGTGCGCCGATCGCTGTCCCGGCGTCCGAAACAACATCCACGGCGGGCGCCGCTTTGCCGCCATGAACCAGCATGATCAAGCCTTCCTTGATGGAATCGGCCATAACCACGTCGCTTCCGTCGGCTAGGATAATTTTTTTCAGTTCCGGGAAGGCTAGAACTTCTGATTGCAAATACATGGGCTCCACGTAAAGTATGGTGCCGGCCATGGGTATAACCAATAACTGACCACGAATCACTCGGGAACCGGCCCCTTCCCAAAGAGTGAATTGCTGAGATATCTGCTGGTCGTTTTCGATCCGCGCCTCTACTTGGCTGGGCCCATCCACCTGCGGGTCTCCCGGCACCTGAAAAGCAAGGAGGGCGCCATAATTAGGCGCATCGTTACGGGCTAGGATCCAACCCACCAAGTTTTTCTTCTCGCCGGCGGGCGTGAAGGACAACATCAGGACGAACTCAACCCGATCTTCTCCCGGCGCTTTCAGCATCAGATAAGTTGGCCGGAGAAGAACCCCGCGTTTGCCGAATCGGCTCTCCAGGGGGACCGCCCACTGTTCAGCTTGGTTGAAGAAGACCTGTGGGTCGGTGACGTGGTACCGCAGAAACATCTGAGTTTGGGCGGTGAACAGCCCTATGGGATATCGTATGTGATCTTGTAGGTCTTGAGGCATCTGGTCAAAGTCTTTGAGCAGGCCGGGAAATGCCTTCCGGTACATCTGAACCAGCGGATCGCCTGGTTGGATCACGTAAAATTCAATTGACCCGTTGTAGGCATCCACCGCGACTTTGACGCTGTTGCGGATGTAGTTGAACCCTCCTAATATCTCCCGATTCTCCGGCCTAGGTAATGGGCGATCAGTCTGGGCCGAATATGGTATTCGATCGGTGGCAGTGTATGCGTCTTGAAGCCACCATAGTTTACCAGCTTGGTCCAGCACGGGGTAGGGGTCGTGATCCAGTTTGAGGAAAGGCGCCACAGCCTTGACTCTGGACCTGATTTCCCTGCGGTACTGGATCCGGCTTTCGGGCGTAATCTGACCGCTTAGCAGGATGTTGATGTCGCCGAACTGGGAGGCGTAAGCGACACGGCGTAAGCGTGAACCCAGCACTACTCCGCCACTGCCGCCGTAGTGTTGTAGTCCTTCGCTGGGTCCTACTTCTGTCAGGGCGCTGTTGACGATGGCGAAGCTATCGGGCGTTTCGCCATAGTACAAGCCAGGGCGCTCAATCTTAAAATCTCCCTTGATAGGAATATCTTGGAGCAGGAACTCCGGGCGGCCTTCGCCCGGCGTGAATTCAGTGGCTGGACTCATAACCAACCCGTAGCCGTGGGTGTATTGCAGCCTTTCATTCACCCAATTCTTGGCATCCTCTGGCAAGTTGTCTTGATTCAACTCGCGGGCTGCTACCAGCACCTGTCGGATCTCGCCGTTCACCGGGTAGCGGTCCCAGTCGATGTTGAGAAAATTGTAGTAAAGCTCCATGAATTGGAGCTGATTGTAGGCATCTTGCAAGGGTTGAAGGTCCCACAGCCGTATATTATCCAGAACGGACGCGCTATCTTCGATGGCTTCGGCAGTTAGCTTGGGGTTCGCTCGGAATGTAGACTCCTGTATCTGGTCCAAACCGTACGCCCAGCGGGTAGCCTGGATGTTGCGCTGAATATAGACCCGTTCCAGCTCGAACTCGTTGGGCTCCACCTGGAACCTCTGGAACAGCAAAGGATAAGCGAACCCCACCAACAATGCGGCGATCACCCAAAGACTGAACGCGCCAGCCATCAGCCTGAGACCGGAAAAGTAAATGCCGACCACGAATCCCAACGCTGCCAGAGCGGCTATGCCGGTCAACAGCCATAAAACCGGCATACGCGCGTGCACATCGGTGTAGGTAGCGCCAAATACAACCCCGGAGCCGGAAAGCACCAACTCGTATACGCCGAGTGCGTGACCGGCGGCGATGGTCAACATCAGGATCACCCCCAGCACCGCCAGATGATTGAGCATCCGCGCCGACAGGGGAAACGCAATGCCACGCAAAGAATAAACCGCCGCATACAGGGACAGCGCGGCTACGATCAGGGTGATCGCCAGGCCGAGAAACCAGCCTTGAAGGAAGTGCAGTAATCGTAAGGTCGCTACGTAGAAGGTGGCATCAAGCCCGAACTGGGGATCGGCGACTCCAAATGGAAGCCGGTTGAAATACAGCAGCACTGTCTCCCAACGGTCCTGGGCCACCGAGCCGAATATCAGGCTGGCTATGATCACGGTCATGCCCGCGCCGAGCACCACCAGCGCCCAAAGCAAGCGGTAACTCTCAGCCGATAGGGAACGGGTAAACGCACCCCTAGAGTATCGGAACGCAAAGTAAAGGCTGGCGGTCAGAGCCAGTCCGGAAACCAGGGCGCCGGCTAGGAACAGCCAGATTTTCAAGAAGAGAATCTTAGTGAAAACGCTCCGGTATCCCAGGTGGTCGAACCACAGCCAATCGGTGTATACCGATCGCGCCCACCACAAAATGAGAAAGCCAAGAACGAAAATGGCCAGCACGGAACCGGCGCGCTGGAACAGACGCAGGTTGGACTCCGAAATTCCGGGGGGATTCGGCGCGGGGGGTAGCTCAGCGTCGTTGGAAAGGTTGTAACTCATCGGGGTTCCGCGGCAGCGCCGTCCTTATCGAGAAGGACGCAATTGATTGACGATGGTCGTGCCGGTGGAGCGTCCGTTCAGACAATCCAAAAGAGCTTCGGGTTTCCGTCCGTCGATGATATCGGCCACGGGAGACCGCTCCAGGGCCCGCAAGCAAGCCGCAAGTTTGGGAATCATACCGCCGCGGACAACGCCCGACTGAAACAGCAGACTGGCCCGGCGCTGGTCCAGACGGCGAATGACACGGCCCGCGCCATCCATGACGCCTTCCACGTCGGTCAAGAATATCAAGCGCTCCGCTCCCAAAGCATGAGCCAACTCCCCGGCAACGGTGTCTCCGTTGATGTTGAGCGGGCCACCCGAATGGTCCGAATCGTCCTGACATTGCCTAGCAAGAGGAGCAATCATTGGCATGTAGCCGCCGTTTAGAAGGGCTGTAATGGCCCCGGTGTTGACCGACGCAATCTCGCCCACATAACCCAATTCCGGGTCCGCGACGCGGGCTTCCAGCAACCCGCCGTCGATGCCGCTGATCCCGATGGCGCGCCCGCCTAGAACGTGCATCCGGGCCACCAACTTTTTATTGATCAAGCCGCTGAGAACCGCGACCACAATCTCCAAGCTGGCCTCGTCGGTGACTCTCAGTCCGTTGACGAAGCGAGGCCGGATTCCCTGACGCTGCATCCATTGGGAGATCACGTTGCCCCCACCGTGGACCACCACAACATCCACCCCTTGATTCTGTAGGGTCACCAAGTCTTTTAAGGTGGTGTCGTGACTTCCAAGGGTGCTGCCTCCGATTTTTACCACGATCGGTGGGGCAGCCACTCAGACCTCCAGTTGCTAGAATTACCAGGATCGGAATAACCGGGAATGAATCTCAAAAGGGATATTTTTGATGCAAGACAAAGAACCCGGGGGAAGACGCAAGGCTTAGTAAGCTTTATCGAGTTGCCTGAGTCAATGTCGTCCGTATCGGCATGGGGAGATACAGGTTCGGTTTTCGGTTGACTCCACCGGACGGCGTGGAAAACATGACGAGCGATAGCGGCAACATCACGTGGTGTAAGCGCTATTGATAATGACGTATTCTTCGGTTAGATCACAGCCCCATGCGGTTGCTTCGCCCTCACCAAGGTTGAGTTGAAGCCGGAAAGTAACCTCCGCGCTCCTCATCAACGCCACCACCGCGTCACGGTGGAAGGGAATGGGCAATCCACTCTGCATGATGCAAACGCCGTTCACGAAGAGGTCCACCTTGCTCTCTTCGACACGGGCTCCACTACGCCCCAGCGCCATGAGAACCCGGCCCCAGTTGGGATCGGCGCCGTAAACCGCCGACTTTACCAGGTTGGATGACGCTACGGTGCGCGCGCCGATGCGAGCATCTTGGATCGATGCCGCTCCTGCCACTTCGACTATTATAAGACGGGTAGCGCCCTCCCCATCCCGGGCAATCTCCCGGGATAAGTGGATGCAGGCCTCCATCAAAGCGTCTTTGAAGATATCTGCGCCCGGGGACCCTGCTGAGACGGGGTCGTTGCCCGCCAAACCGTTGGCCAGCACAACGACTATGTCGTTGGTGCTGGAGTCTCCGTCTATCGTCAACATATTGTAGGAGAAATCCGCAACTTCCCGTAGTGTCTGCTGCAAGAATTCTTTTTCTACCGCAAGATCTGTCGTCACGAAGGACAGCATGGTTGCCATGTTCGGGTGAATCATGCCGGAACCTTTGGCAACGCCACCTATACTGGCTTGGTGACCGTCCACTTCAAAAGTGACGGCGACCTCTTTCGGCCTGGTATCGGTCGTCATCATTGCCCGGGCCAACGCGGAACCACCATCGGCGGCCATTTCGATGACTTCGATGCCGTTGCGAATCAAAGCCATGGGGAGTTCGACGCCGATGACGCCGGTACTACAAACCACTATTTCATCCGGCTGCACACCTAGGCGATTGCCTGCCAGGACAGCCATTTCCTGGGCATCCTTGTATCCTTGATCACCTACACAAGTGTTGGCGATGCCGGCGTTGACCACCAGCCCCCTTATCTGACCTTGGTCGACGTGTTCCTTGGTCACCGTGACGCAGGCAGACCGGATGGCGTTGGTCGTATAGACCCCGGCGGCAGTGCAAGGCGCCTCCGAAAGAATCAAGCCCAAGTCCAGCTTATCCTCAGCAAAGGTTTTCAGTCCGGCGTAGGTCGCGCCGGCGCTAAAGCCCCGGGGGGTGGTAACCGTTCCACCGTCTACAAATTCGATTGCACCAGCCATAAATCCGTCGGTCCTTGAATCGGGAATCCAGGATGATATTAGGGCCACGAGTATATCACACAGCCCCGGCAACCAAAAATAAAAGGGGGTTCCAGCCAAGGCCCAGGTCATCGGTAATCATCGCTAAATATACTCAGCTACCCAGGCCGTGGACTCGGCCATGCCCACCGCCTATAATCCTTCGTGGAGAATGTGAATTACGATGGTGGTTTTTCGCCCCTTCCGCGGTTGGAAATACAATCCCGACGTGGTCGGCGACCTGGCCAAGGTCGTCAGTCCTCCCTACGACTTGATCACCCCTGAGCTTCAGGAGTCTCTCCTTAAACGCAGCCCCTACAACGTAGTGCACCTTGAAGCGGGGGAGAACCTGGACTGGAACGCCCCCGGTGGAAATACCTACCGGAACACCACCGACTTGTTCGAGGAGTGGCTGCGGCGGGGAGTGTTGCGCCGGGAGCCAGAACCATGTTTCTACCTGTCCCAGCACATCTTTACATTCCAAGGTGAAACCAAGAGCCGGATCGGCATTACCGGATGTATCGGCCTGGCTGAGTACGACAGCCATGAAGTGTTCCCCCACGAATTCACTGAGGAACCCGCGGTGTTGGACCGGGTAGCCCTGATGGAGGCCTGCAACGCCAACTTCAGTCCGATAATGAGCTTGTACCGAGACCCGGCAAAGTACCTGAACCGGATATTTGAAGAAGTTATGTCCACAACGCCCGACATTCATATTCGCCCAGACGAGGATCAAGAACTCAGCCTTTGGCTGCTTTCTTCGCCGGAGCAACAAACGCGGATCCGCCAGTTCTTCAACGACACCCCAGTTTTTCTGGCGGATGGACACCATCGATACGAGGCGGCGCTCCGGTTCCAAGCCAAACGAGCCAAAGCCGGTGGATATGAAATCGTATCTCCCCAAGAGAATGACTCCATTATGATGACCCTGATCGAATTCGATGATCCGGGCCTGCTGGTGCTGCCTTACCACCGGGTGGTCGAAGGTCTAACCAGTGAGTTGTTGGCCCAGTTGCAGCATCGCTTGCTCCAGCTATTCGACGTGAATCCCGGCGGGTTGCCACCTGTAGACACCGCGGAAGATCTGTTGGAGCAGGTTGTCGGCCAAAACAACGATGCCAAAGCCGTAGGGATGTTGGGACCTTCAGGGGAGAGTCCCCGTTTGTTGTCCCTTAAGCAAGAAGTTGATTGGCAAGAATGGGGTCCATTAGCTGTCTCTGAGGCATGGATCTTGGAGGAGCAGGTCTTGAAGCCGGTCCTTGGCGACTTGTTGCCGGACCGGGTGACCTACATACACGACCATGTGCAGGCCATGGCGCAGGTGAATTCCGGTGCCTCGCAGATGGCCTTTCTCGTTAAACCCTTCCCCATGGACCAATTCTACGATGTCGTTAGTCAGGGCCAAAGGTTGCCCCGCAAATCCACCTTCTTCTACCCCAAACTTCCCACGGGCCTGGTCATAAACCAGCTTGACGGCTCTCTCTGATCTAGTCCTTTTAAATTGGGTTGGTACTAGAACCGTCATCCCGGCGAAGGCCGGGATCCAGCAAACGCGCCACTGGATTCCCGCTTACGCGGGAAAGACGGTCCTGAGGAAGATACGCCGCCGGGAGTTACCTTGAGTCTTGCCGTTGCTGATAACTTTCGGTGATGGCCAATTCGGCCTTTTTACTGTAATCAGCGATGAACTTCTCCAGGCGAAGAATCTCCGCGGATGTCTCTTCATTATCCCCGGCTGATTGTGCTTGCTGTTTAAGCGACGATACTGAGCGGCGAGCCTCGTCCACCTGTCCCACCAGTTCCAAGGCTTCCAGTTCGTAGACGGCCGTTTTCTTAAACTCCAGGATCCGACGATGAGTAGCCACTGCGTCGTTCAAACGCTCTTCAATCTCGCCCATGGAGGTTAAAGAAGCGTCAAGTGAAATAGCGCCGTAGACGACTTGCCGGGGTAATCTTCGAAGCTGGGTCCGGAACTGATCGATCAGCGCCTCGGTCTGCTCTTCTTTGCCCTGTATCTCGGCCAGTCTGATGCGCAGGCTGCCCATCGCCATTTGCAATTGGGAGGTAGACAATGTCAGGCCCTTACTTCACAGTTCCTTAGACCGGTCGAATAGAAAGCCGAATGGAGATAACAGCTCGTCCACGGAGCGATGGCGATGCTCTAGCCGGCCCGGAAGCCAACCTTGGGCAGGATGAGTCTCAGCGTCTCCAGCACCTCTTCGATGTCCTCGCGGGTTACGTGTCCCAGATGGCCTATGCGGAAAATACTGCTCGATAGTTTTCCCTGTCCTCCGGCAAGCACCACATTGTGCTCGTTGCGGGCCAAGCTCCTCAACATCGAGCCGTCAATTCCCTCGGGAATCTTGATAGCGGTCACCGTATTGGAAGCGTAGGCTTCGTCCGACACCAACAGTTCTAGACCCAGGTCCTTGATACCGTCACGGGTTAGCTGACTTATGCGGGCATGGCGTTCGAAAACGTTCTCCATCCCTTCCTCCAGCAGCTTATCCAAAGCCAATGACAGACCGTACATCAGAGCTACGTTGGGGGTGAAAGGGGTCTGACCTCGCTCAAGAAACTGGCTGGCCGCTTTCAAGTCGAAATAATAGCGGGGCATAGTGGCTGTTTCCGCGGCTTCCCAGGCAGTCTTACTCATGGTGATGAATGCCAATCCGGGCGGAATCATGAACCCTTTCTGAGACGCCGTGGCCACGACATCGCAGTTCCAACCGTCCACCGGCAGGGGTACACAGGCCAAACTGCTCACCGCGTCGACCAGCAGTAGTTTCTGGAATTCTCCCTTTACTACTTCAGCGATGGCTTGGAGAGGATGGGTCACGCCCGTCGAAGTTTCGTTATGGGTAACTAGGACCGCTTTTATCCCAGGCTCGGCCTGCAAGGCGGTGCGAATCGCATCGGGTTCTATCGGAGAACCCCACTCAAAATTCAACCGCTGGACATCGGCGCCGTGGGTCTCCACCATCTCGGTGAACCGGTCTCCAAAGGACCCGGCGGAAGCCGAAAGCACTTTGTCTCCCGGAGACAGCGTGTTGACGATGGCCGCTTCCAATGCTCCAGTCCCCGAAGCAGTCAATATAAAAATGTCGTTGGTGGTCATGAAGACCTGCTTCAACTGCTCGGTGGCTGCGGTGATAATCTCCAGAAACTCCGGGCCGCGGTGATCAATCATCGGGTTGGACATCGCCTCGACGATGTCTGAAGGGACCGGCGTCGGTCCAGGTGTCCGCAGGTTTTGCTTGGGGATATTAACCATAAGTTCTCCGATACGGGGCCATCGGCCTTTGAGGCGTTGCCCTTCTAGCTACATTAAACGGGATGACTGATGATTCTACAGATTGGTTTGTGTTTCGATTCTATGGACTTTGCCCTCTGCGGAAATCCAAGCGGACTGCTTAACATTAAAACGAGCCGGTCGTGTGGACCGGCCACGTGGAATCATGAGTGCATCGTTTGTTTTCATTCTCTAGGGACAAAAAAATTATAGCATGGACCATTTCGGGCTGCCAAACTCGGTCACGCCCCGTCCGGAACACCCGGTGATATAATGACCGAAGCTGTCACAGTCACCGGGAGATAGCCAATATGGTCGACGTAGAATTTTTGACCAGCGTGCCTATATTCGCTAGTCTGAAAGAAGAGCAGCTCCAATCTCTGCCCGGCAAGTTGCAGCCGCGAAGCTACCAGCGGGGCGAGGTGATTTTCCACGAGGACGACCCCGCCGACCGTATGCACATCATCGTCGAGGGCCGGGTGAAGATTTCCATCGCCTCCGAAGACGGGCGGGAACGGGACATAGCCCTATTTCAATCCGGTGACTGCTTTGGCGAAATGGCCCTGTTGGACGGGTCCAACCGATCGGCGACGGCCACGGCTGTGGACGCCACCGAAACCATGGTCCTCTTGCGGCAAGATTTCCTTGATTTCCTAGGCGAAAACCCCGAGCTGGCTGCGGACGTAAACGCCCTTCTTGTCCAGCGGTTGCGCAACGTAAACCAACTGTTGGGAGACATGGTCTTCCTGGACGTGCCTACCCGCGTGGCCAAACAGTTATTGACCTTGGCTGAAACGTATGCGGCGGATGCCAAGCCTGGGGACGCGATAGTCGTTCCCATGGGACAAGATGAATTGGCCCGCTTGGTGGGCGCCAGCCGGGAAACAGTGAGCCGCGCTCTGAACAGCTATCGCCGAATGGGGTTCGTGGACACGTCGCACCGGCGCATCACCATCACCGACCTTCCCGGCCTAGAGAGAATGGCCTCGTTCTGAGCGTTCCCAGCCTCAACCCCATGCTATAATTTCCCCATGACGCCTACCTCCGATATTCTCGAAGGATTGAATCCAGGGCAAAAAGAGGCCGTCGAAACTATCGACGGCCCTTTGCTTATCATCGCCGGCCCAGGCTCCGGCAAGACCCGGGTCATCACCCACCGTATCGCCTACCTGGTCCGGGTTTGCGGGATCAGCCCCTACCGCATCCTCGCCATGACCTTCACCAACAAGGCCGCCCGGGAGATGCGGGACCGGCTGCAGCGGTTGGTGGGCACCCGCGCCGAATCGCTGACCGTGGGCACATTTCACTCCTTTTGCGCTCAATTGTTACGGCGGGAAGGGGGTCAGATCGGCCTTTCCTCGAGTTTCACCATCTACGATGCGGACGACCAGCTTTCGTTGATCAAGCAGGGCCTACAGATGGCGGATCTGGATCCCAAGCAAACGCCTCCTCAAGCCGTCCGCAGCGTGATATCACGGGCCAAGAGCCTGCTGATGGACTCTCGAGGCCTGGCCCAGCACAGCCAGAATTATTTCGAGGAGATATCCGCCCGGGTATACCACCACTACGAGGAATTGCTGTCCCGCAACAGCGCCGTGGACTTCGACGACCTGCTCATGAAGTCTGCCCAATTACTACAAGATCATCCCGAAGTGCGGGATAGGTACCAACAGCGTTACGAGTACTTGATGGTGGACGAGTTCCAGGACACCAACGTGGCCCAGTACCGGCTGTCCAGCCTTTTGACCGGCGATGATCAGAACATCTGCGTGGTGGGAGATCCGGATCAGTCGATCTACTCATGGCGCAGCGCGGACATCCGCAATATTCTCAGCTTCCAAAGCGACTACCCTCGGACCAAAACCATAAACCTGGAGCAGAATTACCGGTCCACCAGCAACATCCTGGAAGCCGCCCAAAGCCTGATCTCGGTAAATGGCATGCGCCTGGAAAAGGGCCTATTCACCGAAAACGCCAAAGGAGAGGCAGTCGTGGTTCACGAGGCCTACGACGAGCAGGAAGAGGCCGGTTTCGCCATCGGCGAGATCGAGCGGCTGGTGCGCCAGGAAAGGATCAAACCGGGTGACTGCGCGGTGATGTACCGGGTTAACGCCCAGTCTCGGGCTTTGGAAGAGGCCTGTTTGCACCGGGGGATGCCGTACCGCCTCGTGGGCGGCGTCCGGTTCTACCACCGGCGGGAGGTCAAAGACCTGATGGCTTACCTCCGCCTGATCCACAACCCATTGGACGAGGTCAACTTGACCAGGGTCATCGGAGTTCCCCCGAGGGGCATCGGAGCCAAGTCCATGCAGGACCTCACCCGTTGGGCCCGGGAGCAGGACATCACCCTCATGGGAGCCATGCAGCAGATCGCCGCCGCCCGATCCCAAGGTCAACCCAGTCCGGTCCAGTTGGCTACCCGGGCGTCCAACGCCATCGCAAACTTCGCCGACATGATCGAGGTACTGGTCCAACGGGCCGACCAGGTCCCAATCTTGGATCTGATCGACCAGGTGTTGGAGGACACCGGTCTCCGGAGTTTCATCCAGAACAGCGACGACCGGCCCGATGAGCGGTGGGACAACGTCAAGGAGTTCCGGAACACCGCCCAGGAGTTCAACGCCGAGGATCCGGGAGACGGATTGGCCAGCTTGCTGGAAAAGGTCTCTCTGGTGGCCGACGTCGATAATTACGAAGATTCGGAAGAGTCATTAACGCTCATCACCTTGCACCAGGCAAAAGGGCTGGAATTCCCGGTAGTCTTCATCGTCGGTTTGGAGGAAGGCTTACTTCCTCACAGCCGTTCCATGGATAGCGAAGAACAATTGGAAGAGGAGCGGCGGCTATGCTACGTGGGCATCACCCGCGCCCAGCGGCGGCTCTACTTGGTGAGAGCCTTTCGCCGCGGTTTTATGGGGAACAGCGGCCCTACTATGTCGTCCCGCTTCCTGCGGGAGATTCCCGCCAACCTGGTAGCCCCCGCTCATCAAACTCAGACTAAACCTAAGCCGTCAACGCCCATCAACCGCAACAACTGGTCGACGCCCGTCAACGGAGATGTCACCCCCACTCCCGTTCGCGCGGTGCCCGGTATCGGCGATCTCGTCCGTCACACCACCTTCGGAGAAGGAGTGGTCATGGAATGCCTGGCCGTCTCCGGCGACCACGAAGTAACCGTCCACTTCAAAGGCCAAGTAGGAATCAAACGCCTCCTCCTCAGCTTCGCCCCCCTGGAAAAGATCGAAGGGTAGCTAGCGGTCAGCGGTCAGCGGTCTACCAATTTTTTGAAGGCCATACGCCTATCTTCCCCCTTTCGTAAGGGGGGACCGAGGGGGATTTCCCCGCCACACCAATCAACTTGCTGAAGGCTGACGGCTGATAGCTCACGCCTCCCCGTCATTGACAGATGCCGCCACCAAGGCGATGATGGTCCAAAATCCCCCACGTCAGGAGCGACATAATGAAAGCCGCCGTTTTCTACGAAGTCAACCAACCTCTGGTCGTTGAGGAAGTCGAGTTGGACGACCCTAAAGCCGGTGAGGTGATGGTCAAGATCGGGGCCGCCGGCGTCTGCCGGTCAGACCGGCACTTCATGCACGGGGACGCCCCCATCGCCCGGCCCGTGGTTTTGGGACACGAGGGAGCGGGCACCGTGGAAAAAGTGGGACCCGGCGTTACGTCGGTTCACCCGGGTGACCAGGTCATCCTTTCATTCGTGCCGGCTTGCGGCCTCTGCAAGTCTTGCCTAGAAGGGCATTCCAATCTTTGCGACAGCCATGCGGCCACCGGTCCCTTCATGTACGACGGGACTACCCGGCTGCATAAGGGTGACCAAGCCATCCACCACATGGGTAAGGTTGCCTGCTTCGCCGAATACGCCGTAGTGCCCGAGACCGGTTGCGTGCCGGTTCCGTCGCCCATCCCCATGGATAAGGCCGCGATGATCGGCTGCTGCGTGCCCACCGGAGTCGGGGCCGTCCTGTTCAGCGCCAAGGTCACGCCGGGCAGCACCGTAGCGGTTGTAGGCTGCGGCGGAGTGGGTCTGAACGTCATCATGGGCGCCAAACTGGTGAATGCCGCCAAGATAATCGCCGTGGACATTCGGGAGAGCCAGTTGGAGTTCGCGATGAAATTCGGCGCAACCCACTCGGTCAATGCCTCGGATCGGG
The DNA here is from genome assembly GCA_950072105.1 of uncultured Dehalococcoidia bacterium. GTDB lineage: Bacteria > Chloroflexota > Dehalococcoidia > Lucifugimonadales > UBA3495 > UBA11650. Next base: position 16,268 of record CATMOE010000010.1, read on the forward strand.
ACCCGGTGGCTCAGGTAAAGGAGCTGACCGGCGGCAAGGGCGCCGATTTTACGTTCGAAGTTTTCGGCTCGGCCGATACCACCAAAGCCGCCTACGACATGTGCGGCAAGCGCGGGACGGTGACCGTCGTGGGCATCGCGCCCATCGGCGCTGAGGCCTCCATCAACGCCGTCGACCTGGTACGCAACGAAAAAACCCTGCGGGGGACTTACTACGGTTCGGCCCGCTCCCGCACCGACATGCCCACCATGGTGGACATGTACCAATCGGGAAAACTGAACCTGGACGACTTGGTGGTCCGCCACTACTCCTTGGACCAGATCAACGAAGCCTACGACGACATGGACAAGGGCGAGGTTGGCCGGGGGGCGATCGTCTTCGACTAGCTAACAGCGGTCAGCGGTCAGCCGCCAGCCAATAAATCCAGATGTGTTTTTGGGCAGAATAATGCCGCGTTATCGTAGTCCGGCGCAATTAGGATACCGGAGGCTTTACGCCTTTGGTGGAGATAGTACAGAGTTAATGGTTATGACACTCGGCTTGTGGCCCGCGGTCCTGAGCGCTGAAAGCTGATGGCTGATAGCTCAAATTCCGACCCAATCACCGTCAAGCTGGTTGAAACCAAGGCTGAGTTGGAATCGGCCATCAGCGTGCGCTTCCGTGTGTTCGTTGCGGAGCAAAACGTACCGCCAGAAGAGGAGTTGGACGAGGAAGACGCCGCCGCCACTCACGTCATCGCGTTGCATCACGGAAGCATCGTTGGCACCGGGCGTCTGCTGTCCGGAGAACCTGCCGTCGCCATCATCGGTCGGATGGCGGTGGATAAGAGTTGGCGCAGGCAAGGGGTAGGAGGCCTGATCCTAGAGTTCCTGGAGGACGAGGCCCGGACCCAAGGGATGCGCCAAAGCGTCCTTCACGCCCAAGAGTACGTCAAGAGTTTCTATGCCGCCCACGGCTACCGGGAACACGGGGACCCCTTCATGGAAGTGGACATTCTCCACATCGAGATGCGCAAAGACCTCTAGTTGGGTCCTAGGCCGCTACAGGAACCTTTTCAATGACCCTAACTTCCATCTTGGCGATGTGGCTGGTAGGCAGGCCGCCGAGAGCGGAACGCCCCGGAGAGGCGAAGTAGGCGGCTTCCTTTTCCGGAATCTCTTCAACGCTGTTAAACGACCGGACCCAAAGAAATTCGGTACGGTCGGCGTTGATCCAACTGGCCTCGATCGGAATTCCCAATCCCTGATGTATGGGCCGGATGTGTTCCTCGAACAACTTGAGCCAGGAGTCCATCATCCCACTATTGATCGTGTAGATCCGCAACTGTGAAACCATCACTCTTCTCCTACGTAGATTACGCGGTTAACATTTGGCTTAAAGCTGATCGCTGATAGCTAGGCCACTTGGTATTGCTTGATTGTCTCTTGGTTGAATGCCAGCCCCAACCCGGGTTTGTCCGGCACCACAAGCTCTCCGTTTTCCATCTTGGGTGTTTCTTCCCAAAGCCGCAGGGTCCAAGGCATGTACTCGACCGTCAATCCGTTGGGTATGGCCGAGATCAAATGAACGTGGATTTCGGGCACCAGGTGACTTACCACCGGGATGTTGAACGCCTCGGCCATGCCGGCCACCTTTTTCCACTGGGTGATTCCGCCTACCCGAAGCAGGTCGATCATTACGATGTCGATGGACCGGTTCTCCAACATCTGGCGGAAGGGCGTGATCCCATAGACGTACTCACCGGCCGCGATGGGCGTGGTCAAGGCGTCGGCCACCCGGGCCAGTCCTTGGTAGTCGTCTTGGGCCACCACGTCTTCCAGCCAAAAGAGGTTGTACTCTTCGACCCTCTTGCCGATCTGTATGGCCTGGTTTACGTTCCATAGCTGGTTGATGTCGCACATCAGGTCTATGTCCGGTCCGATGCCTTCACGCATCACCCGCATCCGCTCCACTTCCAGAGCGGCCGTGGGCTCGGCTCCCATCTGCGTCTTCATCTGCTTGAATCCCATCTCTACCAGGCGAGGCCCCGCCTCGGCCAAGTATTCCAGGTTCATCGGCCGCATCAGCGCGCCGCTGGCGTAGGTAGGCGCCCGGTCCCGGTAGCCGCCCAAGAGCGAGCTAACCGTTACGTTCAACGCCTTGCCTTTAATGTCCCATAGGGCCATGTCCACCGCCGAAAGGGCCAGGGTGAAGATGCCTCCCGGTCCGGAGCCGCTGCCGGCGGCGCGCAGGTCCGCCACGATGGACTCGACGGGCATGGGGTCTCGTCCGATGACCAATCCGCTGAGAGTGTCCACCGCCGCTCTAAGGGCGTTGGTTAACGCAGCTCCGAAAAAAGTTACGCCTACTCCCTGGATGCCCTCATCCGTTTCCAGTTCCAGTGTTACAAATTCCCGAGTAGCGTCCCCCACCGGCATACCCACTACCAAAGGGTTATCCGCTGGGGTCTGGATGATACGAGTCGTCGCGCGTGTTACTTTCATGTCCCTCTTTCTTCTTTAACAATGCATGTTGGGGTATCCGATCCGAACGCAAGACTGGCAAGGTCCGAATTTGGAGCCTCATTCTATCACAGGCTCAGCGACCACCGTCGCGCCGAGCCTTTCGTCAGTCTGGCCCTTCCGCAGAAGGGGAATCCAGACCCAGGCGTGGATAAATCCGGATTTGTCCGGCGGTTGACATCGAGTCCTTAGCTGGTTATGATACTTAACGTGGTTTAGTAAACCCGGTTTAGTTACGTAGACGCAGGGAAGATGACTATACAGTTAAACAAACAATCGATGCGGGACGAGGCGTACTGGGAGAACCTGGTTAAGCGCAGCCTTTGCCGGTTCCTCTTGCTGGGCCAACTGGCCAAGGGTCCAGTGCATGGATACCAGCTTAACCTGGCCATCCGGGACGCCTGTCAGGGTTGCTGCGAACCCACCGAGGCCATGGTTTACTCCACTATGAAGGAACTGGTGGAGGGGGGCTACGTGGTTTACCGGATGGAGGAGCACCTGGGGCGCAAACGTAGGGTCTGCTGGCTAACAGACGAGGGCAAGGAGGCGTTCCGGGCGGCCGGCCGGGTGTGGCAAAAGATGCTACCCACGGTAGAGGAAACGGTGGCACAAGCGCTTGGAACTCAAGACGATGTTCCAATAGGGCGACAAAACTAAAGATTAGGAGTATGGCAATGACTACGAACTCAGAAGAGATCAAGCGGCTGGTGCGAGAGAGATACGGGGCCCGGGCCAAGGGAGTCATCGAACTCACCGTGGTCCAGCCTGACTGTGGCAGCGATCCAGGGTGCTGCAGCCCGGCGGACACGGAGCGTGCGCTCCGCCTTTACACGGAGGGTCAGATCGCCGGACTACCCGCGGAATCCATCGCCGCCTCGGCGGGCTGCGGCAATCCCACCGCCCTGGCCGGTTTGAAAGTCGGTGAGAGGGTGCTTGACCTGGGCTCCGGAGGCGGAATCGACTGCTTTCTAGCGTCCCAGCAGGTGGGACCGGGAGGCCACGTCACCGGCCTGGACATGACCGACGACATGCTGAATCTAGCCCGTAAGAACCAGGCCAACCTGGGCATCACCAACGTGGAGTTCGTCAAAGGCGAGATTGAAAATATGCCACTCCCCGACGCAAACGTGGACGTGGTCATATCCAACTGCGTAGTCTGCCTGTCCCCCGATAAGGACGCCGTCTTTCGTGAGTCCTTCCGGGTCTTATCCCCCGGCGGCCGCCTTCATCTCTCGGACATGATGTCCATGACCGACGAAGGCCCAACCCGCACCGACCCCGAAGCCTGGGCTTCATGTATCGCCGGGGCCGAGCACCGGGACATCTACCTGGGACGGCTAAGGGATGCAGGCTTCGTGGACATCGACATCTCCGAAGAGAACATCCGGTTCGACGACGAAGGCGTCCCCATGAACGTGGTCAGCGTCAAGGTCGTGGCCAGAAAACCCGCCTAGAACCCTACCGCTATCACAAGGGAAAAAGTAGGGGCGCACGGCCGTGCGCCCCTACTACTTTGAGAGCCTGAACCTCCCTCCTTGCGAAGGGGGACTATAGGTGGGTCGTGTTCTGATTGGCGCCACCCATTACTCCAGTTGAAAGACCTTGAACGCCTCGGCGAATTCGAACCCCACTTTCTTCCCGGTGCTGTTGCGCCATTGCCTCATGTCGACCTCAGCGTCCTCTTCCGATACCTGGGTCTGATGTGCCTTCAAGGCGTCCACGGCGGTATCCATATAGGCGCTCACGTCCACGAACTTGTCGGCCGTGTCGCCGTGGAACATCATCCAGACTTCCTTCACCTTATGGGGTTCAAGCCCTTCCCGGAGTAACTCTGGGAAAGTTAGGCGGTCTCTGGAACTGGGGAACACGGCGGACAGGGCCGCTTCTCCCGAGGCGAAGTGGTCGGGATGGCCCAGATAGCCTTCACCGTCCACGCTCCGCACCGGATTCATGCAGATCAGCACATCGGGCCGGTGTCGGCGGATCTCCCGGGCAATGTCCCGGCGCAGCTCTAACGTCGGCTCCAGCATGGAGTCCTCGTATCCCAAGAAGACGATGTCTTTCAACCCAAGCACCTTCCCAGCGTCCAGTTGCTCCTGTTTGCGAATCTCCACCAGCCGTCCGCTGGTCATCTCCGGGTCTTCGCTGCCTTTACTGCCGTCGGTGCACAGAACGTACACCACCTCCCAACCTTCGGCGCACCACTTGGCCACCGTTCCGGCGCATCCCCACTCGGCGTCGTCGGCATGGGCAACCACCACCATGGCACGCTGGTGATGCGCTCCATCGCTAGCCATTGAATCCATCCTCCGTTGTGTCTGATGGTCTCGATCAAACCCAGAAAAACACCCTCAGGTGTTGGTTTGATCTACCAGACCTGAGGGTCCTTGGGCCGAGGTCATCTAATTTCATTCAGTGATTCCCAGTTTAGCACAGGACTGGTGCGGTCTAGTCTCCCGATCCTTGCTATCGAAAGGCGCCGATGCTAGCCTTGAAATACCTCGACATTGCCACGTCCGGTTAACGAACTCAGGCGACTGGAGCAACCATGCCCAGACTCTGGGCCAAAACGGTAACCTACGATTCCGTCTCCGTGGGCGACCAACTTCCCATCCTGGCCAAGTGGGAGACGGAGGAAACCATCGCCGGCTTCAACTCCCTTTTACATCCCGGCGACGAGCCAAAAAGTTCTACGCCCTCCGCCGCCGGACAAGCCTCTGTTCCCGCCCTGTCCGCCTACGTTTTGGAGTTGTTGGAGAAGGGCTTCCCCATCGCCAGCATCCTTGCGGCCGGCAGCAGCCTGGCGATCGAATCGATACTTCCGGTACATGCTGAAGATGTAATTACATTAACTGGACGGGTGGTGGATAAACGGCAGGAAGGAGACCGGCGGGTGATAGCTTGCCAGGTGTTGGTGGAAAATCAGGACGGACAAACCGTGGCCGAAGCCTTAGCCGAAGTCTGCTTGCCGTAATACAAGTGCCAGATGGGTTACGCGTATGGGGTCCGGTATCTAGAAAGGATGGCGGGAAGACCGGCCGGGCCGGGACCCTCTCCTCCGCTGCCGCCGGACCTGTCTCGGCGCCCGGATCCGGGGAGGCTTCTTGCCCTCGGCAAGGCCTGCCGCGTCTCTACTCCCGCCTGAGCCAAAGTTCCCCCGCTCACGAGACCAAAGAAATTGGGTGTATGCCGCCAACAACAATCCCGGCGCGACGATGATCGCGGTGAGCCAGGGGTTGACAACAAGATCAGGCGAGAAGACCTGAAATATGACCAAGAACCCCCCGGACATAAGCATTGCCCAGGCCACGGTGCCAGTTATGAAATTTCGGTGCCAGGGAGACCGCAGTATCAAGATGGACCATGTCGGCCAAAGAAGCGGGACCGCCAATCCAATGCTGAATTGAATCACCGGCCATCCGAGGATGAAAGTGAGCGCCAGGAACCAGGGGTTGTAGTACCAGGGGCGTTTTTGTTCCAGAGATACGGTCTGCTCTTGGGCCATTGTGTCCGTCCGGGACGAGCGATGGAATTATTGACTGATATTCCGCAGATCAATCGCGCGCTTGGTCAGTTTCGGGCCAGCAATAGGTGGAATTCTAACATCTCTATGGGGCGCTGTTTTCTGATGGACTCCACCGCGTATTCCACGCACATTCGGGCGAACCCGGAGAACTCAAAAATGTTAGCGCCCAATACGACCAAGGGCACTTCCCGCTCAAACTCCACCCGAAGCTGGCTACCGTCCTCGTGATCGATCTCCAGATCGATCCGGCCTTCGGTTAGCTTTTCAATCTTCTCTTGAATGCGCTGGACGAACACTTCGTCTTCCATACCGGTAAACTCCGAGTCACAACCGTCTTCCCGCCCCGTGGATCTAAGTTGGAGACTGTCATGGGATACTAAGCCAATCTCAATCCGAACCGGCCGTCCCATGCCTGAACAAGCTTACCAAGCGAGGCTAGATAAGTCTAACACATTGCGCCGCCCAACTCGATATCGTACGACCTAATGAGGCCCTATCAGCGTAAATATTAGTATGGTTTAAGTATCATGTCTTGACACCCTTTTGAGGCTTAACGATAATTGACGAAACGTTCAGGCTGAGAAAGAAGGCCGCACAGGAGGACAATAATGACCACGGTAAAGTACTCGCTGGACCAGTTCGTCAGCGACATGGAAGGATTGATCTCCGGTAAGCCGGACCAGCAGAAACTATTCGACACAGGATCATCTTGGTTGGAGAAGCTCATCCAGGACCCCAACGCCCTTCCGGAGCAATACCGGTCGCCCGTGGGCAAGGGCTCAAGGCCCAACCACGGCTCCTACGCCCTGTATCAGGGGGACAGCGGGCTGTTGGTGACCGCCGTGGTTTGGGGCCCAGGCGACCACGCGTCTCCCCACGATCACGGCACCTGGGGAATGATCGGCGTAATGGACAATGCCCTCACTGAGACCCGTTTTCGCCGGGTGGACGACCGCACCAAGGAAGGATTTGCGACGCTGGAGAAAGACCGCACATCCCAGTTCAAACCCGGGGAAATAACTCTCCTGATCCCGGAAGTGGACGAGATTCACCAGATGGACAACTTCACCGACCGCCCCACCGTGGAGATTCACGTCTATGGCGACGATCTTAGAGGGCTGAACCGGAGCCGGTACAACTTGGAGACGGGCAAGATCACCCCCTTCGCCACCGAGAAATACGACAACTGCTAGTGGATTCCTGTTTGAGTAAATAATCGAGGGGGGACGCCGGAAACCGGCCTTCTGTTCACGTCAGCGCATGGGGACAATGCCGCAATCACAACCGCATGAAAAACGATAGATACACCAACGAGACAAGAATCGGCAACTGGCTGGAGTTGACATTTTCAGCCGGCGCCATTGTTTCCCAAGTTTCCCAAATCGCAGACCGCCCATGGTGAAGCTGGACGAAACCCCGGCAGCGGGCCGCTTAAGTTCCCTCCATCATTACGGCTGGGCGATCGTGGGCATGGCCACCGTCCTCCAACTGACCACCAACTTCATCAGCCAGGCTTTCTCCATCCTCATTGTTATCATGCAAGATGAGTTTGGCTGGACTCTGACCTCAATCATCTTTGCCTACTTCTTCCGAAGCATCGTCAGCGCGTTGTTGTCGCCGGTGGCTGGCTGGATGGCGGATCGATACGGCTCACGTCGGACCCTGGTTATAGCAGGCATATGCTATACCAGCGGTCTGCTCTTACTTAGCACCATCAGCACCCAGTGGCAACTATACCTCTACTACAGCTTGATTCTGGGCGTCGCTCAATCCCTGTTCCGGGTCAACATCCCCACCACCGTCGCCGCCTGGTTCAAGAAACGTCTTGGGGTGGCGGTTGGTATCCAGCAGTCGGCAGGGGGGATGGGCAGCTCCATCATGGCCCCAGCGCTGGCCCTGCTTCTGTCAAGAACCGATTGGGAGACCGCATTCTGGATCATCCCGGCGATCGGGGGAACTATCGTCTTTTCCCTGGTGGCCTTTTTCCACGGCGACCCCGCCGACCGGGGAAAGAGACCCTACGGCGCGACTGACAACGACCCACCGCCAGTTGATACTAGCAATCCAGCCATAACCAAGCTACGGAGCAAAGCATTCCTCAAGCAGGCCAAGCAAACTCGGGCATTCTGGAACCTCATTGGCATCCATTACCTGGGTTGCATGGGGCATTCCATCGTCATGGTGGGCGTCGTATTCTTCGCTACCCGGCCAGAGCAGGGCGTCTCTCTGCAGGCCGCCGCCTTCATCATCTCGATCTACACCCTGACCGCCAGCGGGAGCCGGTTCGCCGTCCCAGTGCTGGCAGACATGTTCGGGGCCAAATGGGTCATGGCCGTTGCTTATACTATCCAGGGGATCTCGGTGGCGTTGCTCTTCTGGACCCATGACGCCTGGCAGTTCTACCTGTTCGCCACCGTGTTCGGTGTAGGATTGGGCGGCGAGATGTCGGCGTTCTTGGTGATAGACCGCCAGTATTTTGGGATGGGCCCCGTCCGCACGATCTTCGGCTTCCAAAACCTGGGGTCCGGAATCGGGATGGCCGTTGGCGGACTTCTGGGCGGCGTAATATTCGACATTTACGGCTCTTATGACATAGCTTGGGTCATTTCTATCGCTACTAGCTTGGGAGGCGCTGCCTTCATATTGCTCTTGGAGCCCACCTCCCGCGTGCTGATTCCCGATTGGGAAGACGCCTTGCCGCCGGAGGCCCGGACACCGTCCCCGGTAGCATCAGGGTGACGGCCCTCACCCCGGCCCCTCTCCTAGCGGGAGAGGGGTGACTCAGATATATTCAGGCGTAAAATCCGAATAACCACTCTCGACGGAGGTGCATCAACCATGGCTAAGAAGATCGCGGCAGAGGACCTGAGCTCGTTGCTAGAGGGTAACAGCCAGTTTGCGTTGATCGACGTGCGGGAGGCGGGTGAGTATAACAGCACCCACATCATCGACTCCAGCCTGATTCCTCGCAGGCAATTGGAATCCCAGATGTCCGCCGCAGTGCCGGTAAAGGGTTGCCAGGTAGTTATATGCGACGACGACGGCCGGCGGGCAGGTCTGGCCGCCGAAACTCTGGAGCGCATGGGCTACAGCGATGTTTCGGTATTGGACGGGGGCATCAACCAGTGGTCCACCCTGGACTTCCCCACCGAGTGGGGGAGCAACGTAATCAGCAAGGTGTTCGGCGAGAAGATGGAAGTAGTCCACCACGTACCCGAGATCGACGCCACCGAGCTGCACGAGCGGATAGAGCGCGGGGACAAGCTGGTTATCCTGGACACCCGCACCCCGGAAGAGTACCAACGGTTCTGTATCCCCGGCGGCCGGAGCGTTCCCGGCGGTGAGTTGGCCCTGCGGGTCACCGACATCACCAAAGACCTGGACAAAGACACCACGGTCATCGTCAACTGCGCCGGACGCACCCGCAGCATCATCGGGACCAGGGTGCTACAACGGATGGGATTGACCAACATCTTTGGATTGAAAAACGGCACCTCGGGCTGGGTGTTGGCCGGCTACGAGCTAGAAACCGGAGCCGACCGGCTTGACCTGCCCGAGCCCTCTCCCGAAGGCTTAGCCGCCGCCGAAGCCTACGCCGATACGCTTGCCGCCGAAGACGGCGTCCGCTACATGGATATTCCCAGACTTCAGGCCATGTTGGCTAATAGAGAGAAAGAACCCGCGTTTTTCGTCGACGTGCGCAGAGCCGAAGAGTACGAAGCCGGCCATATCCCCGGCTTCCGCTGGTTCCCCGGTGGCCAGGTAGTCCAACGGTCCGACGACGTGCTGGTGGTCAAGAATTGCCCGGTGGTCTTCGCTTGCGACCAGAAGGCCCGTTCCACTTTCATTGCCTCCTGGTACCGCCAATTTGGCTTTGACGAAGTTTACGCCGTGGAAGGCGGTACCTCAGCGTGGGCCGCCGCGGGGTTGGACCTGGAAAAGGGTGTGCCCGAAGAGGCCCCGTACGGCCTGGCCCAAGCCAAAGAGCGGGTCAGGCCCCTATCTCCTCAGGACCTCCAAGTTGCCTCACCCCAGGTCACATTATTTGTGGATACCAGCCAGGACTTCGCCAGAGGCCACGTTCCCGGAGCCCGATGGGCGCCACGGGGTTGGCTGGAGTTTCACATCGCAGGCCTGGCGCCGGATAAGAAGGCAAGCATCGCGGTCACCGGTAACGACGGGGCCAACGCCGCCTTGGCCGGAGCCACCCTGATGGACCTGGGATATGAGAATGTCTCGGTCCTGGAAGGCGGAATGGCCGCGTGGAACAGGGCTGGATTGGCTGTGGAATCCGGATTGTCCGGCGTGATGTCCCCGCCTACCGACATGGTGCCCTCCGGACCGGACCGGAACTACGCCGACATGATGACCTATCTCCGCTGGGAAACCGCCTTGGGAGAGAAATTCGCCGGTTAGGCTCAGTCAAAGTCTAGCAGGCTGGTCCTTCGACAGGCTCAGGACGAACGGAAAGCGATCCAACCAGCCCCACCGTTCGTGGTGAGCTTGTCGAACCACCTTTTGGGTTCACTTCTCAAGATGTACGGCCAATCCCAATCAACACCGCAAGGAAAACAAGATGACCTATTTCCCATTGACCAAAGGGCAGGAAGAGTGGCGAGACCGGGCGGCGGATATTGCCGCCAAGGAGCTGGCTCCCCGGGCAGAAGAAACCGACCGGTTGGGACGCTATCCCCAAGAATCACTCGATGCCTTGAAGCGGGAAGGCCTTTTCGGCCTCCGCGTCTCCAAAGAGCACGGCGGAGTGGGCGCCGACATGGTCACCACTTCCTTGGTTATCGAGGAACTGGCCAAAAAATGCCCCTCGACATGCATGTGCTACAAGATGCACCTAGAGGCGGCGGAGATCATCTGCCAGATTCCCACCGACTACCAGATAGAAAAGTTCGTCAAGCCCATGGCCAAAGGAGAGGTGTTCACCAGCATCGCCGGCAGCGAGACCTGGGGCGAGGGTGACAACTGGACCGCTGCCCAGACCGCCTCCGCCGTCACCAAGGTGCCCGGCGGATACCAACTGGACGGCATCCGAAAGTCCTACGTCACCTCGGCGGGACACGCCACCCACTTCCAATTTCACTGCCGGGTCGGCGAAGACTCTCCGCAAAGCGCCGCCAGCCGTCTGATCGTCGCGGCGGACGAGATCGATTGGGAGATCCTGGAGCCGTGGAACGGTTTAGGCATGCGAGGCAATTCCAGCTCTCCGGTCAAGTTCAGCGGTTTCGTCCCGGAAGAGAATCGCCTTGGCGAGGAGCACACCGTTGCCGCAGCGACAACCCACTTTGCCCGCCCGGTGGTCGCCCTCACTTACGCCGCCGCCTACCTAGGTATCGCCTCTGGCGCCTACGAGTTGGCGATGGAGGAGATGGTCCGCCGCCACCCCAGCGGTGCCAGGCGGCTGGACAGCGCCATCAACCAGCGGCGCATGGCCGAGATGGGAACCCAGATCGAAGCGGCGCGAGCCCTGCTTTTGTCGGCTTCGTCGTCCTTCGACCAAGACCGGGCGTCCTCCCATCTACTTTACATGCAGGCCAAGGTCGCCTGCTCCGAAGCAGGAGTAAGGGTGACCCAGGACTTGATGACGTCGTTCGGAGGCGCGGCTTTTGCCGGACGGATGCCCTTCGAGCGGTATTTCCGGGACGCCCGGGCCGGCATGGTCATGGGCATGGCCAACGACCTGGCCTACCAAAACATGATTCCCCTCATGTTTCCGGAGAATTAAGCCCGGCCTTCACGTATAAGAAAACCGTAGTACAATGAGGCAAGAATAGTCGTGACAATCCATCCTAGGAAGCACCATGCCACTTATTGAGCACAGCGAGATACCGATGCCAGCGGCGGTGGACAACCGCCGGGAGCGGGAGATTGTCTCCCACAAACAAGGCGCGGTTTCGCTTACCATCAAAGAGATCGAGCTATACCCCGGCTGGGAAGGACGCCTGCACACGCACCCGACGGACATCGCCATCATGGTAATGGCCGGTGCCGTGCAACTTGTTCTCGGAGACGAAGTCTCCACCATTCGAGCGGGCACGACCGTGCTGGCCCCGCCCGGCGTGCCTCACAAGCTGGTTAACCAACTATGGATCCCGGTTCGGTTGCTGGTGACCTATCCAGCCGCCGACCTGGACACTAACTATCTCGAGTAAAACTAAGCCCAGGAGTCTAAACATGGCCACCCAAATCACCCAGACCGCGTTAAAGCCTCAAATCATTCCCACCAACGCCGGATTGCGCACCTTCGCCGCGCCCCCAACGGCGTTACAAGAAGATATCGTGCCCAATGATTTGTTCTACATCCGCAATCATTGGAAGGACTGCCCGGAGATCGACCAGGCCACCTACCGGCTGGCGGTTGACGGCCAAGTAAGCACCCCCTTAAGTTTGAGCTATGAAGACTTGAAACAACTGCCTCAGAAAAGGTTCCAAGTCACCTTCGAGTGCTGCGGAAACAGCCCCGTGCCCGACTACTGGTCCAAGGCCCTGCGCATCAGCACGGTGATGGAAGGTATCAAGGGACACGGAATCATGGGCAACGCCGAGTGGGCTGGGGTTTCTTTACGGGACGTGCTGGAGAAAGCCGGGGTGAAGGATTCCGCGGTAGAGGTCATGTTCGAGGGCGCCGACCACGGTCCAGACGAAACCGTGGGGGATCCGCCGGAAGTTACCTACGAGCGCAGCCTGCCCATCGCCAAAGCGATGCACCCCGATACCCTCCTGGCTTACGAGATGAACGGTGAGCCGTTGCCCCTGAACCACGGCTTCCCTCTGCGTCTGCTGGTTTCGGGCTGGTACGGCATGAACTCGGTCAAGTGGCTGGTGGGCATCCACGTGCTGGACCACGAGTTCAAAGGCTTCTACATGACCGATAGGTACATCACCACCAATGAACCGGGTTCGGCGGCGCCATATACCTTCTACACCAAGATGAAGGTCAAGTCCATCATCACCAACCCCGCCCCTGGTGAGATTGTCCCCGCAACTGGATACACCCTAGCCGGGGCGGCATGGTCCGGTGAAGACCAGATCACCAAAGTCGAGATCAGCACCGATGCCGGCGCAACTTGGAACCTGGTAGACACAGTCCGGCCTCGCAGCGACTATTCATGGAACCGGTGGGAGCACCAGTGGACCCCACCAGGTCCCGGTAAATATACCCTGATGTGCCGGGCCACTAACGACCAAGGCGACACCCAGCCCATGGAATTCCCCAACAAGTGGGACGGCCGGGGTTACGGCAACAACATGGTGTTCCCCCACGAGGTTGAGGTTCGCTAGCATGAAGGCTGTTCCCCTTCCCGTTTCGTTTATTCTGGTGCTTTGCCTGACCATCGCCCTGATGATTTTCTTCGGGGCATGGGCGGTTTCGGCCGACGTAGGCGAACGGGATAGGGTATTTGCCTTCGCCGTACCCGGCGGTACAGCTGCCCTGACCTCACATGCCAACGCCACCGGACCACTGGCACTGGGAGAAAGTAGCGCCATTGAAGACGGTCGCACCGCCGCCTCGGAGACATGGTGGGGCAGCGGCCTGCTCAGAGCGTGCCCGCTGCACTAGGCGCCGAGGCCAACTCCTCCCGATGCTCACTCTCCATGAAGAGATATTTCATTAGACCATCCCCGTGGCTGAGTATTATTGATTCATGCTTAACCTAAGCGCTTCCAGGCTACCCTGGGGGCTGCATTACTGTTGGATAATCGTGGCCGTCTTGGCCACGGTGCAGATTCTCGCTACCTCCATCAGCATGGCCGCCGGTATTCTTTTGCCGCCCTTGACCGACCCAGATGGCCGCTTCGGCTGGAGTGTCGGTACTATCGTCATGGGGCTGGCGGCCTATTACATGGTCGGAGCTATTTTCGCCCCAGTCAGCGGTTGGCTAGGCGACCGGTACGGCGCCCGGCGCATGATGTTCGCCGGCGCCATTCTGTACGGCGTCAGCATGGTGTTGCTGGGATTTGTCCGCGAGTTATGGCAGTTCTTCATCGTCTTCGGTTTTTTGCTATCACTGACCCAATCCATCGCCATGGTGCCTTTGATGGCGTCGGTCAGCGGCTGGTTTCGGCGGCGGTTGGGATTGGGAACCGGGATCCTGTGGGCCGCGGGCGGCTTAGGCACGGCCATCGTAGCACCGCTTACCGGCTACTTATTGGAGAATTACGGTTGGCAGATGACGTTCTGGAGCATCGGCGTCATCGGCTGCGGGATCTTGATTCTCCTAAACCTCCTGCTCCGCAATAAGCCGGAGGATATCGGCGTCAAGCCCTATGGGGCAGCCGACGACGACCCACCTCCTACTGTCCGTAGCGCCACAGCGGAAAAACTGCGTCTAAAAGTGTTCAACCAGCATGTCCGGCGGACCAGAGCATTCTGGAACCTTCCGGCCATTCACGGACTGGGGTGCGCCGGACATGGCATAGTCCTGATCTTCTCAATTCCATTCGCCGTTGAGCAGGGTGTCGGCCTGACCCAGGCGGCGGTGATCCTTACGATAATTTCTCTGGTCAGCATCTCCAGCAGACTTCTGACCCCGGTTCTGGCGGAACGGTACGGCTCCAAACGTATCATGGCCAGTTGCCTGTTCGTTCAGGGCATTACCGTGCTTATCCTTTTTGGGGCCCATGACCTGTGGACTTTTTATCTGTTCGCCGCCCTGTTCGGCATAGGATTCGGCGGCGAGTGGACCGGATATCTGGTGATAAACCGGCAATACTTCGGCAACGGACCCATGGGGACCCTCTACGGATCACAGATGACCGGAGCGCTGATGGGACACGCGATAACCACGGCCCTTGGCGGCGTGGTGTTCGAGATATTCAGATCTTCCGGCATCTTAGACCCCTACGATGTCATATTCGCCTTGTCCGTCGCCTTCAGCCTGGCGGGAGCGGCAGTTATCTTGACTTTGGAACCCACCTCCAAAACGCTCATTCCCGATTGGGAGATGTCGTTACCCGAAGAGGCCCGCTCCGGAGGCGCTGGGATTCCCGGTGCTCGAACCACGCCGCTCGAGCCCGCCGCCGGGGACGGATAAAGCCGGCAAAGCTGTAGAGAGGAACGCAAGCATGCCCAAACTTATCGACCTCACCCTAACCCTGGGAAGCCCGCGGGTTTCCGCCGTTCCGGGCCTGATCGGCGTGACCATGTCGCCGTTGCAGACCCACGAGTCCCACACGCGTTCCAACACCAAACTGACCCTGGCCACCCACATCGGCACCCACGTCGACGCTCCCTACCACTTTCATCCCGATGGGACCACTGTTGACGATATGCCTTTGGAGCGCTACATGGGACCGGCGCTCCTCTTGGACCTGCGCCAGTCGGCCCAGAGCAAGACGCCGATCTCCGTAGCGGACTTAGAGCAGGCCGGGGCCGCGCCCGGCACGATAAAGGACAACATCGTAGTTCTGTTCACGGGCTGGGCGCACAACGAGTCGGGAAAAGAGGGATTCTACTCCGACGGGCCTTACCTCAGCACGGAGGGGGCGGGTTACCTGGCAAGGCATGAAGTCAACGCCGTAGCTGTCGACTTTCCCATCGACAAACATCCGCCGACTCCGCAATCCACAATGAGCGATTTCCCGGTGCACCGGCTTCTGTTGGGCCTGGGCATACCGCTCATCGAAAACCTGATTAACCTGGACCAACTGGTAGGCTTCAATTTCGAGCTTTGGGCGTTGCCTTTGAAGCTGAAAGGCGGTGACGGGGCCGCCGCTCGCGCCGTCGCCCGCATTCTCTAAACTCAATCCGGAAGTACTCCCATGACCGGCAAATCCACCGGCAAGAGCGCCACCTCCATACTCCTGGCCACCGGAAATCCGGCCAAGCAGCAGAAACTCGCCTGGCTGGTTGAAGCCCTTAACTTGTCTCCCACGACTCCCCAACAGTTAGGCCTATCCGGAGTCCCCGAAGAGAAAGGCGGCACCCACCACGAGATTGCCCGGGCCAAAGCGCGAGAGTGGTCGCTGGCGGGGTCAACATTGGCCATCGCCTCCGACGGCGGCTTGGTCCTTCCGGCGCTGGGCGATAGCTGGGAAAGCCTCTACACCCACCGATTCGCCGGACCGGCGGCCGACGACCAAGAGAGAACGCGCCGGTTATTGGAGTTGATGGAACCCTACCAAGGCGGCGAACGCGAGGCTTCTTGGGTGGAAGGCTTATGCGTTGCCGACCGGGGCCGGGTATTGGCCTCCTGGGAACTTCGGGGAGGCACTGGGGTTATCGCCGAAACGCCGGACGACGGCCCCGCGATTCCCGGATTCTGGGCCTTTTCAGTCTGGTATTTCCCTCAATTTGGCCGGACTTACAATCAACTCACCCCGGTCGAGCTTGAGTCTCTTGATGACCATTGGACCAGCCTGCGCCGGTTGGTAAGACGGTACTTCCAATCTCACTTCGTGTCCACCGGACATTGATTACCCACCTGTGGTACCCAAGCTCCCGGATACGCTACAATGGTTTCACCCGTTACCACCCTGACTACATTATTGGAGTTTGCCATTGACTTCCGCCATTAAGATGCCCGCCTCCATCGACGAGGTCCAGAAGATTCTCCGCGAGCAGCATTACATCAGCGACCGCAGCTTGGCGGTGCCCATATTCTTGAGCTTAAAGCTGCAACGGCCCCTGTTCCTAGAGGGTGAGGCCGGTGTCGGCAAAACGGAGATTGCCCGGGCCCTGGCTGCCGCGCTGGATACTGAGTTGATCCACCTTCAGTGCTACGAAGGCCTGGACATCAACCACGCCGTCTACGAATGGAATCACGCCCGCCAGATCCTGGAAATACGCCTGATGGAATCGTCCGGCCAGGTCGACCGGGAGAGCGCCACCGCCGACCTGTTCAGCGAGCGGTTCTTGATCAAACGCCCCCTTCTGCAGGCCATCGACGAAAGCCGGGAGAAGTCTCCAGTCCTGCTCATCGACGAGTTGGACCGGGCCGATGAGGAGTTCGAGGGATTCCTGCTGGAGATGCTGGGTAACTTCCAGATCACGATTCCAGAATTGGGTACTTACAAGGCAGTCCATCCACCCATCGTTATAATCACCTCCAACCGGACTCGGGAAGTCCACGACGCGCTGAAGCGCCGCTGCCTGTACTACTGGATAGAATATCCAGACTTCCAGAAAGAGCTCCAAATCATCACCGACAAGATCCCCGAAGCTCCCCGCCAGTTGGCGCAACAGGTGACTGGATTCATTCAGGAATTGCGGGAGACCGAACTTTATAAGATTCCGGGGGTGTCGGAAACCCTGGACTGGACGTCGGCCCTCCTGGCTTTAAATCAGTCCGAGTTGGACCCCCAGGTTATCGACGACACCATGGGTATCGTGCTCAAGTACCAGGACGACATCGAAATGGTGCGAGGCGAGCCGGTGCGGGCCATGTTGGAGCGGTCCAAAAACCGAGGCCCCCGACGGGGAAGACGGGGTGGCGGCGGTGGCGGTCCGTGACCTCGCCTGCCAACGGCGCCCATCAGGACGACGGCCACATCCTACACAACCTGATGATGTTCGGCGAGACGTTGCGCAAGATTGGGTTGGACGTGGGTTCAGGCAACATGCTGGACCTGGTTCGTGCGTTGGAGTACACCCCCATCAGCCTTAAACAGGAATTCCAGCAAGCGGCGCGCTCAATACTGGTCCACCGGAAACAGGACATTGCCCTGTTCGACGAAGCCTTCCAGGTGTTCTGGCGGCGTCCGGCCAGCGGCCAAACCACCCTCGACCTGCGGTCAATGGGAGAGCAACGCCGTTACCGGAACCCTCAAGTCGCTCCACCTAAGGGCGGCGACGAGGGTAACAGCACAGCCACCGAGGGAGATGACGATGATGCCGGCGACCGGGTGGACCTGACCAGGACCTACAGCGCCAGGGAAGTGCTGCGGCAGAAAGACTTTTCAGACTTCAATGGCTTGGAGATCTCCGAAGCCAAACGAATGATGTCGGACCTGTCTTGGGACCTAGGAAACCGGCGAACCCGCCGGACCGCGCCGGGAAATGGCTCTTGGATAGACCTGCGCCGCACCCTAAGGCAGAACCTCAAGTACGGCGGCGAACTCTTGGAGTTGCCGCGACGGGAGCGCAAAGACAAGCCCCGGCACCTGATCTTGATATGCGACGTCAGCGGCTCCATGGAACGGTACACCCGGATGCTGCTACACTTCATCCACTCTGTAGCAAAGGGCCAGCGGCAGGTGGAGGCATTTTTATTCGCCACCCAGTTAACCCGGATCACCCGGTATCTGAACTACCGCAGCATCGATCAGGCGGTCACTGAAGTGTCCCGGGCCGTCCCTGACTGGGCCGGGGGCACTCGCATCGGGCAAGCGCTCAAGACGTTCAATTTCCAGTGGTTGCGGCGAGTCCGGGGCAGTGGGGCCGTGGTGCTGGTGATTTCCGACGGATGGGACCGGGGCGAGCCGGAGTTGCTATCTCAAGAGATTTCACGGCTGCAACGCAGTTGCCACCGGCTGATCTGGCTCAACCCACTGCTGGGGTCCGCCGATTACCAACCGTTGACCCGGGGAATCCAAGCCGCTCGACCCTACATAGACGACTTTTTACCGGTCAACAACCTAAATAGCCTGGATGCCCTTGCTCAACACTTGAGCAACCTGAATCCTCAACGCAGTCTCGGACCCCGTTACCGTCCTCCACTGCCCGACGAGCCGGCCCCCGAGGCATCGACAACCGAACGCCAGGAGATCAATCCGGCCCTCGGGCCCACATTCCGGCATCCGCTGTGGGGCCGCAATCCATAACCTATGCCCTGCTATATGAATCAAGAGGTTTAGATGCCCTCCTGTCCTTACTGCGCTCATCAGGTCGAATCGAATCACATTTTCTGCGGCGGTTGCGGCAAGGCCCTCCCCGCGGAATCCACCGCAGACCCCGAAGAGGCGCTGACCGGGCAGCCACCGCGCACTTTGGCCTACCGGATCTCGCCAACCCGTATCCTGGTGATGACGTTCCTGTCCGACGGGCTCTATCTGTTCTATTGGTTCTACATCACGTGGCAACAATATCGAGACCACACCGGAAACCAAGTGTTCCCCATGTGGCACACTTTGAGCCTAATGATTCCAATCTACGGGCTATTCCGTACTCACGCCCACATGCGCTCTTTCAAGGAACTGATGCAAGACGCCGGCGTTTTTTGCTCCATCGCAGTAGGATGGGCAGTAGTTCTCGTTTTGATCTCCACCGCGTTGGATAATGCATCACTCAGGGTAAATGGGGGCTTTTTCAATTTCGGTGAAGTCTCGTTTGGGGCTGCCTTGATCAGCGCCTTGCTGGACCTGGCATCCATCGCTGTTGTTTTGGGGCTTCTTTTACACGTTCAGCAGAACTTGAACCGGTACTGGGCCAGCCTGGACAACGTGACTCTGGTTGACCTGAACGTTGGTGCGGGAGAGGTTATCCTAGCCGTCGTCGGGGTCCTAACCTGGATAATTAGCTTGATTAGCATCATCAGCCCGGCATTTCGGACGCTTTAACCGGCGGGCAAACCGCCCTTGGCGATCACGACCCGCCAGGGACATCTCGGTCAGCGGCTCAAGCTGAATCGCTCCCGCAGACCGAGCTCCACGATGACAAAGGCCGCCCCCGCCAACAGACCTCCGGCAACTGCGTCCAGGATGAAATGATTGCCGGTGATGGTGATCGCCAAGAAGGTAACTCCCGGATACAAAATCCCCAAATATTTCGCCCACCCCGGTAGACTCCGCAGGCACAGAACACCCAGGATAACCGTCCAGCAGAAGTGGAGGCTGGGCATGGCGGCGTCGAGATTGTAGGTGGGAGCCATCGCTGGCCCCCCGTATAAGGAAGGTCCCAGAACTTGGATGGTATTTACAAAATGGGCGGTCATACCGAAAGGCGGAGAAACCGGGAAAATAGCGAAAACCAACAATGCGAGTACCAGGCTGACCGCGACAACCGTCCGGTAGTAGTAAAACCGGGACCGGCTCCGAATGAAAAGGACTAGGCCCACTCCCAAGACAACAGGCCAGTAAGTAATGATGTAAACCCAGTTCAGAACTACCACCAGGATTTCGGCGTTTCCCAGCATCCAGGCTTGCCACGCCGGTTCCCAGAACATCCCGACCTTTCTTTCCAAGGAGACGACTCGGAGGGCGTTTTGCAGTCCGGCTTCGTCCGGTTGGGAATAGAACAACCCCCGGGTAATCAGGTAAATAAGATAGAACCCAATTATCAGTCCCAAGTCGGCGGCATGGGGCTTCCATATCCGCAAATGCTTCACCCCAATCGTTCCAGCGCATCGGCCATTTTGGAAATCTCTATTCCTCGACCATGCTACTCTGCGCATCTGGCTGCTTCAACTGCCAGCCTTGGGGATTACTTCTCATGCCGCCAACCTTTCCGGATAGCGTTTGACTGGCTACGGAACGGATAGTATCCTTGGGCCTGCTCCATCAAATGGGGCTAGTCGCCTGCCTCAATCAGTTTGGAGGGACCGGGCCACATGGCTTCCAGAAACCGCGTGTTCACCGATGATCAGAGAGACTTGCTGTCCAACGTCCTAAACCGGCTCATCCCGCCGGAAGGCGAGCTACCCGGCGCGGGCGATCTGGGTTTAGCCGCCTTTCTGGAGGGAGTGGTCGAAGGGGAAGCCCGAAAAAATAGAATGTTCAATGAGGGGCTGGCACAGATAGAGATCGCCGCCGTGATCAGGGAACCGTCCGGCTTTCAAGCCCTCAACGACGAAGGAAAAGACGCGGCTCTGAAAGAGGTTGAGGCATCACATCCGGAGTTCTTTGACGAATTGGTGCGGCAGACCTACAACGGGTATTATACCAATCCCAACATCTTCCAGCTCATCGGTTACCCGGAACGACTCGCTCAGGGGACCAGCGGCAGCCTAGACTTACTGGACGAGAGCCTTCTGGAACAACAGCGAAAGCGAGCGCCTTTTTGGAGAAAATCCTAACCGTAGCCGTATATCGTCCGGAAATCCACATTCGATTGGCAAGCAGCAACTAACGGGGATATCCCCACCGTTGCAAGCCTGATTCCCATTCTGCGATCATCCGGTTTCTAAGCCAACATCAGGCCGTTAGAGCCAACTCTAGCTGGCGCTGCTGTCCCCGGAGATTTTTCGTGGGCTCCATCACCTGTAGACCCCATTCCCATCGGGCCTTGTCCACCGCTTTGAGCACCATGCTGGTGTAGTCCTTTGGAGCGTAGGTCTTACGATACATCTTGTCGTACGCCGTGGTCAGGTGCGGGTAGGTTTCTCGAAGCATCGGCATGAACCACTCTTTAGAGCCGGGCTTCAAGAACAATACGTTGGCTCCCAAGAATTGAGCCTTATGCTCGGCAGCGGCGGCAGCCACTTCGTTGATGCTTTCTTCGCTGTCCGAGATACCGGGAAGCAGGGGAGCCATCATAACCCCGGCGGTTATCCCGTTCTCCACCAGGAACTGCATGGCCTCCATGCGGGCCATGGGTCCGGGGGCCCCTGGCTCATTAGTCTTCCAGACCTGCTCGTCCATGCTGCCGATACTGAAGTTGATCCTCACGTCAGCCACTTCGCTCAGTTCTTGCAAAACGTCCAGGTCCCGGCGCACCAGAACCCCTTTGGTGGTCAAGGATGCCGGGTTGCCGAACTCGGTGAGCACTTGCAGGATTCGCCTGGTCAACCCGTACTCTGCTTCGGCGGGTTCGTAGGGGTCCGACGCAGTGCCTATGGCAATAGCCTCTCCCATCCACCTGGGCCGCCTTAGCTCCTCCCGAAGAACCTCCGGGGCGTTAACCTTGGCGAAAACCCTCTGCTCGAACTCCAATCCGGAGTCCATTCCCCAGTATTCGTGGGTAGGCCGGGCGTAACAGTAAGTGCAGGCGTGGCGGCAGCCGCGGTAGGGATTCAACGTCCACCGGAAGGGAAACCCCGGGACGTCCAAACGGTTGAGCATAGACTTGCAGTGGATTTCCTGTACGTCAGCGCCTGCCATGGAGACTCCTTAAGTAGGGCAACAAATTAACTCATTTGTTCTAATACTAAGGGCGGCCACACTCAAGGTCAAGGGAAGGATGTCATATTTGTCGTGGTACGATCGGCCCGGCTCTCACAAGCCGGCCGTCTTAGAGGCACGGTTAAGTGCGGGTGAAAACCCGGTATCAAGGTTTACGGGATCAGAGGAACCCTACCGCCGATAGAGGTTTCCAGCGGAGGTTCGTTCGCAGTTCAGACGGCGGTTCAGGTGCAAGCCTTCCAGGATAAAGTCCACCGCTGAGGCTACAACCTCGGCTCTCTCGTCGCTGGTCAATTGCTTCACGGCGTCGGCCAATCCGTCAACCTCCGTCAGCAATGCCATATATTCGGCGGCCGGCTTTTCGCTACTCGTCTCCGCCGTGTGGCCCATATCGAATGCCGTAACGATCCGCTCCAACTGGTCCACGTCAAACCGTGAGCCGAAGATACGCAGCACGGCGCGGCGCGTAAGATCGTCGGTAACCCGGCTTTCCCGGCCTTCCTCAAAGGTTTCCAGTTCTATCTTGCCGGAAAACGAAGCCACGATATACGGCAGGTCGGTGGTCCTGGGACAGACCCATTGATCACCGTGGATGATTGAGCGGCGCAGCGCGTTTCCCAACAGCGTTTCGTAGTTGGAGATGGATACTCGAACACTCACTCCGGAGCGCTGATTGATCTCGCTACTCTCCCTTGCCTGACTGGTGATCTCCGCCAGAATCTCTTTTATGTAGTCCGGAATCACCATGCTGTCCTCGTCGGGGAACCGGGTCCGCTCCTGATCCATGATGGTGATTTCGTCTTCAGTGGTCTTGGGGTAGTGGGTATGGATCTGAGACCCGTAGCGGTCTTTCAGCGGCGTCACGATGCGTCCGCGGTTGGTGTAGTCCTCTGGGTTAGCGGTGGAAACCACGTAAACGTCCAAGGGCAACCGGATGCGGTAACCCTTGATCTGCACGTCACGCTCTTCCATGAGATTGAACAACCCCACCTGGATGCGCTCGGCTAGATCGGGCAGCTCATTGATACAAAAGATTCCCCGGTTGGTGCGCGGCACCAGACCGTAGTGGATAACCAACTCATCCGAAAGGTAATGCCCTTCGGCGACCTTGATCGGGTCGATCTCACCGATAAGGTCGGCGATGGAGATGTCCGGAGTGGCTAGTTTCTCCGAATAACGCTCGTCTCTGGAAAGCCATTGGATCCCGGTTTCGTCTCCGTCGGCGGCGATTTTATCCCGGCAGACCCGGCAGACCGGGGCGTAGGGGTTATCGTTTATCTCGCAGTCCGCGATCTTAGGAATCGATTCGTCCAACAGTGTGACCAGACTGCGGATCACCCGGGACTTGGCCTGGCCTCGCTCTCCAAGAAGAATCACGTCCTGGCCTGCCAAGATGGCGTTCTCCAGTTGAGGAATGACTGTATGCTCAAAGCCAATTATGCCGGGGAAAACGATCTCTTCCGCTTTGATCTTGGCTATAAGATTCTTGCGCATCTCTTCGCGTACCGGTATCACCTGATAACCGCTGGCACGCAGTTCTCCGATGGTTCCTGGCAAGGTCGTTGAGGTCATCATTAAAGCTCCGCTTCAGAATCGTATCAGTATAGCCCATGCAGGCTGGAGGCGATAGAGAATGCCATAACCATCGGTCGATCTGTTCAGATGCCCCAGCTGTATTGCAAATGTTACGTTTGGGAGGAAGTAATAAGTTTCGCGAACCAAGCTTCCAGCCTCACAGGGTGGCCCAGCAAGGTAGGATTGGCTAGAGATAATTTCCAAGCAGCGGCGCCTTAGTCTATAATTACTATTAAGAAACCATCAAGAACCGTCCTTTCGGAGCAGCGTGATGTTCCATCGACTCGCCCTTCCATTAATATTCTTCCTGTTCCCCCGCGTGGGGCCGCCTCTTTTCCGGTTCATCAGGCTCATTTGGCGGCTGAACTTCGACAAGCGCGTGCCCCTGGTTTTGCGGGCATTGGTTCCGCTGGCCATCGTTTACTTTCTGCTTCCCATTGATTTGATACCGGACACCCTTGGCTATCTGGGCAAATTCGACGACCTTATTATCTTGGCGATGGCGGCGTTGCTGTTGACGAAGCTGGCGCCGCGGCACGTGGTAGACGAGCACAGTGGCAACAAGCCGAAAGATGACCGTCCCCAAGAAAAGGACCCTGACAAGATTGTGGAGGGGTCCTCCCACATCGTCGACGATGAGTAATCCTCGAGAATCCCGGCGAACAGCCGGAATTTAATCCCATTTTCAAGCCGCTTGAATACACGCCGATAAATGCTAGCTGATCCCACTTCCCCGACGTCCATCGTCCCGCCATCTGGGATGGCCCTCTACATCCATGTCCCCTTCTGCAAGACGAAGTGCCCCTACTGCGACTTCAATACCTACCAAGGTATCGAACGGATGATGGATCCTTATATGGGCGCCGTGACTCAAGAAATCACCCAGTGGGGGCGGGTGCTGGAAGGGGCGTCCATAAACTCGGTGTTTTTCGGTGGGGGTACGCCATCTTATCTCAAAGAAGGTTCCATCGACCGCATATTGGAGTCGGCTCGCTCCTCTTTCCAGCTTAAGGACGGCGCGGAAATCACGATAGAAGCCAACCCCGGCGACCTGGACCTGCCAGCCTGTCAGCGGCTGATTAACGCCGGGGTTAACCGTCTCAGCATTGGTGTGCAGAGTCTGGACAACGAATTATTGAGTCTCCTGGGCCGCCGTCACGACGCCGATCAAGCCATGGCGGCTCTGGCAATCGCCCGGAGCGGCGGGTTTTCCAACATCAACCTGGATTTTATGTACGGACTGCCTCACCAGACGATGCTCCAGTGGCAGGACACCATGCAGCGTATGGTGTCCCAGCATCCCGACCACATTTCCCTATATTGCCTCACCCTTGAAGAAGGCACGCCGCTGCATCGATGGGTTGAAACGGGAAAGCTTC
The DNA here is from genome assembly GCA_950072105.1 of uncultured Dehalococcoidia bacterium. Lineage (GTDB taxonomy): Bacteria > Chloroflexota > Dehalococcoidia > Lucifugimonadales > UBA3495 > UBA11650. Next base: position 41,257 of record CATMOE010000010.1, read on the forward strand.
CCCAGGCTGACGAGGACCTGGCCGCCGACATGTATCACTACGCCGCCGATCTGATGGAACAAGAAGGCTACCAACATTACGAGATCTCCAACTGGTGCCTGCCAGGCTCTGAGTGCCGGCACAATCTGTGCTACTGGCTCAATCAACCGTATCTTGGCGTTGGTCCCGGAGCTCACTCCAGCCTAGGCGCGTACCGTTTCTGGGACATTTCTTCCCCCGGAACCTACATCGCTTCGGTCAACGACTGGGCAACCAAGAACCCCCAGCCGGCCATCGGACTAACCGAAGAGGTCTTGAATAGCGTATTGCCCGTGGACCACCACGAACACATCGATGAGAACACTTTCTTGGCGGAGACCATGTTTTTGGGACTACGGCTGCTTGAAGGCATGGATCTAGCCGAAGTCTCAGCCCGCATAGGAATAGACCTGGGCGAGCGTTACCGGTCGGAGATCCAGGACCTCACCGAATTGGGGCTGCTGGAGCAAGAAGGACCTCTGCTACGCCTAACCAAACCAGCCCACCTGATCGCCAACCAGGTTTTCACCCGGTTCGTTGGGTGAGTTTGGGGCATGCTGCTTCCCCGTCGCGAGAGCGCGTACATTCCACCCGCAAAATTAACCGGGTATCTCCTATCTGAAACACACCCTGTTGGCAGATTTAAGGCTCGATTTTTTTATGCCGTCGGATACGATTCCACTAATGCCCAATCACTTGAGCGGGCGTTGATCAACATCGCCCATGAACAGGAAGTCACTGATACTATTTCCACGTCCTACGGTACAATATATGTCATAGACGGTACTCTCCAAACACCGAGGGGAACCGATTTACAAATTAGAACAGTGTGGATCATAGTGCCAGGTGAATCTAGTTCGCGATTGGTAACCGCCTATCCAGGTTGAGCGTTCATCGGGGAGAGTTTTTATGGTTAAAGAGCTAGACACCGTCGTCCTGACCCACGCCATAAAAGAACACGGACTGGAAGGTGGCGATATCGGAGCGGTAGTTCATTGCTATCCCGAGGGAACTGCTTTTGAAGTCGAGTTCCTCACCGCCGAGGGCAAAACCATAGCTTTGCTTACCCTAGACGAGACTGACGTCCGGCCCATGGGCGGCAGCGAGATCCTCCACGTTCGAGAATTCACGCCGGTGTAGCAGAATTCCGGAAATCGCATATGGTGCGACCCTACGTTTCTCACTACCAGTTAGGGATTCCTTCAATTGATAGCTCAGGCGTATGGGTTTGGCTACCCCATTCTCGCCGCCGATGCTATTCTTTAGGGACACCGCCCTCAAGGACTAACCGCCCATGTACGTAATCGGCACCGCGGGCCACGTGGACCACGGCAAGTCTACCTTGGTCAAAGCCCTGACCAACATTGATCCCGACCGGCTCAAAGAGGAAAAAGAGCAGGTAGTGACAGTTCTTCCGAGATAATCATCGCTTAGAAAGATTCAATATGATTCGTGAGTTACAAACAGTTGTGCTTACGCACGATATCAAAGAGTTTGACTTAAAGATGGGCGACATTGGCACCGTAGTCCATCGGCACGGCGGCGACGAGTTCGAAGTTGAATTTCGTATGACCGGAGGTAGGTCGAAAGCCGTAATTACTCTAACCGGGAATGATTTACTCTCCGAAAATCTTGGATCTGAAGAGGTGCCTTCTGGAAAATCAACTGAACACCCCTATGACCAGCAGATCCAAGAGGAGATATTGCCGTTTCTTCAAGACACGGCGTTTAATCATCTTGGGCATCTGAAGCGTGGCCTTCTGAGCACATTCTCGGTGATGTTGGATCAACATTGCTCTATCGATTGCGATGCCACGACACTATCTCTGGCGCTTCATGGCCATGGTCTAGGATTTGCCAGATTATTCAAGGACCCGAACTTCAGAACCTTGACGACCGTATACTTCAATCTCGCAAACGATAATGATTACCTGGAAGCATGTTCGTTCCTCCGATTGTCGCTTCCTTCCGCGGAGCGTTTACAGGCGTTTAGAGAATTGAGCCAAAAAATACCGGAATTAGTATCTTCCAGGTATCCGGGTGGGCGGACACCACCTTTGAACATGGAATCGATGTTGTTCAGTAAGCTCTTTGAGATGTTGCTGTGCTACTCTCATGCAATCGCTGGCTTCAGTAACGCTATATACCGGTCCAACTTGATACTTGAAGAGGAACTACTTTCTTAAAGTGCGGCACTACATAATGGGCGGTTCGGTGTACCACCCTAAGTACGCGATATTCCAATCAACACACGTAATGTCAGGCGTCTCTAGTGGCTAAAATGAGAAACTTTAAATCCGTCCATGTGCTAAATCGAGGAAACCGCCCATGTACGTAATCGGTACCGCGGGCCACGTGGACCACGGCAAGTCCACCTTGGTCAAAGCCCTGACCAACATAGACCCCGACCGGCTCAAAGAGGAAAAAGAGCGGGAGATGACCATTGACCTGGGCTTTGCCTGGCTGACCTTGCCCAGCGGACGGGAAATCTCCATCGTCGATGTGCCCGGACACGAGCGGTTCATCAAGAACATGCTGGCCGGCGTCGGCGGAGTTGACCTAGCCATGCTGATCGTCGCGGCCGACGAAAGCGTCATGCCCCAGACCCGGGAACACCTGGCTATCCTCGATATCCTCCAGATCCGCAAAGGGATAGTCGTCATCACCAAGACGGACACGGTTGACGAGGAACTGGTGGAGTTGGTCAAGGCCGAAGTGGAAGATTTCCTGGAAGGGACGTCCTTCCAGGGATGCCCCACGGTGGGCGTTTCCGCCTACACCGGCGACGGCCTTGACGAGCTCAAGTCCGTCCTAGATCAGGTGCTAGATAACACAGAGTCTCGGCGGGACCTGGGACGGCCCAGGCTGCCCGTGGACCGTAGTTTTACCATCTCTGGGTTCGGGACCGTGGTCACCGGAACGCTTATCGACGGTGCTCTTACCGTGGGCCAGGAGGTGGAGCTGGCCAATTCGGGCCGCCACGCCCGGATCCGCGGTCTCCAAAGCCACCAATCCAAAGTGGACCAAGCCCAACCCGGCGTTCGTTTAGCGGTAAATCTATCGGGCCTGTCCCGCAACGACGTGCCGCGGGGCGAAGTGCTTACTTCCGCCGGTTGGCTGCGCCGGACCAATCGATTGGACGCCAGGGTCAGGATGGTCAAAGGCGCGCCCCACTCCCTTCGTCACAACGAGGGCGTCACATTCCATCTATTTACCAGCGAGACCACCGCTCGCGTCAGGCTTCTGGACGCCGACCGCTTGGCCGCTGGGGAAGACGGCTGGGTCCAGATACTCCTCACCGAACCCCTGCCCATGGTCAAGGGCGACTTCTTCGTTCTGCGCTCGTCCGAAGACACACTGGGCGGCGGACAAGTGGTGGACCCCAACCCACGCCGCAGGCATCGCCGCTTCGTCGCTGAAGTCGTGGACCGGTTGATGACGCTGGACCAGGGTTCCGGCGAAGACGTTCTCCTTAGTGTGGCCGACCAGTGGGGCCCCTGCGACACTTCGGTTCTGTCCCAGCGCTCCAATCTTCCCGTTTCCGAAGTTCTAGAGCGCATCGAAGCGCTGGAGTCTCAGGGCGACGTGGTAGTCCTGGGCGAATTGGGAACCGACAGCGGCGCCGTCGTTTACTCCACTCAAGGATGGAGCGCCATGACCGGCAAGCTTTTCCAGGCATTGCGCGCGTACCACGACCAATATCCTCTGCGCCGGGGGGCTCCCTCCCAAGAGATCCGCAGCCGGTTGGGTCTCTCTCAGCCCATTTTCCTTAGGGCGCAAGCCCGGTTGACTGACCAAGAGTACTTAGTAGAAGAGGGGACGCATCTACGCCTTCCCGACCATCAAGTTGCCATGACTCCGGAGATGGAGGAAAAGGTTTCGGCATACATCAAAGCGTTGGAGCAAGACCCCTACTCTCCGCCCAGCGACCGGCCTTTGGACCCCGAGTTGCTGGGCGTTCTGGCGGAAGAGGGCAAGGTTGTACGGGTGAACGATACGATAGTGTTCGCCGCTTCTGCTTACCAAGAAATGACCGATCGCATCACCGAACACCTGAAGTCCAACGGCAGCATTACGGTGGCCGAAGCCAGGACCATGTTCGACACCAGCCGCAAGTACATTCTTCCCCTTTTAGAGTATTTGGATCAACAGCGCGTTACTCGCCGGGTTGGCGACGAACGGGTGCTGCGGTAACCGGCCATGCCCCTAGACCTGGGACAAACAATGCTCCAGTTGGACCTGGTGAGCCGGGGTCTGGTTGCCGATAGCGGCCAACGGGAAGCCCGCCTGACGGCCTTTGTCGACGCCGCATCCAAGGTCGACGCCGCGACGGCCATCGCCAAGACTGGATATGACCCAGAGCGCCCCTTTCTCGCCGCCCAGGTGCTGGACAGTTTGCTGGGCGCCTACGCCCCGGTAGAACCGCCCATGGACTGGTGCACGGTGGCCGTGGACGGGTCACACATCGACGTGGACCGCCACCTACCCGTGGGCTGCTACCTGATCAACATGGGCGGCTGTTCATTGACCTACGGCTCTCAGCCTGACGCCAGTTTCTTCAGTCAGCCTAGCCTTTACCACCGGCCGGAAGACTTGTATCTAACCGATCCGTCAAACCCAAACTATGAAGAACCGGTGGCCGGTCCCCTGCTAGGTTTGATCCGTACTGTTCAGGAGTTGGAGCGCCTAGCCCAAGCGGTAGCAGACGTCCCAGCCGGTCTGCCCACTCTGGCGTTGGTCGACGGCTCCTTGGTCATGTGGGGACTGTCGGGCCGGGGCTATCCTCCGTTCGTCAAAGAAGCCATCATCCAAGAGCGGCTGTTGCCGGCCCTGAACCAACTGCGGGAAGAGTCCCAACATCGCCCGCTTTGCCTGGCAGCCTACGTTTCCCTGCCCCGCAGCGCCGAGGTAGTAAACGCGGCCCGGACCAGTCTGTGCCCTACGGAACTTTCCCAGTGCCGGAGCCGTTGCAACAATCGCCGCAGCATCCAGGCGCCCTGCGACCTATCGAACGATTTCATCGACCGGGACTTGTTTCAACGAACGCTAGACCCGGGCTGGCGGTCGGCAACCTATTTGACCAACTCCTCGGTACCCAGGGAGAGCTACGGCGAACACCAGATCTGCTTCTTTTACCTGAACTGCGGCGAGGAGATCGGACGGATCGAGCTGCCCCAGTGGGTCGCCCAAGACGAGAGGTTGCTATCCCTGTGCCACAGCCTGGTGCTAGACCAGTGCCGGCGCGGCCAGGGCTACCCGGTGGCCATCTCCGAGGCCCATGAGCAAGCGGTAATCAACGGCGCCGACCGCCAATTTTTCAAGCAGATGCTAGCGGAAGCCCTGGAACGAGAAGGCTTGCCGGTGTACACATCGGAAAAAGACCGCTCCAAACGCACGCCCTGGCTGTGACGCCACGGACTCAAATCGTTGGCCCTCCAAAGATCAAGCTAATCTTGAATCAACTAAAAATCCCCGGGGAGGCGTTACATGTTGCGTACCCGTATCTGTGACCTGCTGGGAATAGAGCACCCCATCATCAGCGCTCCCATGGCGGGCACGGCGACAGCCGAGCTGGCGGCCGCTGTCTCCAACGCCGGTGGCTTTGGGATGATCGGATCGCGCGGGCAGCCAGACCCCGAGTGGCTGCGAGAGCAGATCTATACCACCAGAGAGCTTACCGACCGGCCTTTTGGCGTGGGGTTCATCTCCTCTGCGCCGGGAATGGAGAGAGCAGTTGAGGTGGCCATCGAGGAGAAGGTTGCGGCCATCAGCCATTCCTTCGCCGACGTGACTCCCTATGTCGCCGCCGCCCAGGCGGCCGGGATAAAGGTCCTGGCTCAAGTACAAACGGTGGCCCTCGCGGAAAGCGCAGCCCTCGCCGGGGTTGACGTGATCACGGCCCAGGGCACCGAAGCCGGGGGTCATACCGGACACAACAGTACGCTACCCCTGGTCGCGGCAGTTGTCGATATCGCCGGCGGCATCCCAGTACTGGCCTCGGGAGGTATCGGCGATGGTCGCGGCCTGGCCGCGGTATTGATGTTGGGGGCAGAGGGAGCCTGGATCGGGACCCGGTTCGTCGCCAGCCTTGAGTGGGGCGGTCCCGATTGGGCTCGGCAAAAGGTCGCTGAAGCATCTACCGACGACACCTTGCTGACCAGGGTCTACGACCTGGCAGGGGCGGCGCCCTTCCCGCCGGAAATTGGTCACCGCGTGCTGCGCAACGACTTCACCGATACATGGCACGGGCGCGATCAGGAAATAATCGCCCGTCGGCAAGAGTTACAAGACCAAATTGACGCTGCCGGACGGGCGGGAGATACCCGCATCGCCTCGGTGAACGCCGGTGGCGCTACCGGACTGATTGACCGGGTTGAGCCGGCAGGAGACATTGTCCGGAGAATCGTGGCCGAGACCGAGGCGATCTTACGGAGTCGACCCGGACAGGTGCTGGGCGGATAAGACTGCGCAACTCCAAATCTCAACGCATGGCACCGGCCTTCTGCGGTTCGCTTTTCGGTAAACTTTGTTCCGCCGCCAAGTAATCCGTAAACTCCTGGATACTGCCGAAGCTGGCGACCAACTTCAGGAAATCCTCCAATGAATCGCTGCGCCGCCGCAACTCTTTCAACTGTTCGTTGATGGGGCTTACCGACGCCGGACTGGCGGCGTAGGAGCCGTGAAAAGCGAAGAAGGCTTGGTTGATTTTCCTGATCAATCTGCCATTGGCTGCTAGGAACTGGCGGCGTTCCTCCATGTACGCCTCGGCCTCCTCAATCTTGCCTTGGGCCAAAAGCTCCTCGGCCTCCATCCGGGTCTCCCGCAACGCCTCGTTGAAATCGAATACCTCTGGTGCCGCTCCCGCCGCTGGACCCGAGTTCCGGTTAACGACTTCACCGGTCATGGCGGTGTAGGCCAGATCGCCGATCTCCTCTCCACCCATGGTGGCTGCTGTTTCGTTCAGCGTGGTCATTTCCGAGCTGTCCCAGAAGTGCTGACCCAAAGGTTGGAAGAAAAACCAATGGTGCAGCCATTCATGGGCGGTGATCACCACGGCGTGGTGGAGACTGCTTGTATCGGACACTACGCTGGGGTAAGTGGCAACCCCTCCCGTGTCCTCCACCAACGCCGCCAAGTTTTCTTCCCGCAAAACCAACCCCTCGATTCTGTCCCTCACCTCGTCGCTGATACCGGGCTCTAAAAGGATTGTCTGTTGGCGGTGGATCCGGTCCCGGGGAGATAGCACTAGAACGGTGGGAGAACTGGAATACACCGTGTCCACCGGAGGAAAAAGAAAGCCGATGCGAGACTTGAAATTTGCCTCGCCGAGAATGGTGCTTATCTCGGCCTCCACGGCCTCTTCCACTTGGGGCCGCAGGGCCCGGCGCCGTTCTTCAATCTGCTCAATCTCGGCCCTCAGTGACAGAGTTTCCGCGTCAGAAAGGGGTTCACCGGTAGTGGTTGACGACAACAATCGACGCTCTGCGTCTCTTTGTTGCCGTCCCAACTTAAAAAATTCTTGGGCAAGCTGGTTCTTAATGCTCCGGCCATTTTCAGACGCCCACGGGAGGAGGAGACCGGCTTGGCGCACCCATTTATCCAGGAAGTTGGACAGTTCCCATTGCAGCAGGCTGTAATGGTAGGGCGACACCGCCAGGTCCAATGGGGAGGGCCGGAAGTCGCCTCCACCGGCGGCCAGCACCGCCACGGACAAGAAAACAAACAAGGCAGCGGTGCGGAGGACCTTGGGCATGCGAACGATCAGGCGAGGACGCGGTACCGGTAGCTGGAGGTCAGCAGGTCTCCCTCTTCAAAGCGGCTGAACCTTAAGGGGTTAATGTCGATGGAAGAGGCCCTGCCCTGGGTGATCAACTCGGCCATGGTCAATCCAATCATCGGCGAAAGCTTGAACCCGTGGCCGCTGAACCCCACGGCGCAATACAGACCCTCGATACCCGGCACCCGGTCCAAGATGGGGTGCCAGTCCGGCGTCACCGTAAAGAGACCCGACCAGCCACCGCGGAAATAGGAGTCGGCCATGGCCGGCATCCGGCGGGCCAGCTTGCCCAACGCCTCGGTCACCTCCGGCATGTCCACGCCTTCGTTGTAGCTGTCCACCTCGACTTCTTCCTCGCCAAACCCAATAAATGTCATGTTGGAACCGTCAGGACGGAAGGAGAAGGACTGGGCGATGTCTCCGACGATGGGATGATCCGGTATCCGGTCCAGGGGCCTGGTAAGCGTGGCTACTTGGTGCCGCACGGCGGATAGCGGCAGATCGATCCCCACTTTGGCCATTACCTGACGCGACCAAGGACCGGAAGCCACCACCGCCACGTTGGTCTCTCGCCTGCCTTCAGCCGTCAAAACCGCTTGTACCCGGCCGCCGGAAATCTCGATCCTCACGGCGGGGTTGCGCAGTTCGATCCGCGCCCCCATGTCTTTGGCTCTGTTGGCGTAAGAGGTGGTTAGCTGGTAGGGGTCGGCGTAACCTGACTCCGGCTCCCAGGCCAGGGCCTCGGACTCGTCGATCTCCACCATGGGAGCCAGTTCCCGCACCTGGGCGGCATCGACCAAGCCGGTGCTGATGCCCAAGTCTTGCTGCATGGCGATGTTCTTTTCCAACCCCGGACGGTCAACGTCCTCGACGATTACCAGGTACCCGGTTTTGACGAAGCCAGAGGTCCCGCCAACCATCTCGCCGAAATTCCTGAAGTACTTCAGGCTCTCCCAGGCCATGGAGGCGGTCACCGGATTGGAGTAATGCATCCGGCAGATGGCCTGGGAACGGCCCGTGGAACCGGAACCCAGCACGTCTTGTTCCACCAGGACGGAGTTGGTTACTCCCAGTTTGGCCAGGTTGTACAGCATGCTGCACCCCATCACCCCGCCGCCGATGATTACTACGTCTGCTGATTGTTGCATTTCTCGCTGTCTCCAACGGGTGCCTTAAAAGTAAACTGGGAATCTTCCTTCTTTCAGTCTACCAACAAGGGCAATTGTTCGTCGGGCGGACCGCTGGTGTTCGCAGCGTCCAAGTCCAATGGATAATATACTCTCGAACGGGTTTTGCCTTCCAGCCTAAATACACCCACATTCACCATCTCGTTCAGATCCCGTGAGGCCGTAGCCGGGGAAACGCCGGTGATTTCCATGTAATCCGACCGGGTCATCTGCCCGGTCTGGAGTGCGAAGACGTAGGCGTCTACGTGGCGCTGGGGCCAACCGCTGGCGGCCCAAGTGTCACGAACTAGCTGCATCATCCGGTGCCATCCCGTCGTCCTTGCCACTAGATCGTCGGAAGCAGTCTTCAGTACCATGATGGAGAACTCCAGCCAGGGCGTGGCATCATACCCCACGGAGAACTCTTGCCCCAATGACCTACCGATGGCAGAAAAGTAATCGTCTTTGAGGTTCAAGAAAACCGACTCGGTGGAGATCAACTTCCTGAACCCGTAGGGCGACCGCTGCAGCAGCAGGGTTTCCAGCCCTCGAGCCGTCCTTCCGTTTCCGTCCCAAAAGGGGTGGATGGCAACCAGATGCAGGTGGGCGATCCCAGCTTTCAGAACAGGGTGCACTCCGTCATCCTCCTTCAGCCATAGGGCGAAGGAACGCATCAACCCGGGAACGTCCCTCTGGTTCGGTGTTCGGAAATCGCCGACGGAGTTAGGTCCCTTCCGGTACACACCCGGTGTGAGCATTTCCGAGGCAGTCGATATGAAATATCGGTTGAGCTGCCGCATCACAAGTTCGTCTACCGGAATATCTCCTTGATCGCTGATGAAGTCGATGAAGTCGTAGGCCTGAATAGCGTTGATGTTGGCCTGCTCATCCTCGGTAAATTTGCCCGTGAACCCCCCGCCGGCCAGATTCCTTACGGCTGTTTCGTCAAGGGTAGCTCCCTCGATCCTGGTCGTACCGGAGGACCGTCGAACTTGGACATCCCGATGAAACCAGGCTTCGTGCTTGGGCATCAACAGCATATTCTCGATCAACCATTGGTTCCGTTCGATTCCATCCAGGCAAACCTCGATATTGGGTGTAATGGTATAATTCGGCTGGAAGATACTATCATTCATGGCATAGCAACCTAAGTAATACTCTCTGTTTGATAGATATGATAGTATCATTATATAACATTCGGGTCAACCTGCCCTACACAGAACCAACTCCAGCCGTCCCACACGCAGTGACCGGCCACGCCTGTTGACAGTTGTTGACGTTCTCAGGTAGACTTCATTCCAATGAGTCTCGTATCGATTAACTGCTGCATCTGTACCTGTCCCCCCACAGAGGGGGCAGGCTAGTCGTTCGTCCAACGACATCGTCTTAATCGACACCTGCGCCCACCAAGCACGCCGTTTGGTGGGTTTTTTATTTTGCCAAATCGTAGGAGGCCACGTTGACAAGTCCGACCGGAGGAACCCAGGTAATAAACCAGGAAAAGATTCACCAAGAGAGCATGGCGCTGGCCCCGTCTGCTACGGGGATCATCCCCTTCATGGACGAAGAGATCGTCCGCCTGGAAGAGGAGTCCCAAAAGTTCCAGAACGGTGAACTGGAAAACGCCGAATTCACCCCTTTCCGGCTACGCCAGGGAGTGTATGGCCAGCGCCAAGCCGACGTTCAGATGATACGAGTCAAACTGCCCGGTGGGATCATCACCGCCGACGGTTTGCAAATGTTTGGGAAGATCACCGAACGGTATGCGCCTCTGCAAAAAGGTCACATCACCACACGGGAGAACATCCAGATCCACCACATTCCCTTGGACGAGTGCCCAGAAGTTTTGCGTTTGCTGGCAGAGGTGGGGTTGAGCACCAGAGAAGCGTGCGGCAACACCGTCAGAAACGTGATCAGCTCGCCTGGCGCGGGGATATGCCCCGACGAAGTTTTCGACCCGACACCCCACCTGACAGCCTACGTGCGGTTCGGCATTCGCCATCCCATCACGCAGAACTTCCCTCGCAAGTTCAAGACGGCCTTCACCGGATGCGACTCCCATGACACCGTGGCCGCCGCCATCCAGGACCTGACCTTCGTCTCTCAGATCAGAGAGACTGACGGCGTTACCCAACGGGGGTTCAGAATATTCGTGGGCGGCGGCACATCCATCATGCCCCGGCTAGCCAAACCTTTGTACGACTTCCTGCCTGAGGACGACTACTTGCGGCTGAGTTTGGCCATCTGGACGGTCTTCAACAACGCCCAGATGTTGCGCAAGAACCGTATGATGGCCCGGCTCAAGGTTCTCATCGACCGGATCGGGCTGGATGATTTTCGCGCGCAAGTTGAGGAAGAACTGGAGAAGATAGGCCCCATAGACCCCAAGCCTTTGATGGAAGCCGAAGAGATCCATAGAGAAACCGCGCCGGCTGTGGAGCATCTCTCCTTCCCGGCCCTCAAACTCAACGGATCCTCTAACAACGGTCACCACGGAGACGATGAGTTCGATCACTGGACGGAAACAAACGTTTCCGCTCAGAAGCAAGAAGGCTATTACCTGGTCTACGTCAAAATGACCCGTGGCGACATCACCGCAGCCCAGTTCCACGGTCTGGCAGACATTGTCCGCCGCTACACCGGCGGCCGCGCCCGAACCAACCAGGAGCAGAACCTGGCCCTCCGCTGGGTCCCTGGCCAGTCATTGAAAGAAGTATGGCAAGCATTGAAAGCCATTGGTTTGGCCGATGCCGACGTCCACACCATCGCTGACGTCGTTTCCTGCCCCGGAACCGACAGCTGCAAGCTGGGCATCACCTCGTCGATGGGCCTGTCCAAGGCCGTGACGGATGATATGGCGGGCTGGAACGGTTTGATGGAGGACGAAGGGGTCCGTAAGATCCGCATCAAGATAAGCGGCTGCCCCAACGGATGCGGGCTGCACCACATCGCCAACATAGGCTTCCACGGCGCGGCCGTTAAAGGCCCCGACGGCGATCAGATCCCGGCCTACGAGCTGTTCCTAGGCGGCAACTACGGCGATAACCGAGTGGAGGACTCCAGCATCGGCACGCGGATTCCCAAGGTGAAAGTCCCCGCCAAGGCCGTTCCGGGCGTCATCAAACAGATCACCACCTACTACAAAGAGAACCGCCAGAACCAGGAGAGCTTCAACAAGTTCCTGGAAAGGGTCGGTATCGCCCAACTAACCGCCGTCGCCGCCCAAGCCCAGAGTATCACCGAGTCCACCGAAGCGGGTTCCGACCTTTACTTCGATTGGGAGCGGACCAACATATACAAGCTGGAACGCGGTGAAGGTGAGTGCATGGTCTAGGGTACGGGAGTGGCAGCCTCGCTAAGCGGCAAAGTCGTCGCCTTTTTGGAATCCCGCATGCAATCGGAGATGGCGGGGCTGATTGAACGCCATGGAGGCACACCCTACCCTGCTCCGGTCCTTCAGGAGGTCTATCTGAAGGACAGCCCTGAAGTGCGGCGATTGATTCAGGATATCTGCGCCGAACAGGTCGATATAGTCGTCCTGCTCACCGGCGTGGGCACCCAAGCCCTCGTCGAGACCGCCGCGTCCATGGGCCTGGAGCAAGATTTTCTCCGGAGCCTGAACACCCGGACCATCATCGCCCGCAGCCCCAAGCCCGCCAGGGTGCTGCGCCGGCACAAGATTCACATCGACGTCATGCCGCCGGAACCCTACACCTCACAGGACTTGATCCAGGCCATACAGGATATGGACTTGTCCGGAAAAGAAGTGGCGGTGCAGGCATACGGCGGGCCCAACAGCTTCCTCAAACGCAGTTTGCAAGAAAGCGGCGCTAATGTTCGAGAAGTCACGCTGTATACCTGGGGGCTTCCCGAGGATACGGCGCCGGTGGTGCGGCTGATCGACGATCTGGCCCTGGGCGCGATCGATGCCATGGCATTCACCAGCCAACCCCAGGTTGAAAACCTGCTGACCGTCGCCGCTCAGATGGGAAGGGACGAATCCTTGAGGAAAAGTCTTGACCAACCGTCGCTGGCGATCGCTTCCATAGGACCGGTTTGCAGCCGGAAGCTGAGGGAGAAGCACATCAAGATCGACGTGGAACCGGAGCACGTTCACATGGGCAACCTGATAGTCGCCCTAGCCGAACACTTGGGTCCGGACGTTTAAAGGGCGGCCAAACTCTAGCCGCTTTTCAGCCAGTTCTTGATCCGGTCCCACGGGGACTGGACCTCATCCACGGATCTTCCCCGCCACTTCTTCTCATAGGAAATGGATCTGGGCGTGACAAAAAACAGAAGGTAGGACACGGCGAGTAAACCAAGGCCTACCCAGATCAATGGCCAAAACCAGATTCCCGCTATCAAAACGACCGCGCCGGTCAGCATTGCCTTTCCGGGTGAGACTCTTGGCAACCGCCAACGATAATTTGGACCTGCCGCAGGGGCCTCCCGGCTGGCGCGAATCGGCCTGGGACCTCGATCGACAACGCTTCTCCGTTCCCCTTCCTGCGGCTGTTCGCTGGGAGGCGCCTCGCCGACCCTCTTCAAGATTTCCTCTATCTCGTCTTGGTACTTCTCAGGCATACCGCCTCCAGTCAGGTAACTCTCGGTTGTGCCAGTAATTCTCTCTGGACCAGGCTGAAGGTTGGCTCCGATCGGTTCCGGCCCGATACCACCGTTAGGCTATCGATTCCCAGGCTGCATCTGAGCCTAAATAGATACAGGGGTGAATTATACCGTACCCTGACAGTCGCCGGGAAGAGGAGAATCCACTGAATTTCCCGTCCGTTCTCGATTCCGTCCCAGGACTAGTTGCGAAATCACAACGGCCTGGCCTTCTTGGAGCACCTTTCTAGTCATTGGAGCCTTATTCTTCACTCTTGTGAATTGGCTCTTCATTGGGGTAGGATGCCGGAAGCAGGTACAATTCTCAACCGGTCCCCATGGAACCCCCGTGGTGGGAAAAGGATTATCACGTGGTTGAACAACTGATGTTGAGTGTGGTCGACCAGTCTCCTGTGAGGGACGGCGACTCCGCCGGAGACGCTCTCCGAGATACCATCGAATTGGCGGCGGTGGTGGAAAAACTAGGATACCAACGGTATTGGCTGGCTGAGCACCACAGCATCGCCAACTTCGCCGGGACCAGCCCGGAAATACTGATCGGACAGGTGGCCGCCCGCACCAAGACCATCCGGGTGGGCAGCGGCGGCGTGATGCTTTCCCATTACAGCGCGTTCAAGGTGGCGGAAAACTTCCGAATGTTGGAGGCGCTCTATCCCGGGCGCATCGACCTGGGCATCGGACGCGCCCCAGGAAGCGACCAACTGACCAACGCGGCCCTGTCCTACCCCAAACGCCCCGCTGACATCAGCCATTTCCCCCAACAGGTAACCGACGTGCTGGGCCACCTCGGGGGCAGTCTTGACGCCGAGCACATCTTTGCCGGCATCCGCGCCGGCCCCGTCCCCACAGGAATGCCCCATGTCTGGCTTCTGGGTTCCCGTTACGAAAGCGCATATATGGCGGCAAGCCTGGGCCTGCCCTTCGCCTACGCCCACTTTTTCGGCCTAGGAGTCGAAGAAGGTCCGCAAATAGTGGATGGATACCGTAAAAGCTTCAAACCGTCGGAATACCTGTCCGAGCCCAAGGTCAACATCGGCGTTCAGGTACTTTGCGCTGACACCGAAGAAGCGGCCCTACGCATAGCCTCGAGCCGCAACCTGGCCCGCCTCAAGTCGGTCACCGGACGGGCGAGGGGCGTACCCACCATCGAAGAAGCGCTGGCCTACGAGTACGCGCCCAACGAGGTAGCCTATACCCAGCAATATACCAGGCTCTGCGTCGATGGCACGCCGGAGCAGGTGAAAGAACGGCTGGACGAACTGGCCGAGATGTACCAGACCCAAGATCTGAGCATCGTTACGATCTGCTACGCCTTTGCCGACCGGGTCCGCTCCTACGAGTTGGTGGCTCAGGTCTGCGGGCTGGAGCAAGGGCCGGGTAGCTGCTAGATCCCCTTGAACCACTGGCCAAAATCGGCGGCCAATCCGCTATCCCCCTCCACCGCCAACCGGCCGGCGGCGATGGCCGGAGACGGGGCTAAGCGTCCGTTGAGCAGCAGCAGGAAGGTTTCCGTGTCGCATCGAAACGTCACGTCGGCGCGACCCTCCCCGGCATCTTCCAAACGGAACTGATCGCCAGCCATGGCAATCTCCACGCTGATCGGGACTGGTTTACTCACGTCGAAGCGATAGCGTACCGGAGCCGGCAAGCTGGGGGCCCGGCCAAAATGCCCAGGGAAGAGACCCGGACGCAATAGAGTTGGCGAGCAGAATCATGATTGAGGGCAGACACTCCCGGGATAGACCGGCATCCGGCTCCAGCGCGGAGCGGATGTCCCACTCGTGCAGAGCCAGTTCTTTTAACCTCAAGTCGATGAAATTACCTGCCGGGACGATACCGCCCGGGTGATAGCAGGGCGTTTCCAGCCGTTCCGGCCCCAACCCCGCCAGCACATCGGCCAACTGACCGTCCCGCTGTTTGAGGGTCGCAAGCAATTGGTCGCCAAGCATCTCGGCGTTTGCGATGGCCCCTTGGGCGATGCGCTCACCGGAGGACGCTCCGGTGGCGGTACCGGGATCAGGCCGGCCTTCGGGAGCGGTCGTATCTCCCTACAACCCGCACTCCACGGTTGTCGCATATAACTCCGATACTCCGCTCAAATGGGCTACAACGTGGCGCACCTCCCAACGGTCGCAGGCGCTTTGATGGGTCCACGCCGTTTCCGCCAGACCGGCCAGGTACCCTTGCACACGCTCCATCTCCGATCGGAGCACCTTCACCCGGTTCTCATGCATGGTCATGCTGATTTCCTTCTCGCCGGTGGTTGCTTGCGGTCACCCCGTTGAATCCCGTCTCCTACGACTCCAGTTGGTCGGCGAGATCCACAAAGTTGCTGGCAACGAAGTCGAAAGACGGGTCGGGAGTGGGGTCCGGTTTGTTGTTGGGGCCGCGCTCCATGGGACGGGGGACGAAGGCCGACTTGAGGCCAACCTTCTGCGCAGACAATAGATCGCCCTGGTGGGCCGCCACCATCATTACCTGGTGGGGTTTCAAGCCCAACAGGTCCACCGCCGTTTGGTAGCTCTCCGGGTCCGGTTTGTAATGTCTGGCCAACTCCGCGCCAAGGATGCAATCCCAGGGCAGGCCGGCGTATTTTCCCATGTTAGTCATTAAAGCAACGTTGCCGTTGGACATGGGCGCCAGGATGAAACGGCGTTTTAGCCGCCACAGTCCCGGCGCCGAATCGGGCCAGCCGTCCAGACGATGCCAGGCCAGGTTGAACTCGGCTTTAGTCTCCTCGCTGAGGCCATGGATCTCGAACTCGCCCAGCACGTCCTCCAGAGCCATCCTGTGCAGCGCGTCCAAGTTGGTCCAAGGCAACTCCCCGCTGCGTACTTTATCCATGTAGGGCCGGTATTTGGACCGCCAGGAATCTGCGAATGCCTCCCAGTCGGCCTTCAGACCGTTGGCTTTGCCGAATTCCTGGCCTTGCCTGGTAATGGAAGTCCGCCAATCAACCACCGTGCCAAAGACATCAAATATCAGGGCCTTCACGCCGGAAGAGTCCATCTTCTTTTCCTCCCCAAATCCGTATAGCCAAAGTGGACGATCCTTCGACAGGCTCAGGACGAACGGGGGAAATCAACCCCCTCCGTTCGTGGTGAGCTTGTCGAACCACATTTCTAGGCAGTTACTAGATGCTCGTGGCCGAGGCTCATAGCCGCCCAGCATTGGCAAGATACCCACCGGTGGACGGCTTGTCAAATGGCCGGTGATATAATCCTGGGCATCTTCCCGGTAAAGCTTAAAGAGGCAAATTGAAACGAATTATTATCGACACCGACCCGGGCATCGACGACGCAGCCGCCATCCTGCTGGCCTTGGCCAGCCCCGAACTGTCGGTGGACGCCGTCACTACCGTATTCGGTAACGGCCCGGTGGACAGATGCACCGCCAACGCTAGCCGGGTACTGCTGGCCGCCGGACGCACCGATATACCGGTTTATCAGGGAGCAGCCAAACCCTTGGTACGCCCGCCCAATGCCGGATGGGCCCTCCACATTCACGGCGACGATGCCCTGGGGAACACCGGCTTTCCCCTACCCGCCGAAACACCTCAACCCGGCGAAACCCGGCATGCGGCGCTGGAATTAGTCGACAGGGTTATGGCTTCCCCGGGGGAGATCACCATTGTGGCGCTGGGGCGATTGACCAACGTAGCGCTAGCCTTGAGCCTTGAGTCTCGGTTTGCCCAAAGCGTGGCTCGTATCGTCGTTATGGGGGGAGCGGTATACGTGCCGGGTAACGTCTCCCCAGTGGCGTCGGCCAACTTATACGAAGACCCGGAGGCGGCGTCCATCGTGTACTCCTCCGGAGCTCCCCTGGCCCAGGTCGGGCTGGACGTTTGCAACATGGTAAACATCAGCCGGGATCAGTTGGAACAGATCCAGCGAGCGGGAAAGGCCACCACGAGATTGCTGGCGGCCGCTACACCCTCGCTACACGATTCCTACGTGGCGCGCGGGCTTCTGAAAGAAGAGGAGGGGGTGCGTTACAACGACATGCCGGCCATCGCCTTCATGGTAGACCCGGACCTGTTTGGCTGCTCGGACATGTTCGTGGAAATCGAAACCCAAAGCCCCACCTCCCGAGGCCAGACAGTGGCCCAACGTGCCGGCCCCGGCGTACCCCCGCCCAACGTCACCGTCTGCCTGGAGGTAGACGGTGACAGAGTTGCCCGGCTGTTCACGGAGCGTATCGTTGGCTACGGCGCACCGTGAACACCAGTCAACTAGAACTACGTCTCAGACAAGTCGTACCGATGCCGATTAAAGGCCGTCTACCGCCGCTTGGACCTCGTCGTAATCAGGCTCGACTCCGGGATTGGGGCCGATCCATGTGTATCGGATCACGCCTTCCTTGTCTACGACAAAGACGGCTCTCTTGGCCGCCACGTAGCCGTCCATGCCGGCGAAATTCTCCAGAGCCACGTCGTACTGGTTGACCACCTGACGGGTGAAATCGCTCAGCAGCGGGAAATTCAGGTTATTCTGGTCGCTGAAAACCTTCTGGGCGAACGCCCCATCTACGCTGATGCCGAGTACCTGACTGTTCAGGGAATTAAACCGTTCCATCCGGTCCCTGAAAGTGCACATCTCAGTAGTGCAAACCCCGGTAAACGCTCCTGGGTAGAAGGCCAAGACCACGCTTTTGCCTCGAAACTCTGCCAAAGACCGCTGTTGCCGGTCAGCATCGTAAAGGGTGAAATCCGGCGCCGGTTGTCCCACTTCCACTGCCATAAATATCCTCCTGCACAGCCGCCAGCCAATCGCCGGCCGCTGGAAATCAATTATTCTAGCCGTATCTGTTCGGCTTTGGCCTATGTTAACACAGGCTCGGCGATCGGAAGCACCGGAGGCTACCTTTCAGCTTGGAAACAGCTACATCGTGGTACAATTGCCCGGCTCCGTCTAGAAGGGCGGCAGATCAATCACTAGAGCGATCACGGGAGCAAGCAAGCTATGTATTTTGATTCACGGCGTTCCACGGTCCTGGCAACCCACGGTATGGTCGCGACCAGCCAGCCCCTAGCGGCAATGGCCGGTGTACGCGTCTTGATGGACGGGGGCAACGCCGTGGACGCCGCCATCGCCAGCGCCGCGGTGCTCAACGTGGTGGAGCCGGTATCCACCGGCGTGGGCGGCGACATGTTCGCTCTGATATGGAACAACAAGGAAAAGAGTGTCCGGTCGATAAACGGCAGCGGCCGCGCCCCCATGGGAGCGACGATCGATGCGCTGAAAGCCGAAGGACACAGCATGATGCCGCAAAAAGGCGTCCACTCTGTTACCGTGCCAGGAGCCGTCCATGGATGGGAAACCCTGCTGGAAAGCTGCGGGACCATGCCACTGTCCCATCTCCTGCAACCCGCGATAAAGTACGCCGAGGAAGGTTTTCCCGTATCCGACATCATCTCCTTCCAATGGTCCAAAATGGTGGAGACGCTATCCCGGCTCCCCTCCGGTCAGGAGATGTTGCTAAATGGAAAGGCCCCCAAGCACGGCGAGATGATGCGCATCCCCACGTTGGGCCGTACCCTGAGGGCCGTGGCCGAGGGAGGGTCGGAAGCCTTCTATAAAGGCGATATCGCGGCGAAGTTGGCGGAGTTCATACAGGAGCAGGGCGGGTGTATGACCACCGCCGACATGGCCAATCACACTTCCGATTGGCAGGACCCCATCTCCACCGACTACCGGGGCGTGACCTGCTGGGAATGCCCGCCCAGCGACCAGGGTGTGGCCGCTCTGGAAGCGTTGAACATCATCGAAGGTTACGACATCGCGGCGATGGGTTCCCAGACCGCCGACACGTATCACCATCTGATCGAGGCGATGCGTCTGGCTTTTGCCGACGCCTTCCAATACGTCGCCGACCCCGACTTCGCCCAGGTGCCGACCGCCGAAATGCTGTCCAAAGACTTTGCCAAAAAGCGCCGCGCGCTGATAGATCCCAGGCGGGCTTTGGAAACCGTCCCTTACGGCAAGATCCAAGGCGGCAGCGACACCGTCTACATCAGCGCGGTGGACGGTGAAGGCAACGCTTGCTCCTTCATCTACAGCATCTATTCCAACTTTGGGTCCGGCATGGTGGTGCCAGGAACCGGCATAGTGCTGCACAATAGGGGCGCCCTCTTCTCGCTGGAACCCGGCCACGTCAACGCTCTGGAGGGAGGCAAACGACCCTACCACACCATAATCCCCGGGCTGGCGACCAAGGACAACGAACTGTACCTTTGCTACGGCGTGATGGGCGCATTCATGCAACCCCAGGGGCACCTCCAAGTGATCAGCAACCTGGTGGACCACGGCATGGACGCTCAGGCTGCCCTTAATGCCCTGCGGTTCATCGTCACGGAAGCCGACGTTTCCTTGGAAGAAGGCATCTCTCCCCAGGTGTTAGCCGATCTGGATAACCGGGGACATAACACCAAGATGATCAGCAGCTACTACCGGGGCATGTCCGGCGGGATGGGCGGCGCCCAGTTGATCCAACGAGACCCCGGCACCGGCGTCCTACACGGCGCGTCCGAACCCCGTAAAGACGGCTGCGCCATCGGCTGGTAAGGATTGTAGAGGCCGGATCAGCTTGTAAGTCTTCCTGCGTTGACACTAACCGAACCCGCAGGTAGACTCCGAAATGTATCGCAAGTTCACACCGTCCTTAAAAGTTGGTTTGCATCGATAGGAGTTCCCATGGCACAGCCAGATAAGAACCGGTCCTTTTACTCCAAATATTTTCGGGAAGGCGAAGTTCTGCACGGATTGCAGGTCCAGCCGGACGACCGCGAGTGGGTTCTATCCGTGCCTAAAGACGACGTTAAACCACATGATGTAGTCCTGTATCTGGGATGCAACGTGTTGAAAACCAGCAATCTAGTTCAGACGGTGGTGGATATATTCAAGTTGATGGATGTGGACTTCGTCGCGGTGGGCGGCGCCTCTTATTGCTGCGGGATCCAGCATTTCCAGCGAGGGGACGAGTCAGCGGCTCGCTCGATGTCGCGCACAACCATGGATAATTTCAAAAAGTTCCAGCCCGAGCAGGTGGTGATGTGGTGTCCTTCCTGCATCTACTTCTACGATGACATCATGGACCTAAAGGAAGAGATGCCCTTCCAGCACGTGACCGAATTCCTGATGCAGAACCTGGACAAGCTGGACTTCAAGCCCCAGCCGGAAGCGAAAGTGAGCCTGCACTACCATACGGGAAGGGAACAATCGGACATTGAGGCCCGCTCCGCTTTTCAACTTCTGTCCTTATTACCGGGCATCGAAGTGGCCGACTTGGGTAGCGATGCCCGGCTCAGCCGCCACTGCACGGCCGCGGCAAGGGAAAAAACCGGCGCCGAGATATGGGACGGCATCATCAAGGGATCATTCGACCGGGCCGTGGAAGAAAACGTGGACATCTACTCCACCCTATACCACGGTTGCCAGCGTGACCTTTGCCGCCACGAAAAAGACTACCCCCTAAGGGTTGACCACTACCTGACGTTGGTGGGACGGGCGCTGGGCATCGAACATGAGGACCTGTACAAGAAATACATGATGATGGGCGACCTGGAAGGCATCCTAGCTGAAACCAGCCCCTGTTCCGTTGCCAGCGGCATCAAGCCGGAAGAGGCCCGAGAGATCATACAGAAGACTTTCGTGAGCTAGGGCGGCCCTGACTTCTCGGAACCGGCTTCGTCCGGCGGCAGATGTCTGCTGCCGGCGGTTAGCCAGTTAGATCGCGTCATCACCTCTTTGGCAAACAACTCCATGAACCGCATCACCTTGTCTTGCTCCAATTTCTGATGTGCGTGTTGGCCCCGAACCACTGAACGTCGTGCCGGCGCTCCAGACCGGTTGACCCTCCCCCACGGTTCCCATACAATTGGCTTCCGAATCGTTCCTAGCATATTGAACGCAACGCCCTCGCGTATATCGGGAGGCAGGAGGAACCATGGCGCAAGAAGGATATTCGCATCCGGAGTTCTTGGTGGATGCCGAGTGGGTGGACGCCCATAAGGACGATGCCAACGTTGTTATCGTTGATTGCGACGTCGAGGTAGGCTTTGTCCGGGGCCACATCCCCGAGTCCGTGTTGGTGCCCGACAACTACGAGAAGAACCCGGACACGGGCCGGGTCCTTCTGATGGAACCGGACCAGTTCAAGGCCATGTGTCAGGGACTGGGTATCGGTGACGACACTCTAGTCATCGCATACGACAACTCCCAGAGCCTCACTGCCGCCCGGCTGTGGTGGGCGCTTAACACCTATGGCCACGGCAACGTCAAGGTGCTGGACGGCGGGTGGCGCCGCTGGGTGTCCGAGGGCCACAAGATCAGCTTCGACCGTGCCCACCCCAACACCAACGTGACCTTCACTCCCAAGCGCGATGAGTCGCTGCTAGTCAAGGTCGACGAACTCAAAGCCGCCTGTAATCTGGACAGCGCGGTTATCTGGGACGTGCGGAGCAACGGAGAGTGGGACGGCAGCGCTGGCCGGGGCAACAAGCGAGTCGGCCACGTACCGGGAGCGGTGCATCTGGAATGGTTCAACCTGATGGACCGGGACACGCACCAGTTCAAGTCCGCCGGAGACATACGGCGCATCTTGTCTGAGAATGGCATCACGCCGGACAAGAACGTTTACACGTATTGACAGGGTGGCATCCGAGCGGCGAACAGTGTGTTCGTCATGCAGTTGGTGGGATACAACAACACTAAGAACTACGATGGCTCCATGGGCGAATGGGCCAACATGGAGGACACTCCGCTGGAGGTCTAAGCGGCAACCAAGCAATGAAATGATATGAGGAGCTTCGGACGGACGACATAGCAACATACGTTATTGGCGCAGTGCTAAGTGTGAAAGACCCAGAGAAGTTCGCCGCCTACCAACAGGCCGCCGGACCCACCGTGGCCCTATACGGCGGCAAGATCTTGGGTGGCGGTACCAACATTGAAGTTGCCGACGGAACCTGGTCACCCATCGGCATGGTGGTGATCGAGTTCGAAACCATGGCCAAGGCCAAGGAGTGGTACACATCGCCGGAATACACCGCGGTAAAATCCGGGCGGTTGGACAGCACCGACGGCGGCTTGGTATTCCTGGACGCGGGTTAATCCACTGGTCCAGGACCATCCGCGACGACTGCTGTATCACTTGATTGACAGTTTCGAGACGTGACTGTGGCCGAAGCCGAAGACCACTCGGATATGACCCCCATATCGCGTCCCGCGGCGCGGGTGGTGTTGATCGACGCCAAGGACCGGTGCCTGTTGTTTAGGTGGAAACCTCCCAACGTATGGATCACGCTGGGCGGTGGATTGGAGGCGAGCGAGACTTACGAACAGGCTGCGCTACGGGAGCTATGGGAGGAAACCGGGCTAACCGGTGTCGAATTGGGACCTTGGGTTTGGAGCCGTACCACCGTTTTCAAATGGCGGGGCGTGCTATACGAGGCACACGAGCAGTTTTATCTCATCCGTGTCCAGGAGCATACCGTATCCTTGGACGGTCTTGACTCCGTAGAAGTCGAGGAAATGACCGAGTATAAGTGGTGGTCCACCGAAGAAATCCTGGCCGCCAAGGATGTGGAGACGTTCGCCTCAAGAAGGCTGGGCGAGCTTTTACCGCCATTGATCGCCGGGAAAATCCCACCAGTCCCCATAGAAACCGGCACGTAAATCAACGGATCTTCACTGCGTAGCTCATCCTTTTCTGTCCGCCCCATCACAACCACGCCCCGGTGTCCCTCGCCCTCTCCCTACAACCCCAACCGCCGCACCAGTTCCTCGGCCGTGACCGTGGTTCCGCTTAGGCCCTTAGCGTCCTGGGCGGCTAGGTACTTGGCGGCTTTGACCATGTCGGCGGGGGTGGCCCAGGTCGATATGTCGGCGTCGGGGCGCTGGGCTAGGAAGCCCTCGGTGACCACCGGACGCAGGGGCTTTAATACGTTGACCGAGATGTTGTAGGGTCCCAACTCGGCCGCCAGACCCCAGGTGAATCGCTCCAGCCCTACTTTGGCGGCGCCGTAATTCTGGCCGATCAGGGCGATGTCCGTGCTGTCGGCCGACAGGGTGGAAGAAAATATGTTGGTGGCCGCGTGAGAAGAGATGTTGATGATGCTGCCGCCGCCCTGTTCAATCATAATAGGGACCACCGACTTGCAGGCGATGAATGGCGCGCGCAGGTCGATGTCCATGACCAAGTCCCACTCCTTAACCGTCATCTCCAGGAAAGGTGTGTAGCTGGCGATGGCGGCGTTGTTGATCAGCACATCCACCGCCCCGAATTCGTCAAGAGTACGGTTCACCATGTGGCGGATGCTGTCCACTTCCCGCACGTTGGTGGGTATCGCCAGGGCTTTACCGCCGGCGTCTTCAATTTCTCCCACGGTGGAATGGATGGTGCCCGGCAACATGGGGCGCGATTCCTCGGACCGGGCAGCCACCACCACGTAGGCGCCTTCTTCCGCCAAGCCTAACGCCATCGCCTTGCCGATACCCCGGCTGGAACCAGTAACGATGACAACTTTTTCCGCTAAAGACATCCTGCCGTCCTGTGGCCAAGACCCAACCGCACGACTCCTGCCCTGACCGTACTAAGGTTGTTTCCACTAAAGATCAGAACTGTAACCCGGCTTTGCTACCCTCTACTTTTCAGCCTGGTATGCAAGACGGATCTGGTAGCTGCTGAACTCGCCATGACCCATGATGTAATCCGTGGGAGGCCCCGAGTGGGCTTGCTTGAAGCTATCGCTACGAAGCCACTGGTTATGATGCTCCTCCGACTCCCAACGGCTGACCACTAGATATTCCTCGTGCTCTGAGTCGCCTTCTTGCCGCCACAACTCGAAATCCACGAATCCAGGCTCCCGAGCGACTTCACCCCGGCTACGAAACAACTCTTCCAGTTCCTTGCCGTATCCCTTTTTAATCTTGATACGGTTGGTCCCTACGAACATATCTTCAACTCCTCTTCCAGAAACCTGTACCAACGAAGCGGCCCTATGACATTCGGACGTTGACCGCCGCCGGCCACAATGGCTAATATAGTAATCCCAATCCCCTTAGAAACAGGCCGTTGGTCCATTGACTCGAGACTGTGGACACCGGCCTGTTTCTTTTTCACCTCGTCCTGGATCCGAGTCCTTCGACGAGCTCAGGACGAACAGAGGGGAACCCCGCACCGTTCGGGGTGAGCTCGTCGAACCACGTCCCATGGCTTGCGCCAACAAGGCCTCTAGTTGTCAGCGGCCTGGACCGCGGCAGCCCGCCCCACGAAAACGTCGTACAGATCCCCGGCGAGCTCCATCACCGTAGCCAGGTCTTCTTGCAGCAGATACGCTTCATCCAACAACGATCGAGCCGCTTCATCAATCTTGTTCAAGTAACCCTCTTTGGATGCGTAGCGCTCCTCGATAGAAAGGCGGGGGTCTCCCGAAGCCTCCCGGTCTTCAGCCTTGGCCGGGAAGGGGATGGTAGACCCCTTCAGAGTGCCGCCCGAGGCCCCGCCTGTCGACATGATTTCGCCGTTGCCTCCGATATCGGCGTGGCGCAGGTTCCAACCGGTGTACGTCGCCAGAGGGACCGTGATGAAAGGCATCAATATGCCGGAGGTCTCGTTGCCGTCCCCGTCGACGGCGGACACCAGGTTCGGGTAGAGATTGCCTACCACCGGGGGGACCTTGGTTGGTACACCGGGGTCCGTGCCGAAGTCCAAGCGGGTAAACCGGCGTAGATGGACCGGCGGTTCAACACCTGGGATCGATGTCAATGTTTTCAACGCGGTTTCCGGGGAAACGGCGGTGCCATCGGAAATCTTAGGGTATCGGCTGGGGGGCGCGGGGTGTCCTGACGTGACCCAACGGTCTAGATTGACCAAGGCCGCCCGGAGCAGCGACCGATAGTCCAGGCAGTGATACAGCCGCTGGGTTCGTACGCCTTCAGCGTCTGTGTCGGTCAGTGGAAGGCCTCCTAAAGAGTGCTGCATTCCCCCCAAGATGTAGATCCGCACGGCCTCGGGCGGATCCATATCATGGCTACCGGTCAGGTCGGTGTGCACCAACGCGCCGTGGCCGCCCCAGTACTCGGATGGAGTGCTCACGTACATAATCTTGGGCAGCGGCCCTTGGACGGTCAACCGGGACAACAGGCCGTCGGTGATCCCGGTCTCCGGGTCGGTCTGTTCCGCGTCGCTGAAAGGGAACAAGCTATTTGTGCTTCGGCTGGCCTGGCTGGAGGGTTGGGCGAATCGCTGGTTGAACTCGCCCCGCTTGCCCCCGGCCACGTGGGGAATAAAACCGTCGAATACCGTGCGGCCTTCCTGGTCCCGGTTCACTGCCAGATGGAGAAACTGGCGCAGCCACCGGCCGGTCTGGGACACACCGAATGCATAGGCATGCTCCACGTCTCCGGCGCACGGGTTCCCGCTGTCCGCGGAACCCTGTTTCAGAAAGGACACGATGTCCCGGGTGGCCAGATGGCCTAGCCCAACCACGGGGGCGCCGGTGGTGGTGTACCTTACCTGGTAAACCTTGCCTGGAATAAACCCGGATTCCATGTAGATGTGCGAGGCGTTGGGCGCGCGGCGCCCGTCTTCCAACCGGGCGAAGGCCCATTCTTCACGGGGAATGACCCGTTCCTCCCCATCCTCATGGTCTTGGACGGTGAGCACCGAGTCCCAGCTCTCAAGATTATTGGCCGGATAGGGCCGGTGTGCTCTATCGGAAAGATACTGAACCTGAGCCGGGGCGTTGATCTGGAAGGTGACCACTATCTCGCCGGAAACCGGACCGTCGGCAGTCCTGGCTTCGGGAAGCCGGGCCCGCAGCACTCCCGGCACGTCGGGAACATCGTGCTGCCAGCCGCACCAAACCACCGTATATCCCTGCCGCATCAGAAACCCATTACCGGGGTTCGGCGGAGCGTCTGGGGCAACCTCTGGGGCGCTGTTGATGTTTCTCAAGGCCGTCGCTTTGCCCCGGTTGGGCACGTCCAACAGCACACGGTGATTCCCTTTGGCCGGGTCCACCGGCACGAGGATGCGAAAGTCGGAGGAGAAAATCACCTGTCCCTGGGCGTCTACCGACGCCAGCTCCAAGTCGGCGATCCCCTGGTTAGCCGGATGGGCAGGGTCGATGGCGAAGTCAACAACTCCTTCCAATTGCTCGTAGGCCCCGGTGTTTCCAAACACCTGTCCTTCGGCAAACGGCTTCCGGTTATTAATCTCAAATCTGGTCACTGGCATCGCTTACCTCCAGGTGGACCGTATATTTCTTCTAGCTTTATTTTTTCGGGGGTTATTATCGCACTCATTTGGGCACTGACCGCATGATACCGACAGCCATTAACCCTGGCAAGCTTCATCGCCCTGGCCCGGACGATCCCGCCGATCCAGTCTGCTACAATTCCTGGGTCCGAAATTCTGGGGGAGGTAGCGGAAATGCCACTGGAACGTTTTAACCCTGAGGGATTAGCCCAACCGGGTGGTTACCACCACGTTGTTAAGGACGGCAACACGATCTACGTTGCGGGTCAGGTGAGCCGGGACAAGGAAGGCAAAACCGTCGGCGTGGGTGACGCCGCCGCCCAGGCCGAACAGATATTCAGCAATGTTCAAGAGGCGCTTGAAGCGGCGGGCAGCGACATGAACCACATCAAGAAGCTCAACGTTTTCATGACACATCGGGAGGACATTCCAGCCTACCGGGTGGCCAGGGGGAAGTTCATTTCCGACGATGCCCTTCCGGTGAGCACACTTATATTGTGCGCGGGGTTGGCCGACCCAGACTTTCGCATGGAGATTGAAGTGATCGCCTCGGTCAGCTAGATCAACGCGCTAGGTCCGCGGTCATGCCGACCCGTGCGCCGCGCCAATCCGGCGGTCAAGTACATAAATTTAGCATCCATCATTGCGGCTTGGCCGACAGTAAAGGGAGGTTTTTAATGGTTACCAAAACCGACCCCAACGAGATCCTTCTCACCGGCGAAAATAACTATATGCGCCTTCACGATGAGGAAGGCGGGCCCATGACAACCCGTGCCGGCCACTGGCGCGTCCTCCTATCCCCAAGTGGGGCGGGGCACGTGTTGTTTCTTCGAAGCGACCTAACCGGAGACGAGAAGCGCATCTATTCCGACAACATAGCCATGGCCCGCTGGTTGCAACGGGAGATATCCAACACCGGGGAATTCGCCGACCTGACCATTCCGGTGATCGACGCCGTATTCAGCAGGACCGGGGACACGACCTACTTCTGGACCGAGCATATCGACACCGACGAAGAGACCATCACCATGACCTGGTTCGACTTTGGCGAGCCATTCGGAATCGGTGTGCCACCGGGCAGCAACCCGGACCGTCCCCTGGGCTGGACCGCCGTGTTCGTTCCCGCCCGGCAAGCCCAGTTGACCCTGAACGGTGTCGTGGCGTCGGGACGTCCATTCCCAGAGGTACGGGACCAGCGAACCAGCAGCACGGCCGGGCTCGCATTGTCGGAGACCTGGGTACGTCCCTAAGCCCGGATATCCCTACAATCGCCTCGGATAGGGCATTATGCGCACGCTCGCAGACATGCCGGTAAACGGAGTCGTGCTAACATTAAGTGGAGACTGCCGCGGTTCACAGGTATCATCGCGGAAAAACCGGTTTCGTGTAGGAAATAATGGGAAGCACCATAGCCGCCATGCTGATCCTGGTCCTATTGTTAACCGTTATCACGTTGATAGGCCGGACCACCATCGTCACCAGCGAGGTCATGGAGCGCACCAGAACAGCTGCTCTCAACCGGGCTACGGAACGCGCCAAGACCAACTTTAGCATCGAAAGCGTAACGGCCAACGGTACCGCTATAAGACTGGTGCTCAAAAACACCGGATCTACTTCGGCAACCGACTTTGCTCACATGGACTTCATCGCCGATTATGTCGGCGGAGGATCGACCATTAGCAAACGGCTAACTTACACGGAAGGCCTGCTGGGAGCCGATCAATGGAGGAAGACTTTTATCTCGCCAGACAATCTTGAAAAGGACGTCTGGAATGAAACGGAGACTTTAACGCTGGATGCCAGGTTGACAACGTCCACGGACGTATCTACCACTGCGACGGTTGCCGTGGGGACTCCGGATGGCCAGTCTCTGTCATCACGGCTGATCCTATAAACGACACTCTTGAGTTCGATGTCGTCAAAGGCAAAACCGCAAAAATAATTTCTATCGCAGCTGACGTGTACGTCATAGCCTATACGGGGGATACCGACGACGGATTCCTGAAGACGGTTCAGATCGCCGGCAGCGGCGAGATCGGGAATGAAGAAATCGACTCCTTTGAGTTCGATGTTGTCAAAGGCAAGACCCCCGATATTATTCCTATCTCAGGTGATGTCTATGCCATCGCTTATGCGGAGGACGGCGACGATGGACGATTGATCACGGTGACGATCGCCAACGACGGTCAGATTACGGAAGCCATAATCGACTCCGTCGAGTTCGATAATGCCAAAGGCAAGACTCCCAACATTATTCATATCTCAGGTAACGTGTACGCCATAGCCTATGCGGGGGACGGCGACGATGGGTGGCTGATAACTGGTACCATCACCGCCGCCGGTCAGATTACGGATACGCTGATTGACTCTCTGGAGTTCGATCCCGTGAAAGGCAAAACTCCCAACATTATTCCTATCTCAGGTAATGTTTATGCGATAGCCTATGCGGGAGATCTCGACGATGGGTTCCTGATAACCGTTACCATTGCTACCGACGGTCAGATAACAGATACAGTGATCGACACCCTGGAGTTCGATACGTCACAAGGCAAGACTCCCAACATAATTCCCATCTCAGGTGATGTGTATGCCATCGCCTATGCCGGAAATGCCGACGCTGGGTCACTGAAAACGGTTACGATAGCAACTGACGGCCAAATCACGGATCCAGTGATCGACACCCTGGAATTCGATTCTGCCAAAGGGAAGACCCCCAATATAATTCCGGTCTCGGGTGATGTGTACGCCATAGCCTATGCGGGGAATGGCGACGATGGATTCCTGAAAACGCTTACGATAGCCACCGACGGTCAGATCACGGATCCAGTGATCGACACCTTGGAGTGCCATCTGCTGTTTTCGCATCGGTTGGATAGATCGGGTTTGCGGCATGCCGGGATGTGGCCGGGTAACCCGTGTGGACCACCTCGTCGTTCATCCCGAACATAGGGACCGGCCGAACGAGAAATCTTCTGGCGCTATGTCCTCCAATACCCGGATTGGAAAAAGGAGGAGTATCTGATGGGGGAGAGCGTATACATTCTGCTGTTTGAATCTGGCTGGATGGGTGCGAAGCCAGAATCAATCGGAATGGGTGGTCCGCTTTTTCATCGGCTCCGACCACCTAGAGGGAGCCCGGCTGCTTACCCGGAAGGGCATAAGCGGACTCCGGGCGGAACTGCACTGTCAGCGGCCCATAAAGAAACAACCCGATCTTCCGTCTAACTTGGTGATCGCGTTCCACTGCAACTGCGGGCATGAATGGGTTCCCGTCTTCGGTGCTCAGAAAGTCGTGTCCAGGGTGATGCGCGTCCAGCGCCCGGCCATCTGCCCAAGTTGCAAGAGCCCGGACTGGGATAAGCCTCCCCGAGAGAAAAAGGGCAAGTACTAAAAAGCGGTACCGCCACTCCTAGCTCCGCAAAATCCCCCACGATCTGGCTCCCTGCCCAGCACTCAGTAGTGGATGGCCCGTCCTGACCCCCCAGCGACGGCTATGGCGTCCCCATTGATAGCGATCGACTTTGGGGATGCTAGGAAAGCAACCACATGGGCGATCTCCCGGGCGTCGATGATCCGGCGCACCGAAATCCCTTGGGCCATACGCTCCTCCGCCTCAGCTTCAGTGATTCCCTGTTGCCTAGCGGCTTCGGCCACCATACCGGCGGTCCGCTCCGTACGGGTTAACCCAGGGTGCACCACGGTGACATTGATGCCAAGAGGCCCCAGTTCGTCGGCCAGGTTCTTGGTCATTGCCGCCACGGCCACGTTCCTCATACTGCCCACCACGTTGCCCGACTGCCGCGCCGCCAGACCGCTGATGTTGATAATGCGCCCCCAACCCTGCTGTTGCATGTAGGGCGCTACTTCCTTGGCGCACCGCAAATAACCCAGGACCTTGGTGTTCATGTCCTCGAAAAAATACTCTTCGGTAATCTCGGCAAGCTTGGGCGCGGGTCCTCCGCCCACGCGAGCGGCCCCGTTCACCAGGATGTCCAGGTGTCCCAACTCAGCCACTGCTTTCTTAACCATGGCTTGGATAGACTCCTCACTACTCGTGTCAACGGAGATTGGGACGAAGCGCCGGCCCGTTTCCGCGGCCAACTCCTTAGCCGTTTCCTCCAACGCCTCCATGCCCCGGGAGGCGATGGCCACGTCGACGCCCTCCCGGCCTAGCTCACGGGCAACGGCCTTGCCAATGCCCCGGCTCCCCCCGGTGATCAGTGCGGTTTTCCCAGCTAATTCCAAGTCCATAGTCTCACTCCTATGCGTTGTTTTTGCTGTTAGTCGCAACCGTGCCTACGGCGACAGAAGCCAATTTGAAAGTGTATGCACCGTCCGGCTCCTTGGCAAGCGCCGGCGGAATTTGGACAACGTGTCAGTTAGACTCCCGTCATTCCAGCACAGTCCGGAATCCAGAAACTTTCCCAAGAGCGGCGTACCTGGACCCCGGCCTACGCCGGGGTGATGGGCTTTTCTGAAGGAGGAGATCAAGCTAAGGCCGTGCTTGGCTGGGGGGAGACGCCCCCGTGTATTCCCCTGCGCCCGTCATTCCGGCGCAGGCTGGAAACCACGGTCGGTTGGCAACCTTTTGCTACCTGGACACTGGTTTTCCCCGGTGTGACGTTTGAGGTCCTCCTTCCTTGGCAGTAGTCGGTAACGCTGCCTATTCCTGGACCACGTCACGACTGTTGTTGTCTAGCACGTTGTCTTCTATGGAAATCTGTTGACCCTTCCCAACAACAACCGCGCATTCCCGTGAACCCTTGATATCGTTCCGGACAACACTAGTGATTTGGCCAAGCTCTCCCGGCCGGTCGCTCCATAACCGGACGCCGTTCCGGTTTCCCTCAATGTTGTTGCCCTGAATGTTATTTCGGTTGCCGGAGTCTACAGCGATCCCATCAAGTCGATTGCCCCTTATCCGGTTATCTCTCACGACGGTGTCGCTGGAGAAGCCAAACCAGAAACCATAGTTCGAGAAGTCGGCAACGTTTTCCTCGAAGACGTTGTGCTGGGAGAAACCCGCTTCAAAGGCATTGTTAGGCGAAAAACTGGCGTAGTTGCGGGCGATATAGTTGTGGTCGCAGCTGTGCCCGTTGTTAGCCCTGATGAAAAAGCCGTCGCCGCTGTAGCGCAAGCTGTTGCCGGTGATCCGGTTGTGGTGAGAATGCTCTTCCAACAGAATCCCGGCCGAGTCGGCAGTGTCGCACCAGAACCGTCCGGTGTAGCGGATGCAATGATTGGCCTGGTTGTCCTCCACCACATTGTGGCCGGACCCAAGCAAGTGGATGCCCAGGTTGCCGCTGTAGGACGCGTTGTTCCCGGCGATCCGGTTACGCTCGGACCGCACCAGGCTCAGTCCGTTGAAATTGTTGTTCAATAGGTTTCCCTGGATGACGCTGTCAAACACCCGGAGAAGGTAGATCCCGGCGCCGAAACCCTCTTCCATGGGATCGTCGGCATCGGGCAGCCACTCTACATCAGTGGGGTTATGGTTGTCCGAGACCACACAGTTTTCGATATTCAGATTTTCAACGTTGACCGCCCGGATGCCCACGTAAAATCCCTTCACCATTCCGTTTTTGATGGTGACATCCCGGCAGTCATGCACGTAGATCCCGGCGTTGATCATGTTCTCACCGTCTAGGACCGAGCCGTTGAGGTTCACCATGACGCCGTCTGTCGATACTTCCAACAGGCAGGAATCAGATGGATGATAGTCTCCGCTAGGCCTCCCGTGCAGCACCGGGTTGGCCGCGGTATACCGGTCCGGGTTTAGGATGATCTCCGGCATGCTCAACCCACTCTATCAGGCCGGTTTGCCAGGGTTTCCAAGGCATTTCCCCGACGGGAACTCTTGGCCGAGACGTCGATTCTAACATGGCATACACGTTCTGGTTTGACCCGCCTCCGAGACTACGAATAC
This sequence comes from uncultured Dehalococcoidia bacterium, assembly GCA_950072105.1. Taxonomy (GTDB): domain Bacteria; phylum Chloroflexota; class Dehalococcoidia; order Lucifugimonadales; family UBA3495; genus UBA11650. Next base: position 74,030 of record CATMOE010000010.1, read on the forward strand.
AATAAACACCGTTACGGATCACGGTCTACAGGTTCTTCCAGCGAACTGGGTTGAAAATACATTGACGCTCTTACATCGTGCCCTTGATTGGCGTCCCGCCACGCCCTTTTACTATGGCTGGCTCATCCTCTTCACCGGAGCCTTGGGCACCTTCGTCGCTACCACCTTGGCTGGAGTCGTGTTTGGCGGGATCCAGGGTTTAATCTCCGAAGAGATGAACTGGAGCCGCAGCGCCATCGGGATAACCGCCGCCGCCGGAGTTTGGGGGTCGGGGCTCATCGCGCCATTCATCGGGAAGCTGGCCGACCGTCACGGTCCTCGATGGCTCATGCCCATCGGGACAGTCGTTTTGGGCGGTTGCCTATACGCCTTGGGCGGGGTCACCACCATCTGGCAATTCTTCCTCTTTGCGGTGATCGGCCGGGCCATCAGCCAACCCCTCCTCATTGGATTGGTGCCGCGCACCGTGGCGGTGAATTTTTTCGACCGTAGGCGCAACCTGGCGCTGGCATTTTCCGGGTTGTTCCGCCCGTTCACCAGCGCTATAAACATCCAGATCATCTCCAACGTCGCCGTGGCCCGGGGTTGGCGGACATCGTTTCGCTACCTGGGAATCGTCAGCCTGATCCTAACAATTCCGTTGGTAATAGTGGTTCGCCGCCGTCCCGAAGACATTGGATTATTACCCGATGGGGCAGCCCCGATCGATTCCTCTACGATGGAAAACCGCGCAGGCGAGAGCAGAATTTCTCCCCGGCCGGCGGCAACGCAGGTGGATTGGACGGCCAAAGAAGTGATGAAAACCCGGGCGTTTTGGTTGATCGCCCTTACTTCCCTGGTGAGCGTTACCGCCGGCTCCGGCATCGGATTCAACATGGTGCCTTATTTCCACGAAAGCGCCAACCTGTCAACGCCTCAAGCCGCCGGTATATTAAGCGTCAGCACCTTTCTTTCCTTGGCAAGTCTGGGATGGGGAGCCTTGGCCGACAAGTTCACCCCCCGGCTTTGCATCATAGCGGCCATGGCCGGCGCGACGATGGCGACTATGTACTTGTTGACGGTAAGTAACCTGGCCACCGCCTACATTTTCGGCGTGGGCTGGGGGTTGGTGAGCGCGGGGTCGGATATTCTGATATACATGGTTCTGGCCCAATACTTCGGCCGCAACGCCTACGGGACCATATCCGGGATGCTACGGCCTTTTGAAGCCGGGGGACTGGGGTTAGGGATGACTCTGGGGACCCTGTGTTACGACCTCACCGGGAGCTATAAATTGCTGATCTTGGGCAGCGTAGCCGCCCACGCCGTGGCGGCAGTTCTGGTATTTTTGGCAAAACAACCGGCGGAACCAAGGAGAGCGACGACGTAGCTATAAGCTCTCAGCCATCAACCATCGTTTCCTAATAAGGAGTCTTACACGACACCACTAGAACGAATCTTGGCGTGGCGGCCTCGGCCACCTTTCTATTATGGCTGGCTCATCTTGGCCGCCACCGGTTTAGGCAATTTCGTCGCGGCCAGCTTGGCTGGAGTCGTCCTCGGTGGGATCCAGGGTCTCATCGTCCAGGACACACGTTGGAGCCGTACCACCATAGGGTTCAGCGCGTCGGTGGGAGTCTGGATGTCCGGAGTCGTAGCTCCCATCGCCGGACGCTTAGCCGACCGCTACGGCCCGCGCTGGCTGATGCCCATAGGTACCATTCTCCTCGGTCTTTGCCTCTACTCTCTAGGTGGAGTCACAACGGTTTGGCAGTTTTTCGTGTTGGCTGTCTTGGGGCGGGCGATCAGCCAACCGCTGCTGATCGGGATCGTCCCCCGCACCCTGGCCGTAAATTTCTTTCTGGAAAGACGGAATCTCGCCCTCGCTTTTATCGGGATATTTAGGCCGGTTAACGCCGCCATCAACATTCAAGCGATCTCAATCATCGCGGTAAACCAGGGTTGGCGGACGGCGTTCCGCTACTTGGGCATCCTCAGCTTCATCTTGACCATCCCTTTAGCCCTGGTGATACGGCGGCGCCCCGAAGAAATCGGCCTATTGCCCGATGGAGCGCGGCAACGGGAAGAACCGGCGGCGCTTCCCGGCCAACCTCAACCCGGTGACGGTGTGGCCTCGACTACCCAGCCCAGCAACCTTGGCAATAAACCCCAAGAGCACCCTTGGACCGCAAAGGAGGCGCTGCGTACTCGGGCATATTGGTTGGTTGCGACGACGGCATTCTTAGGGACCACGGCCAACACAACCATCGGGTTCAACATCGTGCCCTACTTGGTTGAGGAGGCAGGCCTGACCACTACGCAAGCGGCCGGTGTTTTAAGCCTGGGCACGGTACTGTCGTTAGGGAATCTCGGTTGGGGATATCTGGCGGATAGGATCACTCCCCGGTGGTGCGTTCTAGCCGCCATGGTCATGTCCGCGGCTTCGGTGCTCTTCCTGTTCCAAGTAAACTCGGTGCTTTCCGCCTACATCTTCGCAATCGTTTGGGGCCTGTCCAGCGGCACGTCCGGCGTCCTGATCTCCATGATTATCGCCCAATACTTTGGGCGGACAAACTACGGTTCCATAGGAGGTGCGTTGCGGCCTTTCGAAGCGGGCGGGTTGGGACTTGGCCAAAGCCTGGGAGCGGTTATCTACGACATCGCCGGCAGCTACAGATTGTTGGTGTGGACCGCGCTCTGTGCCCACATTCTGGGAGGAATCTTCATTATCTTGGCCCGCGCCCCAGCTCCGCCCCATTGCGATTCCCGGCAGTCTTAGGTCAACATTTGCATCCGCTAATGCGATTCCAGACCTTCACGGAAGGCCGCCGACGATACGCCAAAGTGGTCTTTGAAGGCCCGCGAAAAATGACTGCGGCTGTTGAATCCCACCAGGTGGGCGACCTGCTTTATCGATGTCGACCCCTTTTGGCGCAACTGCTCGGCGGCCTTCCGTAGCCTCATATCGTGCAGGAAGCTTATCGGCGTGGACCCAAAGGTTTCTCGAAATCGCTCGGCAAACACGGACCGGCTCATGATCGCCTCATCGGCAAGGGAGTCGACCGTATGCGGCGCTTCGGGATGCTCGAATATCACGTCAACCGCCCGCGAAAGATTCGGGTCCTCCAATCCCGGCAACCAGGGCAACCGGCCGTCGGACTGTTCGGTCAAGTAACGCAATAGATACACGATGCATTGGGTCATAAGCGCCTTGGTTAACGTCGCGCTCCCCTCAGTGGCGCCACCCTGCTCGGCGAGGATCCCCTCGAAGGCAAGCCGTACCTGGGGATAGCCGGAAAGGTCGGCAACGATTATTTCACGCAGGCGATGAAACAGGCCCAGTGAATCACCATAGGTTACGTTTACCGCCCCACAGGCTACTCGCAGCTCAGCGGACACCTGATTTCCAGCGACCAAGCGGACGACGCCCTCACCGGTTGGGGGCGCTTCAATGACCCGTTCCGACTGCACGTTTATGCCACACTCCAAAGTGTGACCAACGCCGCTGGGCACCACGGCCAGAGAAAAGCGCTCCAGCGGGTATTCTTCCCCTTCCGGCCCCCGCAGAATACCGCTTCCCTGCATGACGAAATGAAACATGACGCCGGGTGGTCCGGACAGCCGCAACCGCCAGCCCGAGCTCAGCAGGCACGTAGCAAAGGGCTCGGAGTGAACGGTCACGTAATCGAGGAGTTTGTCCAGTAACATCGCCGCAGTTCTCCCATAATTCGTGCAACAATGAAAACCCGGACGGCGCGGCACGTTTCGCGGACCTATCCGCACATGGGTGGCCTTATTATCCTTGCAGACCGCATCGGCGGCAGGATTTTCAAATCAATCACACGAAGGGAGAAGAACATCATGGCTTACAGCGCGCAAGACACGGCAATCGTCATCACGGACCCTCAGAACGACTTCCTCAGCCCCGATGGGTTAACCTGGGGATTGGTGGGCGCCAGCGTCGAAGCAAACGTCACCGTGGGGCACATCGAACAGCTCTTCCGGGCCGCCAAGGGAAAGGGTTACGACGTATTCATCTCGCCCCATTACTACTACCCGACCGACCGAGAGTGGAAGTTTGGCGGCACCTTGGAAAACATGATGCATGAGATCAGCATGTTCGACCGCAAGGGCGCGCTCACCGTCGAAGGCTTCACGGGATCCGGGGCGGACTGGCTGGAGCAATGAGGTGGTCCCGGTTATTTGAACAATAACGGGGCTAGATTAAGAGAGTCTTCCGCTGCCAGAGGAGTTGTGTTGACTCCGGGAATTAAAACCACTTCTTGCCCTGCTGGTCGTTCCCTTGGCTGTTCCCGTTGGAACATCTCCTGGGGTGTCCGGTAGCCTAAAGCCTGGTGGGGGCGCACCCGGTTGTAGA